>DZCQ01000042.1 GCA_022730285.1 Flavobacterium psychrophilum
TTCATAAAATGTTCTGTTAATCCCACGATTGCCGTCGGCATCACAGCCCCAATTGTGTTCAGTATAGCTATACATGTAGGCTCCTTAATTAGATTGGTTGATTGCAGATACTGTTATAATCACAGTAATTACATAAACGATATTGTGCAGGTTCAATGATTTCTTGATCTCCTGCTCTACCTGATGTACGAACAAATGCACGAAATGCCACTTCATTATCATGAATAGATCCTCGTACTGTTGCCATCTTACCTGTACTACCCATTCTAGATAATTTGAAAGATGCTGGGACATACCCTCTTTCAGTTGGAGAACAATCAGGTAATGTGTCATTGGCAAGATGTTCTTCAATAAGTTTAATTCTATTAGTAATGAATTGTTCAGTAAGTTCCCAAGGCCATAATGGGAAGGTTTGCTCAGAGTCTATGACAAAGCGTCCCATATCTGAGCCATTATTAAGACTAAAGATGATTGAACCATAGGGTTTAACTTCTGGATCATGGAGCAAATAGTAATAAATACTCAATTGCGCTTGGTACTTAAAGTAAGTTGGAACTTGCTCATACATTTCTTCAAGAGTCATGCCTGGTTGAAGTTTGACTTGGTCTTCTTGAAGTTTTTTAAGACTAAAATTTGACGTAAATTTAAGGTCTTTAATTTGCTTATCGGGGGTTAGTATGTCAAATTCACCAGATATTTTCCAACCAGCTATTTCGGTTTCCATACGTTGTTCACATATATAACCAGAATTATGTGCTTGTAATGCTGTGGTCATACCAGAATGTATTATGGTTCCTTTAGCGCTTTGGAGTAGGGTCATTATGTCTTGAATTATTGGTTCAGGATTTAACATTCCATATAGTGTTTTACGGATAGGCCCAATAAGGGTTGTAGTTGATAATTTACCTACTCTAGGTTTTCCTCCTGTATACAACGTCGAATAGTACGCTGTTAGAAGAGCTGTTTCTTTAGGCACTCCGTGTTCATTGGTAAAGGTTTTACCATTAATGGTAATATCAGTAGTTTGTGTTGCTGTTTGCATTAAAATGCCCATATCAATCCTTTTATTTAAATTTGTTAAGGTATTTAATTATCTTTTTCAAAATAGTCATATAGATATACCTCTAGCCTATCTATAATTTGATCTCTAATATCAAGACTCATTTGAATGTCTCTTTCTTTAAATGAAAGTTGTCTATTATTATGGTCTTGATGTTTTACATAAAAAATATCTTGTTCAATATTTGCCAAGTTTCCTTTTTGAAGATCTTTTAAATAATAAATCTTAACCCTATTTGCAAGTGTTTCAAACACTAACTCAAAATCTAAACATTCTAATAAATTAAAAAATTGTTCATTTGTTAAATCTTTAGCGCTAGTTGATTTATCAAAATACCATTCTGTTAATGTCATAAATTTATTCCTCTTTTAGTTGATGTAGTGTACAACCAAATTCAAGAAATTCGGTTACTACTCCTGTAGCACCTTTAGTACAATATGCTGAATAAGTAGTATTCCAAAATTTACAAGATTCACAAGTAATATGCACTTGTGACCAACTGATGTTATCTAATGAATAGTCCTCTGCTAGGTCTTCTTCTATTTCTTCTGCTGATGGGTTAGTTGTGTAATGTCTATAATCAATATGCGCTGCGGCATAATCAAGTATTGCTATCATCATGTTATTCCTTTGGTTTAAGTTTGTTAAAGTATTTTATTATGTGCGATCGATCTGGGTTTGCATTTAAAAAATTAAGTGTTTGTTTTTCATTACCATAATTTATTAACTTTAAATTATACCAAACATATCCAGGTGCTATACCTTCTGTTGTACATAATTCGGTAAGTTTACTACGAATCAAATATTTAACAAAGTCTGGGTTAGTTGAATGCCAATTAATATATTGAATAGCATTACTAAGTGTTGGTAAAACAGTTAAGTTAGGTAAATTACTTAATTTACGATTAGCAACAATAGTAAAATTATTATTACCAAAATATTTATAGCATTCTGTCATAATGTCTGCTGAACTAGTAAAGTGTCCTGAGTAATATGTTGGTTCACTAAGCTTATCAAATAATACAAAAGCACTATGTATATCAGAGTTATATATAACAATAACAGAGTTAGTTGGTCTGTATTGATTATACACTTCAGTAAGTTCTGGTCGAGAAGTTATCGTTTGTACATCATAGTATGAAATACAGCCACATCTGCATTTAGCCCATTTTCTGATCACTCCAGTTGATGGTGTAGTTTGTTTGTATTGGTATTCCCAAATCGGCCTACTTTCCATGCATGGAGTACCTTCAAATATAGTGTAATTACTAATAAATGGATAGGTTGCTAAATTAGGTGACAATTTACCAATGCAAGGTACAAGAATAAGATTAGATTTGCAAGATTCTATACAAAAATATTGTGCTAGAAGATCGTTAGGATACTGTTGTATGCATTGGTCTTTACAGGAGAGTTTAGGCTTTTTCCATTCGTTACTATACGGATTAACTTTGCTAAGCATACCTGAATAGTCATACACAATTGCCTGTTTATCACCGTATTTAGTTGACGCCCGAAAGACTGATTGTAAAAACAGTGAATGAATCATTGTAGGTAAAAGATAAACTATTGTATCGGCGTTTTTTATGTCAACACCGATTGTTAACATTCTACAGTTTACGATAATACCATTAGTTGTTGTGTTAAACCAACCCCAAACAGACTCAAGTTCAGATTTAGTAAGCTTAGAGTGAATGGCTCTAACATTTGGTGAATTAAAGGCTGTTACAATACGCTCTGTAGTCGCAATAGAGTTTGTGTACATAATTGTTTTGTGTTGTGTTGACCAACCATACTTAACGTCATCTACAATCAACCACTCAATGAGTGATGAACGGTCAATAATACGATCAATGTCTGCATTTGCATAATCTCCATTCTGTATTGATAGTTGTGATTCATCTGCTAGCATATTACCAATTGACATAAATTTAGTAGGTGCTAGATAGCCATCATCAATCATTTGTTTAATATTGGTATACTCAAGTACATTATCAAACTCATCTGAAATGAATTTGTTACGACTATCAAGTGGGGTTCCAGTAAAATATACACGAGTACAAGAAAGTTTACGAATCTCTTTTACAATGTCTGTGTTAAATCGCATATGAATTTCATCGATACAGATTAAATCGTATTCAGCTAGGTTTATGGTTCTGCGTTGTAGAGTTTGAAAAGAGCCAAGATGAATATGCTTACTATGATCAAATGGCTTACCAGCAAGTATAAAAGTATACTGAGATTCGTCGTAATATTCTGCAAGTTGCAAAATTACATGACGGATACCTACAAGGATTAGAACTTTACCAGTTGGATGGTATTTATCAATAATACCTTTCATGATTATCGATTTACCACTTCTCATAACACTTATAATCAAATTAGATTTATTTATTTGGGTATTGTTAATGTACTCAAGTTGATAGGGTCTAAATTGCATAGAGGCTTCTTTCAAGTTAAGTTTTTTGTTTTAAATTATCGTACATTGTTTCAATAAATGTTTCTTGTAAATATTCAGAAGCAGATTGTAAAAATCTATATCTCCAATCGTCTTCTTTAAGAATTTTGTCAATTTGCTGATTGGCTTTATCAATAAATTCCGCTTTACGAGATTCTATAGTTTCTGTTATAATTGCATCAACTTTAGTATGGTATTTAATATCCCAACTATCCAACTTAAAATCTTTAATACGTTCATTTACCATTTTAGCTAACTCGATTTCTTTATCTTTTAAAGCATCTTGTATTAGCCCTTTATAAATATAAAATGACATATCAGTCATACCTAAACTAGAGCTAAGCTGTTTTTTAAAAGTTTCTTTTACAGTATCTGTTGCTATTTGTCTAATATCTTCTTCAGATAGTATTTCATGTGTGTCAAATTCTATTTTCATATTTGTCCTTTAATGTATTTAGTTTTATTTAATCGATAATATCTTCATACTTAATAGCATCTAATTGTTTCCATAATGATGGATCAATTTGTTCACGTATTTGTATTTTAATATCTTTTAGCTCGCCTAGAAATCCTCCACAAGAATCTATACATTCATTATTGTCATAGATACGATATTCATAACAGTAACCTTGTAAATAATGATCATATAATTCTAACTCGTTATTAAGTATATTCGTTATAGTAGCAAGTAGTTTAGGACTAATACGTTTAACAGAATAATCTTTATAAATTTGTTGTTTAGTAACATAGATAAAACCAAGTTGTCCAGAATCCCATCTACAGTTAAATGGAGTTGAGCTAATGGCAATACCTGAATGTTCATACATATAAACTGGTAAATAAATTACATCAGATAGGGTTAATGATTGATCATTGGCTAAATAAGTTTTAAAATCATCTAATAAAGAACCGTGATCACCTGCTTGTGGGAAAGCTACATCAGATAAGTTATATCTATGATGAGCTGCTACAATAGTACCTAAATTACACCATTCTCGTGGCGATTCGGTATAATTGTCATAATGAATAGTTATTGTCATATTAAACTCCTAATTTAAGATTTTGTTACTAAAGAGACTACTTATAATTGAATCAGGTATAGGTACCTCAAGTTTATGTAATTTCGCATATTTTTGGGCTTCTGTAAGAAGGGCATGAATTTGTTTTTTATAAGCATTTTTAGTAGTACGTGCTCGTTTATGTTTATCTATTAGTGTACTTATATCTCCCCAATAGATTTGTAAATTCTCTTCTGGGCAACAGTTAAAATAAATAGTAAACGTAGTCCAGTCTTGTTTAACTACTGCAACATGTAAATTATTTATATGTTTAGTTGTAGTGACTGAACGATGATACATATTTTTATTAATAAATAAAATTTGTTCAGTATAGTCATAAATTATTGCTATTTTACTTCTATAAGAATATAGTGTAGATCCAACATAAGATAAACGACCATTTGCAGTAGCTGCTTCAGATCTGTCTTGTGCTAAATAACTATCAGCTAATCCAATATAATCATATTCACCAATTGTAATCATATTTAATCCTTTGTTTTTAGTATTAGTGTTTATTAAATTAGTTAACTAAATTGATAAATAATATAAATATTCACTTTGTGGAAAAAGCTTAAAAGCTGGTGAGTTAGTAAACATACCATATTGCCATTTACGAAATTCTAATGTGGTGTTACTAGCGATAAGTTGAAATACCTGTTCATAGCTATATACTAAATGATAATTATGCCCAAGAGTCAACAGTCTTTGTTCTATTGATAATTGTTCAGAAGACTGCTTACCAGTTGATCGTTTGAATTCAAGATTAAGTATTTTACCTTCAGGTAAATATAGTAATAAATCTGGGGTACCTGATTCCATACCCTGATTCTTGCATTCACGAATGAGTTGTGCTCGTTGTTGTCCTGATAAACCACTAAGAGAAATACCATTAAGTGATAGATTAATAACTATATCTGGATATAGTGTTCGTAATATACTAATCGTTGTTTGTTGTAGTGTTTTTTCAGATTCCATCTAATTCTTCTTGTGTAATAATATTATTTCTAAGAAAAAACTGAATTACTTCTGGATTATTTTCAGGATCCTTTAAAGCATCTTCATAAGATTCACACCACCATGCATTATCATTACAATATTCATAGTGTGCATCAGACATATACTCTTCATTAACTGTTGTAGCAATTTTACCATTTACTAATACTGCTTGTATAAAGAAATCACTGCCACATTCACTATCAGTAATTGTGCCTGATAAACAATATTTACTTATTAATTCAATAAATATTGGTATGTCCAGACCCCAACGTCCGCTACCTGTTATATTCCAAATTAAAGGCCCAGAACTAATATAATTTTCATGTATTTCATCAATACTAAAATCTGTTTTTGGTGTTATTTTAAATACATCATATGCAGCTTTTAATTGAAATATATTACCTGTTAGGTCAATTGAAAAACTACTGTAATTTGCCATCTAAAGCCTCCTGATAAGTTTTTAATGCTTCTATATGTTGTTCTAGTAAAGTAATATGTTTACTAATATCCTGATGCTTTTCAATAGCTGCAAAAGTATCTGCTACATATTGATCTAATATAGTTGCAGGTTGATTAGGAGATAATGTTTGTTTAAGCCTAAGGGCATAAAGGTATTGTTGAATAGTTACATTATCTATACCTATTGTAGAGTATTTATCAAAAAAACTAAGTTGTTGATTAAATTTAATTTTAAAAGGTAATGGCCTATCTAAAATAATATTATGTAAAGGTATAGCATAGTCAGTAATATAGCAACTTGTTTCAACAATAGCAGTAAATTCAAACAAATCAATAAATTCACTATACTCTAATAAAGGAGCATAGGTTTTTGAATTATTTATTACTCCGTCGATAAAATTATGTTGTGCAGTTTTATCTGTTTGATATATATATTTTGGTAATTGTGCTTTAGACTTATTTGTAAATAATGTTAAAGCTAGTATAAAAAGTTTATAATTGTACTTAATACTTTTATAATCTGCTTTTTTTGTATAAGGGTATACATGTGCTATATTTTTTGCTTTTTCGTACCATTCTACATATTTACGTACCAGCATTTCTAACTCTTTATTACTTTTACAATTACGTAATTGTGTAACAGCTACAGTATACATAAATTCATCAGTTACCATCATATATCCTTAATAGTGTAGTTAAAGCTGTATGAGCAACAGTTAATCTATTATGATATTGTGTAACTAGATGTGGTTTAGCCGTAGTAGCATACTCAATTAATTGAGTTACCAATTGTTCAGAATAATTTGATTGTTGTAGCAATACTAATGCTGAACCAAGTAAGTGTTCCATTTCATTAACTGTAGTGGGTGCAGTTCTTGCTACATTTGTTGTAAACGGTTTATATTTAGAGTTTTGCCCGTCCCATATACAACTAAAAGATATACATTGTTTTCCCTTATTGTGCATATCATATTTTGGAGTAAGTACTTGATATACAGTTGAATCAAATTGCATATATGCTAATCTATGTTGTAATTTAATTGATGGTTTAGGGCAATGACTCATAATTGCATCGAAAAATCCCACTTTAATAGAGTCTGTAAAGTTATTTATTTGTTTAATAAATGCTTGTGCTTGTACAGAATTAAGTGGTTTAATCGTAGTAAGCCATTGTTTAAATATAGCTAGTGACATATGATTAGGTTCAAGTATCTTATTATATGCTGATATTTTTGGTATACGTGGACTAACTTTATTACAAAGATACTGATTTAAATATTGTTTTGAATTAACCACATTATCGATAATTAAATGTAATGTATAATGAGGTAAAATTGTATTGCATACATAAGGTATTTTACGTTTATAAGTATCATTATATGGTTCTATATAATGAAATATAGTTGAAATATCTATATCAGCATTAACTAAGTAGTCATAAAAGGCTTGTCCTCTATCATCTGAGACAAAGCCATCTCTATGATTATTTATATACAGTATAAGTAACTCAATTTTAAAAGTGTTTAATACTGAAAAGGGTTCTTTAATCAATTGATCAAAAACATTTGTGGCATTGTTTAGCTTAATAGGTGCCCAAAAAGATTTAAGATTTGGGTTAAGCTCATTAATTTGCATTGCTAATGAATTATATGCAATCATGTAAAATCCTTTAATATGTTAATAAGTATGTAAGAGGGTCTAAAACTATGAGTATAAAATCTGTTTATATTTTTAAAGGTTATTTAATTTATCCTTTGTATTTTAATAGATATAGTTAGGCCCTCGTAGATACTTATTATAAGTTTTTATATTGTCACTTAGCCAAGAGACTTGCACTCTTGGACCCCAGGTAAGCGACTCCCAGAACTGTCATAGCGTATAAAAAACGCATCTGCGCATTCAGTTGTGTCTTATATTTCCACCACTAAGCTAGTATTGGCATATGTTTTTACCTATCGCTCTTGCCATTACTAAGGGATAGAACCGTGTCTCAGCTGCAGCTTACCACGGAAGGCTATATTAACTCATACTAATATCTACACAACCAGCTATATTCATAGGATTTGGTGCAGGTGTTAAAAATGTAACAGATAATTGTTTAATTGATGGGTACATTTTAATAGACTTTGGAATATCGGAATAATTATCAGAAAAAGCTATATAGATTGTTTTATTTTTATCAATCTGTTTTGTTTTTAATAATTCATCAATTCTAGCAAATACAGCTAAATGGGAAGTTCCTCCCATAGCATATCTATAAGATAAAGCTTCAATAAAATTAGGATTAGTGCTAATATCATAATCTGAATCTAGAATAAACTCTTTAACAATTTCTATGTCATGAATTAGGACATATAGTTTTGTTATTTTGGTACTCTGTTCTTTAAAAAGATATAGCAATTTTTGTAGCCCTTCTGTATTAACTGAACCTGAATGATCAATTGATAAAACAACAGCAAGTTTATTGTCTTCATACTTAGCAGTAGGTGATTTAAATTTATGTTTATATACGATATTTAAATTTGACCATTCTGATCTAAAAGTATCTGTTATTCTATGTACCTCATGATTAAATACAGCAGTCATTTTTTTAAACCAAGTTGTGTCTACTTTTTTAGCACTAAAAAACTGTTTAAAAATACTTGCTGAACCAGTACCTCTGGACATATTAATAAGTTGTGATTCAACGAATTCACCAAGGTCTGTAATAATTACTTCATCAATAGGTAATGCGCCATTAATAGTTGCAGGTATATATCCAAAGGAACTGTCCCAAAACCATTCGTTATCAAGTAAATTTAAATCTAGTTCTGTTTCACCAGTAATAAGTTTAATAAGCACATCTATTTCTGTCATATTATCATAGTCTTTATTATAGGCTTGACCCTCAATAATTGTATTAAATTTAGAGGCTAGTCGTGAGTTAATAAATAATTGTTTAATAGTTGCATTAATAACAAAATCACAAGCATAAATACTATATTTATAATGATTAACAGCAAGAATTTCTGGCTTATAATGTTTAATTATATTAGACATCATTGTGTAATGTGTTTTAGTATTCATACGTCTAGTGAGTTTAAGTGCTTCTTTAATATAAAGGTAAGCAAAAAACTCTGGGTGTTTATGTATAGCTTTGTTTATTTTTTTAATATGTTTTTCTGAATCATACCAAAAAGCTATATATACACAACCCATATCATCATGTTTAATATATGTATGACAAAATTCATCTAGTGCGTTTAATTTACTGCTAGGTTTAGGTTGTCCTGTTATATGTCTAAGTTCTACTTTTATAGGTAAAGTTGCAAATAAAGTAGATATCATTGCATTTGTTTTTGAAAGACCGCATAATTCATTAGTAGCTAATGCTACTGACTTAAAAATGAAATGTGGAATTTCTGCCATAAACTGTTTGTAAGTTTCTGTGTTTTTCATTTAATTTCCTTAATTTAAATTAGGTATTCACTTGCTAATTTTAAATACTGCTCTATATTTTCAATAGGGGTATTTACTATTTTAGTAAAATCTGTTGTATTTATACTAGCATAATCATTTGCATAAAGAGGTTGATTAGTTAATTTGTTAATAACAAACTTAAGTCCATCAGTTAATTCTATTGCATGTGTATGTTTAATATAAAGTTCGCCTAACACAAACCCAATAAATGTACTAGAGGCTGTATTTAAATTAGCATCCATTAATTTAAATAGATACAGTCCATCTTGTACAGTTCTTATAAAATTCACTATATATGAAAAGATTATAGAGTCAATTGGGTCTCGTTTACTAAGATCTACAAGTATACGTTTAGTAACCAATTTAGTAAAGTCAATTGCTTGAACATATACTACATGTGTCTGGAAAGCTCTTGCTGCATCTTTTGATACTTGCATACTTGCTAATTTACTAGCCAAACTAGTAAGCTCTTTATCAGTATACATATTAAATTCATTAGAAAGAGCTGTCCATGCTCTTGGTGTAGCAAAGCCTTCAATACCAGTTGATTCAAGTTCTTGACAATAATAAGATTTAGTCTTAAGAAATGAAGCAACAAGGTAATGTAATTTATTACCACCATTATTAGTAAACCAGTAATCAAAATTAAATTCGATTTCAAGTATATTCATACGATTACGAATCGCTGATAGAATAGAGTGCATACCTGCTGCTGTAGAATTATTCATTGTTCCTACAATAGCACAATTATCTGGTAATCTGTAATTACCTAATTTACGTTCAAGAAGCAAATTAAAGAAATATGCTTGTAGATGTTGTGGTAATGCATGATAGTCATCCAGTAATAAAATAACCGGACCAAGTTGACTAGCTGACCAACAATCTGCTATAAGTTCTGGTATAGACCATATAGTTGATGAAACATCTGCTATTAATGGTAATATCGCTGCCTCATTAAATTGAGGTGTCGAAAACTCATTAGGTAAACCTGATAATCGTTCAATAACAATGCTTGGAGCTGAATATTCAACAAGTTGATAATTAAGCTCTGCTGCTATTGCTCTGATTGAGGAAGACTTACCTGTACCTGGTAAACCTGATAAAAATAAAGGTGCAATTAACTTATTTGTTAGTTGCCCATTAATATTATTTTTTAAAATTTTAAGTTCATCTGTGTTGATTGGAGACCCTTTAATGTTTTATTTATTGTTTTATTTTTTTATATGATATTCTAAAACATCCTTAATAAACTTTTCTAGTATATGTTCTGGTACTTCTGCTATTAAATCTAAAGCATTTGTTACACCCATATATAGGTGACCTTCTTCTGTATAAGAAGCACCATCTGCTGTTATGTCTCCATCCACAAATGGGAAATTCTCTAGATTATTCTTTTCCAGTTTTGTAGTGACACCACCATCGGCTCGAAGGTATCGCTTACCGTATTCTATTTTCATTATTTTTTCCTTTTAATCATTTATTCTCATTATGGAAATTTAAAATATCTTTAATGAATTTTTCCATTAAAGATTCTGGTATTTCTGCTATTAAGTTTTTGTTTGTATTACAAATAGAAAGCAGTTCACCTTTTTTATTGTAGGCACATCCTCCTATCTCTCTATCGCTTTCAATAAATGGATAGTGTTTTTGACCACCAACTTCTAATTTTGCAGTAATACTACCATCGGCTCGGAGGTATCTTTTTCCTGCTTCTATTTTTAACATCTGCTTTTCCTTTCCCTTTATTCCCAGTTATGATAAATTTCTTCATCATCATCAAGATACACTTTTGTATCATTTTTACAATATGGGCAAGTTGTTGTTGTAATACTTGGTAGGCAAGTTTCTATTACAAACTCTTCCAGACAGTATTCACAACAAACTTCAATCGTTTCCATTTGTTATCCTCCATTCTTCCCATTCTTCTTTATTTATTTTAATTAAATTTACATCCAAATCTGATTTTTGTTTTAATGCAAAATAGACTATTTCAGGCGTTTGTGTCTTTACAAATTGAAGAGCAAGTCCCTCTTGTTTAACTGCCTCTAAACACACCTTTTCAGTCTGATTTTTAACATATTTAATATTATATCCATTTATTTTTACTTCCCTCAAACAATACTTTTCATCTTCCCATCTTTTGTCTATATTCTCCCAATTAATCATTTTCTATCTC
>DZCQ01000043.1 GCA_022730285.1 Flavobacterium psychrophilum
TGGGGTCTATGATTTTCGTATAATCAAACTTAAAAAATTAATTTTTAGAACCCACTTAAAGGAAGAAAATTAATGACATTTTTCTCCAGAATGACAGTTATGTGCTACAATTTCAGAAGTATCGCCTACAACTGGATATCCTTTTTCTGCCCAACGAATTATTCCACGACGCATGTGCATTATATTGGTATAACCTTTCATTGTCATAAAAATAGCTGCTTCGGCACTGCTAACACCATCTTGACAAACAAAAACAACTTTTTGATTCATTGGTATTTCCTCAAATCTAACTTCTAATTCAGATAACGGAATATATTTGATACTAGGCACATCAAAAGATAATTGTTCTACTAGATCTCTTTCACGAACATCAATTAATAACGCATTTTTAGTAACCCATGTTTGAGTTGCTGTTGGGCAAATTTCTTTCGTTTTTATGGTAGTTTCCATGATATATTTTATATTTACAATTACTACAAAGTAAATACTTTTTTTAATCAAAAATAGTGACATTTATCACTTTTTTACTAAAATAGCAATAAAAACTAATACTTCAAAAAAAAGAACTATTTTAAGAAATAAAAGAAAAAAAACAGTACTTTTACGCAACTAACTAATTAAAAAGAAACAAAAGATGAACTTTTCCGCAAAAATGCTTCGAGATAATGCACTAGAAGACAAAGTAATTGTAGTAACAGGTGGTGGAAGTGGACTAGGAAAAGCCATGACCAGTTATTTCTTAGAGTTAGGAGCAAAAGTGGCAATTACTTCTAGAAATTTAGAAAAATTACAAAATACCGCCAAAGAACTAGAAACGAAAACAAATGGAAAATGCTTGGCTATTGCCTGTGATGTAAGAGACTATTCACAAGTAGAAACCATGTTAGAAACTGTAATTCAGGCATTTGGAAAGGTAGATGTTTTATTAAACAATGCCGCAGGTAATTTTATATCACCTACCGAACGCCTTTCGGCAAATGCCTTTGATACCATTATAGATATAGTTTTAAAAGGCACTAAAAATTGCACTCTCGCCTTCGGTAAACATTGGATTAACAAAAAACAAACAAATTGCAATGTACTAAATATAGTAACTACTTATGCTTGGACAGGTTCTGCCTATGTAGTACCTAGTGCAACTGCAAAAGCAGGAGTGCTTGCCATGACACGAAGTTTAGCAGTAGAGTGGGCTAAGTATGGAATTAGAATGAATGCAATTGCACCAGGTCCATTTCCTACAAAAGGTGCTTGGGACAGATTACTCCCAGGTGACTTGGCAGAAAAATTTGATATGTCTAAAAAAGTACCTCTAAAACGTGTTGGAGATCATCAAGAATTAGCAAATCTAGCTGCTTATCTTGTTTCCGATTTTTCTGCATATATTAATGGAGAAGTTATCACAATTGATGGTGGTGAATGGCTACAAGGAGCTGGTCAATTTAATATTTTAGAACAAATTCCAACCGAAATGTGGGACATGCTCGAAGCAATGATAAAAAATAAAGGGAATAAATAAAAGCTTTTATGAAACTTAACTAACTGTAAACTCTAAAATACTTTCTCCTGTAAACTTTTCCATTCGATAAAGATAAAAATAAATTATAAGTAATTATAAGAACACCTCAAAATATCTTAAAACAATTGTTGTTTGTCCAATGACAACAAATACAAAAGAATATCCAACAAGAGTTGTAGTTAATCAGGACGAAAAAAGAGGAATGATTGTTATTGACCAAATAAGAACAATTGATAAATCAAGAATTTTGAAAGTATTTGGAAAATTAACTAAAATAGAAATAAGACAATGCAAAGAAGTTATAAAAGAAACATTTGTGGACTAAAATGTACTACTGCCAACAGCAGTTACAAAAATGGCGGGTTTTGGGCTTAATTTAAAGTAAGTTTTGTACTTGCAAAGTCAGTGCAAAACCGAAAGTTTAGGCTTTCTTAATCCGTCACATCGCCAAGCAACCAAACGTTAGGCGTAATGCTAAAAATCAGTAAGATTGTAAAACTTAACTAATTTCACAAATTAGCACTAATTAATTTGGGAGAATTTATGAAATTAGCGTTAAAATTTTTAGAACCTGAAAGGAAAATGACTAAAAATACATCATTTTAACTGTTTTGAGATCAATAAAAAAAGCAGACCTATAAGCCGGATTCTGTTCTTGCTACAAGTAGCAATACCTTATCATTTATCTAGATTTTGCATTACTACAAAACTCAAGCTGCCTACCCTTCAGCAACGGGCGGATAACCCTTAACTACTGATATACTTGACATTGCACCGCATAGAGTTTACCTGGTTTCACTACAGCATTACCTGTACCTGCTTTCTGTTGCACTTGTCCTATTCGCTTTACGAATGACGGGAGTTACCCGCTATGCTACCCTTTGGTGTCCGGACTTTCCTCTATTTTAATAAATTATAATAGCGATAAGGCGGTCTGCTGTGCAAAATTACGACAAAAATATAATTTAACAAATCATTAATCGTAAGCTTTTAAAATTTACGTATCTTTATAATCTAAAATAAATTTGTTATGGAAAATATTTATGAATATGCAACTGTAGTGGAGGCATTAGAAATTTTAAAAAAATTAGGTTTTGAAACTGATTTTAATATCCTTTCCAATCAAATTATAAAAAATCCATCCCATTTTAAAATTCATCACATTTATAGATATGAAGGAGATAGCAATCCTGATGATGAAGCAACTGTATATGGATTAGAATCTTTGAATGGGGAAAAGGGAGTTTATGTAGCTGGATATTCTGCAAACTCCGAAAATGATGCTGCTGAAGTATTACAAAAAATTAATATTCAGAAATAATTGAAAATATATACTTTGCTGAAAAATTATACGTTAATAAAAAAGCATTAATAAAATTAAATTCCTATTTTTTAGTTTGAATTTCTTTATTTTAATTCTAAATTTGCAAAACAATTAAAAAGTATGGAGCAATTTGTAGTATCGGCAAGAAAATACCGCCCTCAAACATTTAAAGATGTTGTAGGACAGCAAGCCATCACAAACACACTCCTTAATGCCATAGAAACAAATCATTTAGCATCCGCACTGCTTTTTACTGGACCAAGAGGAGTTGGAAAAACTACTTGTGCTAGAATTCTTGCACGCAAAATTAATCAGCCTGGTTACGACGACCCAAACGAAGATTTTACCTTTAATGTGTTTGAATTAGATGCTGCTTCTAACAACTCGGTTGATGACATTCGTAGTTTGATAGATCAAGTTAGAATCCCTCCACAAACTGGAAAATATAAAGTATATATTATTGATGAGGTTCACATGCTTTCATCAGCTGCATTTAATGCATTTTTAAAAACATTAGAAGAGCCACCAAAGCACGCTATTTTTATACTTGCAACTACCGAAAAACACAAAATAATTCCCACCATTTTATCAAGGTGTCAAATATTTGATTTTAAGAGAATTACAATTAAAGATGCAAAGGAACATTTGGCAGAAATTGCAAAAGAACAAGGTGTAGCTTATGAAGATGATGCGTTGCAAATTATCGCTCAAAAAGCAGATGGAGCAATGCGTGATGCCTTATCAATATTTGACAGAGTTGTTTCCTATTGTGGAACTAATTTAACAAGGCAAGCGGTAGCGGAGAATTTGAATGTTTTGGATTACGAAACGTATATAAATATTACCAATTTAATTATTTCTTCAAAAATTCCAGAAGTATTATTGGCATACAACGAAATTCTTTCGAAAGGCTTTGACGGACATCATTTTATTGTAGGATTAGCCTCGCATTTTAGAGATTTACTAGTTAGCAAAACACCAGCAACTATTGCATTATTAGAAGTTGGGGAACAGGCTCAAAAATTATATTACAAACAATCGCAAGAAATTTCACAGGAAATTCTTTTAGAAGGAATAAATTTAGCAAACGACTGTGATTTAAAATACAAACAATCTCAAAATCAGCGTTTATTAGTAGAATTGTGCCTAATGCAACTTTCTTCTATTTCTTTTGATGAAAAAAAAAAGCTAAGTTCTACATAATTCCACCTTCTTATTACAAAAAAGACAGCTTTTCTATAACCGAAGTTGCTGCAACTAAAAATATTTCAGAAGTTACCACAAGTAGTCCAACTCAGCCAGAAGCTACAAAACAAAATACAATTTCAACCGAAAATATTTCTACAAATACTAGCAAACCTGTTTTACCTGACTCTTCCTTTTCTTCTTTGTCCTTGAAAAGTATTCAGGCAAAAAAGAAGTTAGAAATGGAATTGAAAATCACCGATTCAAATCTGAAAGATATTCCAAACGAAGCATTTACAGAAATTCAGATGCAAGAACAATGGTTTAAATATGCCCATCGAGCTGGAGAAAAAGGACTTAAAATATTAGAATCGCTGTTGCTATTAAAAGACCCCATATTAAAAGGAGCAAGTATTATACACGAATTGCCTAACGAAAGTTCGAGAATAAATTTTGAAGCCGAGAAACATGATTTATTAGGATATTTAAGAGGTAAATTACACAACTATTCTATTGACATAGAAATTGTTATAAACGAATCGATTGTAGTAAAAAAGGCGTTTAGCATACAAGAAAAATACAATCATTTTAAAGAGATTAATCCAAATATCGAATTGTTACGAAAAAGTTTCGATTTAGATTTTTAAACAAAAAAATTATATTTTTCCGTAATATAAAGCTTTCACAATTCCGTCTGACAAACCAATTTTAGGTACAAATATTTTAGTAGCTCCACTCCACTTCATTGCTTTAAGATAGATACTTAACGCTGGAATAATTACATCTGCACGATCTTGATTTAGTCCTATTTCGGCAATTCTTTGTTCGTAGGTTAAAGAGTTTAGATATTGGTATTGATTGTTTAAATACATATAAGACAATGGTTTATCTTGAGATTTTCCTGAGAGTTTAAATATTTTATTTATATTTCCTCCAGAACCAATCAAAGTAATATTTTCATAGTCAGAGGTGTTTGCTTTAATCCATTTTTCTATTTCTACCCAAACAACTTCGTTCACCATATTGTTAAGAAGACGAACGGTTCCATTTTTAAAAGATTTAGATGCACTAATTTTTCCGTCTGCAAATAACGAAAACTCGGTACTACCTCCACCAACATCTACATAAAGATACGTTTGGTCTGATTGAATAAACTGGTGTAAGTCGGAATTAGCAATTATGCTAGCTTCTTTTTTGCCATCTATTATTTCAATTTTAACATCTGATTTTTTTTTAATTATAGAAACAACTTCTGCACCATTATAAGCTTCTCGCATTGCAGAAGTTGCACAAGCTTTGTATTTTTCTACTTTATAAACCTTCATTAATAGTTTAAATGCCTTCATGGCATCAATCATTCTATCAATATTTTCTTCCGATATTTCGCCAACTGTAAAAGCGTCTTGCCCTAAACGAATGGGAACTCTAATTAATTCATTTTTATTGAATTGCGTTTCTTTTCCTGCTTGTTCTACCACATTGGTAATTAGCATTCGCATAGCATTAGAACCAATATCTATTGCAGCATATTTTTTTATTAAAATCATGATAATATAGGATTTTCAACTAAAATTAAAAACTTTTTTTCTTGTAATACTCATAGGTTTCTAATTGTGCTCTAAATATAGGACTCCCGTCATTAACTCGATATTTATTGTCTAATAATTCCGAATGTATTCTTGCCTTTACATTTGCCTTCCAACCAATGTTGAAGGTGTCAATTAATTCTTCTTTAATATCTTGGTCGTAAATAGGACAAGTTACTTCTACCCTACCATCTAAATTTCTGGTCATAAAATCGGCCGAGGATATATATACTTCTGGATTATTATTGTTTCCAAAAATATACACTCTGGAATGTTCCAAATAGTTATCTACAATAGAAATGGCTTCTATATTTTCGCTCATTCCTTTTACTCCTGGTATTAAAGAGCAAATACCTCTTATAATTAGCTGAATTTTAACACCTGCTCTACTTGCTTCGTAAAGTTTGTCTATCATTTTAGTATCCGATAGACTATTCATTTTTAATTTTATATAAGCAGAATTTCCTAAATTTGCTTCCAATATCTCTCGATCTATTAGTTTGTTAAAACGAGTTCTAGTATAATGTGGCGATACTATTAAATGTTTGTATCGATGTACTCTATAATTAATGAGAAAAAAATCAAAAACTTTTGCCACATCTTTTAATATTTCCTGATGTGCTGTGAATAATGTTACATCTGTATATACTTTTGCTGTAGATTCGTTAAAATTTCCAGTTGATATTATTCCGTATCTTCTTAGTTTCCCATTTTCTATTCTATCAACCAAGCAAATTTTACTATGTACTTTTAGTCCTTTTACTCCAAAAATCAGATTTATCCCTTCTGTTTGCATTAGCTCAGCATAATAAATATTGCTGGCTTCGTCAAAGCGTGCTTGTAATTCTATTTGTACAGTAACTTTTTTTCCATTTTTAACAGCATTTATTAAAGAACTTACAATTTGCGAATTTTTTGCTAATCGGTATAAAGTTATTTTAATTGCAGATACGTTTGGGTCTAGAGCGGCTTCTCTTAAAAATTTAATTATGTAAGAATATGTTTGATACGGAGCATTTACAAGATAATCTTTTGTGTCAATTTTTTTAAGCATACTACCATCTAAACTTAAATTTTTTAACAATAATGGAGGGTTAGATTTATACAGCAAATCAAATCTTCCTAGGTTTGGAAAATCCATGTAGTCTCGCCTATTGTGGTATCTGCCACCAGGAATAATACTTTCTTTGGAGTGAATCGCCATGTTTTCCAAGAAAAATTTTAGTGTATCCTTTTCAATTGTTTTATCGTACACAAAACGAACTGGATCTCCAATTCTTCTATCTTTAACACCAGAGGATATTTTTTCTAAAAAACTTTTATTCAAATCGCTATCTAGCTCTAACTGAGCATCTCTGGTTATTTTTATCATGTGTGCAGATATGCTTTCGTAATCTAAAATATTAAATATAGTATGTAAATTAAATCTAATTAAATCGTCTAACATAATTACATATTGCACATCGTTTATAGAAGGAAGCACAACAAATCTATTAATGTTTTTAGGTATTTCTATCAGTGCATATTTAATCTCTTTTTTAGCTTTCAGTTTTGAAAAAAAAGATTGATTTGTGTGTTGTTTCATTTCCAATCTAATAGCAAGGTAGCCTGATGTGTCTCGTAATAAAGGAAATTCAGATAAATTGTTTAAGAT
Source organism: Flavobacterium psychrophilum (assembly GCA_022730285.1). Lineage (GTDB taxonomy): Bacteria > Bacteroidota > Bacteroidia > Flavobacteriales > Flavobacteriaceae > Flavobacterium > Flavobacterium psychrophilum_C. The sequence continues at coordinate 7,266 of DZCQ01000043.1, forward strand.
AATAGTTACAAGTTCTGGGCTAACTTTTTGCACAAAATAATCTTTTATAAATTCTTCTTGCTCTTTTAGAATTTGTTTTTCTGTGATTATAAAAATGTTTTGTTTTTCTAACTCATTTTCAATAATACTTAAAATTCTTAAACTCTCAGATTGTTGTTCTATTACAATATCTGTAATCTCTTTTAAGAGTTTTTGAGCGGAAACACCTCCTAATAAATTCTCTGATGATTCTCCAGAAATACTTAATCTTCTAATTGCTGCATATCTAACTCTAAAAAATTCATCTAAATTGTTAGAAAAAATTCCTAAAAATCGGAATCTATCCAACAATGGCACTTTCTCATCTGCCGCTTCCTGCAAGACCCTGAAATTAAATGCCAACCAGCTTTTTTCTTTATCTATATATCTATTATCTTGATTTCTTTTCACCATTGCTTATTTTATAAAATACAAATTTGATTATTTAATTTCCCTAATTATACACAGGAAATACTAAAAAGCACAAGTTACAATTTTTTTAACAAAAATTCAATATTAGCTAATAGTTTTAAAAAAATAACAGCCTTATTTGTTAAGTTTAAGTTATGTTTTTCTGAAAAAGTAAAACAAATTTTTATTAAAAATGGCTCTGTTCAAACAAACAGAACCATTCCTTTTTGGAAAATAAATCCTTAAACAACTCTTTTTTTAGAAACTCACCTTATTAACTTTCTATATTTCAATCTTTTAGGAGTTAAATCACCACCTAGACGTTTTTTCTTATTTTCTTCATATTCCGAAAAGCCTCCTTCAAAATAATACACTTCCGAATCTCCTTCAAAAGCAAGTATATGTGTGCATATTCTATCTAAAAACCATCTATCGTGCGAAATTACAACAGCACAACCAGCAAAATTTTCTAAACCTTCTTCTAAGGCACGTAATGTATTTACATCTAAATCATTTGTAGGCTCATCTAACAGTAAAACATTTCCTTCTTCTTTGAGCGTCATAGCAAGATGCAGCCTATTTCTTTCCCCACCAGAGAGCATGGAAACTTTTTTGTTTTGTTCTCCACCACCAAAATTGAAACGAGATAAATAAGCACGAGAATTTACTTGCCTTCCTCCCATCATAATTAGCTCTTGACCATCGGCAAAATTTTCCCAAATGGATTTATCTGGATTAATATTAGAATGCGATTGATCTACATACGCAATTTTCACTGTTTCTCCAACTGCAAACTCACCCGAATCTGTAGATTGTTCGCCCATAATCATTTTAAAAATGGTCGATTTACCAGCACCATTTGGACCAATAACTCCAACTATGCCGGCTTGTGGCAGCGTAAAATTCAAATTATCATACAATAATTTGTCTCCAAAAGCTTTGGCAACATTTTTAGCTTCAATAACATTAGTCCCTAAACGAGGTCCATTTGGAATATAAATTTCCAGATTTTCATCTAGTTGTTTTTGATCTTCGTTTAATAATTTATCATAATTCTGCAAACGTGCTTTTTGTTTGGTTTGACGACCTTTTGCCCCTTGACGAACCCAGTCCAACTCCCGTTCTAAGTTTTTTCTGCGTTTAGAAGCTACTTTTTCTTCCAATGCCATTCTGTTTGATTTTTGGTCTAACCAAGAGGAATAATTTCCTTTCCAAGGAATACCTTCTCCTCTATCCAGTTCCAAAATCCAACCCGCCACATTATCCAAGAAATATCTATCGTGCGTTACAGCAATTACCGTTCCTGCATATTGTGCTAAATGCTGTTCTAACCAAAGAACCGATTCTGCATCCAAGTGATTGGTAGGCTCATCTAGAAGCAAAACGTCTGGTTGTTGTAATAACAAACGGCATAAAGCCACACGACGACGCTCTCCTCCTGATAAATTTTTAATAGGCGTATCTGCTTCTGGAGTACGTAGAGCATCCATAGCAATTTCAAGTTTCGTATCTATTTCCCAAGCCCCAAGAGCATCAATTTTGTCTTGTAAAAGAGCTTGACGATCCATTAGTTTTTCCATTTTTTCAGCATCTTCATACACTTCTGGCAAACCAAAACTATCGTTAATTTTATTAAACTCGTCCAGAACAGCCATTGTTTCCGCAACACCTTCTCGAACAATTTCGATAACGGTTTTAGTATCGTCTAATATGGGTTCTTGCTCTAAATAACCCACTGTATAGCTTGGTTGAAAAACCACATCTCCTTGATAATTTTTGTCAATACCTGCAATAATTTTTAATAAAGAGGATTTTCCTGAACCATTTAGACCTAAAATTCCAATTTTGGCTCCGTAAAAGAAACTTAAATAGATGTTTTTTAGTACCGGTTTATCTGCTCCTGGATAGGTTTTACTCAATTTTTGCATTGAGAATATTACTTTTTTATCGTCTGACATTTTTTATATTAATTTGAATTGTAAATTTAGATTAATTTGTTGGTGTAAAGATAGTCTTTATTTGATATTTGAGCAAATTGCTTAATGATCATTAAGTAAAGTATCTAAAACTTTTTGAATGATTTTTTGTGATTCTTTTCCAACACCGCTTTGTCGTGCAAAATTGCCCCAATTTGATATAGATTCTTTCACCTCATCAATTAGTTTATTAGGTTGTTTCATGCTGAAATTTTTTGCTAGGTTTAATAAATGTTCTTTAGTTGGTAATTTACCCTCCCCAGCTATCAAAGTACTATGAAAACCATGTGAGGATATTGAAAAAGTCAAATCGTAAGCAGGTGCCAATTGCCAAATCCCTTTTTCATTCATTAAAAAGGAAAAATTTTTACTATGATCATCTCGGTTATGACTATACAAATTGAAAGTTGCTAACTTTAATATTTTTTCATAAGCCGTAACATTTCTTTCTAATCTAAAGGTTGCATCCATTAAATGTCCATAATCTAAGTTACTTAATCGAAAATTATCATGAAGTAAACCACTGGCTGAATGCATGTGTAGTTTTTTATTTCCAATTCTATCAAAACGTTTGGTTCCAAAATAATATTTTCCCGATTTTCCTTCAAATAATTTACAATCCGCCATTTCTATTCCAGCTTCTTTTGCTATTAAATGATAGGCATATTCAATATTGGCTATATCCTTTCTATCAAAAGAAGAAGGAAATTTAATAATCCAATGTTCATAACCCAAAGGCAATATCTGATTTCTATATATAATATGGTTTGTTTTCGGATTATATCCTATATTAATTTTGGGTCTTGCACCACCAGATGAACCACCTAATTGGTATAATTCATCAATAATTAAAGTGCTTTCTCCTTCTAAAACTGAGTTCATTTCACTTGCAATAGTGTCAAGCTCTAAATACTGATTTATTTCGACTTCTGTTTCAAAATGGGGTTGATAAATCAAGGCTCCCATACCTGTTTTACCAACATAAGCCAATCTGTCTAGTGGATTTATACTGTTTAAATCAAATCCTTTTGCGAGTAAATTTCTGTCTAACAACAATTTCCCCCAGCCATCAGGTAGCGAATCATTAAAAACGCCAAACAAACCATCAAAAGGGTAATTTTCGGCAGAAACAATTGCATCTGACAAAGGAAGTCTAAAAGGTGAAATTTGTAGTTGCGTAGCAATAAACTCTTGGTCATATTTAAAAAAAATCTTTTTATTGCTAGCAACTAGTTCTCCAACATTTGTTGTAGTACCGCCCAATTCTAAAGCCACCGAAAGTTTTTGTAAACTCATTTATTTATTTTTTATGGTAAATAATTTTTCGATGTTTGCTAAAGTTTCCTCTCTTTTAAAAACTCCCTCAAAATCTTGTAAAGCATTTAACAGATACGCTAATTTTAATAACGACTCTAATGCAATTTGTCCGGTAGATTCAAAGCGTTTTATGGTTCCTAATGACACACCAGATCGAGCCGCTAATTCGGCTTGCGATATTTTTAACGATTTTCGTAGTTTTTTATGGTTTTCGGAAATTTCTTTAAGAATATCCGATGGTAATTTTGTTACGCTATATTTATTCATAGTTAGCTAATATAATAGCCAAATATACAAAATAATTATAGTTTTAGCTAAAATAATAGCTGTTTTATTAAAGCATAAAAAAAGAGCCTTTCAGCTCTTTTTTTATGCGTTTTAGTTTTCTTGATATTCTGGATCTATAACCTCTTCAACATCTGGTTCTGTAGGAACGTAAGAATCTATTTCAGAAATTTGATCAGTTAAAACAAACTTTTCGGTTATTTTACCATTAAATTCAAAACGGACTTTCGAAAATTCACCTGCTTCGCCTAATAACTTGGCTTGTTGTCCTTTAACAAAATAACCCTTTGTTTTTGATTCAGCATTTGGTTTGTCATAAAAATATATTTTCTCAGCAATTCCTTCAACGTTAATTTCATCTTGAGCTTCGGT
>DZCQ01000044.1 GCA_022730285.1 Flavobacterium psychrophilum
TAGCAATTAAATGGGGTGGTGATTGGAAGTCTAGAGTAGATATGCCTCATTTTGAACTAATATGACTAAATTTATACAAGAAGCTGTAACCGATAAAGGTGAAACTAGCAGTGCTAGAGCAATCAATATTTTAGGTGCAGTAACAGGCACCATACTTATGCTATATCATGGAATATGGTTAAATACATTAAGTTATGATGTATTAGCTGTATATCTAGGGTACTGTTCAGGAACATATGCGGTAGGTAAATATATCGGAAGGAGATATAATGATGCAGATAATATGGAGTATAATGAAAGATGTAAAACTACTAGCAATAAGCCTTCTCGTAGTGATATTGATAGCAGGTATGCTGAAGTTGAAGGTGACTGAAGCTGAAATAAAAAAGCTGACTCAGGTACAACATATTAACGAGTTAGAAATAACCACATTAAAAAATCATATAACAGCTATGCAAAAAGCTGATAGGGTTGTTATTGAAACAGTAAAGTGGAAAACTAAAGTAATTGAAAAGAAAGTTGTTAAAGTGGAAAAAGAATATATGCCACAAATACAATACATACATAAAATAGTAAAGGTAAAAGATGAAAACGAAACTGATTGCATTGCTAGTAATCGTGCTCTCACTGACATCGTGTACTAATAAACAATGTCCACAATGTGAGCCAGTAGTAAAATATATGAAACCATCTATACCAAAAATAACTGAAGCTAAAATTGAACAATGTAGATTTGATAGCATACTAGACAATACAAAATGCGTGTTACTTAACTATTTTGAAATGAAAGCTGAAAGAGATAAATTGCGAATAGCTATAGATGAAATGATTGACTAAGTTAAGATTAATTAAGTAGCTGATACAATAGCTTGTTAAACTAATAAACATAGGATAGTAATGAAACAAAAACTAGATAAAGCCACTACAAAGTTAACATCATGGGCTAATGAGCCTACGTTCCAAGACTTGAAGAACGATCTAGAAGCGTCGTCAGGATTTCTAGAAGCTTACAGAACTAAACTAATGGAATATGAAGAACTAAGAGAGGGTGGTACAAAAATTACACCAAGACCTGGTAAATCAATTAGTCGACCAAAACTAATACGAAAAAATAATGAATGGAAATATCCTGCATTAGAAGATCCATTCTTAAGTACTGATGATATGTTCGATGTACTGCCAGCTACATGGGAAGACGTAAAATCTGCTGAACAAAATCAATTATTATTAAACTATCAATGGGCAGCTAAAGTACCAAGAATAAAACTAGTAAATGACATAGTACGGTTTTTAGTGGATGAAGGTACAGTAATAGTCAAAACAGGCTGGGAAGTTGAAGAAAAAATGGTACTGGTTGACCAAGAACAACCCATATATGGTAGTGCTGAAGAGTCCTATCAACTAATGCAACAACTGGTTGCTAATGGATCAATGAGTCAAGAAGAATATATTGCAAGAATTGATGCTGGTGAACCTATGCAAATCGGCACAGAAATAATACAAGTTGAAGTACCAAAAATAATAAAAAATCAACCAAAATATGAAGTAATAAATAATGCTAATATAGTAATAGATCCAACATGTGAAGGGATCATACAAAATGCCAATTTCATTATACATGAGTATGTAACAAATATAGCAACATTAAAAAAAGAAGAATATATAGTAGATGACGAAACTAAAGAAGTCAAAGGTGTATATCAAAATTTAGATAGATTAAAAAATGAAGATGGAACTATAATATGGGATGAGCATAAAAGCGATGCATATAATGAATTTAAATTTACTGATAAAGCTAGAAAAAAACTAACTGCATATGATTATTGGGGTTACTGGGATATAAATGGAGATAGTGTGTTAGTACCAATAGTAGCTACATGGGTTGGTAATGTGCTAATTAGATTAGAGGAAAACCCACTACCACATAAAAGATTACCATTTAGCTTAGCTACATATATGCCAATTAAAAAAGAAGTTATGGGTGAACCAGATGCTGAACTATTAAAAGAAAATCAAGAATCTGTTGGTAAATTGACAAGAGCTGCACATGACATAACAAGTGAACAAGCAATTGGACAAGAATTTATAGATGAAACATTTTTTACATCGGATTCAATGAAACAACAATATTATAAAGGTAATACTGTATTTTACAGAACTGGTATGGATCCACAAAGGGCAATATACAGAAAGTCAATAGACCCAGTACCACAAACTGTATTTAGTATGATACAGTGGCAACAAGCTGAAGCTGAAGCACTGACTGGAACTAAAGCATTCAGTGGAGGAATTAGTGGAGCTGCACTAGGTGAAACTGGTGCACAAGTACGATCTGCATTAGATGCAACTAGTAAAAGAGAGTTAAGTATATTACGAAGATTAAGTGAGTTATTTAAAGATATAGCTGCATTAACCATTGCTATGAATCAAGCATATTTAAGTGAAGAAGAAGTGGTACGAGTTACAAATGAAGAATTTGTAGCTGTAAGAAGAGATGACTTAATTGGAGAATTTGATTTACGAGTTAATGTAAGCACACCAGAAAAAGATGAAGACACTGCTAATAAGTTAAGTGTATTGTTACAAACAAATGCTGCTAATATGGATCCAAAAGAGGCTAGAATGCTGCGAGCTGCAATTGCTAAGTTATGGAAACAACCTGCAATAGCAAAATCACTAGAAGCATATGAACCACAACCAGATCCTATACAACAAGAAATACAACAACTACAATTACAAAAAGCTAAATTAGAGTTACTCGAAATACAAAAACGAATTGAAGAAATGGATTCAAGAATAATAGAAAGAGTAAGTAGAGCTGACGAGAATTTACAAGCAGATACAATGGTAAAACAGGCAAGGGCAGAGGAAAGTGTAGCAAGAGCTGCGCTATACAAAGAACAAGCAGATGATTTGGCAATGAGATTTGTGAAAGAAACAACAGGTCAAAATAGGGTTGAACTTGAACGAGATAAAGAATTTGATGCTGCTGTAGAGATAGCAAAAAAAGCTTCATCTAAGGTTAATTAATATACAATAGTAAAAAATAGGAGAATTTATGTTAAAAGCACTTACATACGCAAATTTAGATAATCAAAAAGCAGAAGAACAAATTAATGTGGTTAAAAATGCTGTGTTACAAGATTACATACAAGATTATGTTGCAAGAAAAACGGCTTCACAAGGATTGGGAAATCCTCAAGTTGCAGCAGAGCAACAAGATCCTGTCATTGCTTATAGTAAACAAGCAATTGATGCTGTACTGGCAAATAAAGTCGACCCACGAGTAGTATTTGCCGATGAAAATGTACTACCAGAATATAAAGAAATGTTGCAAGAGCTACTTAGGCAACAACAAACACAAGCTGGATTAGGACAAATAGCATAATAGCCGACCAGATAGGAAGTCGTTAAAAGCTGTAAATAAAACACTAAGGATTAATGCAATGAGTGAAATACTTAACATTGACGAGAAAATTACATCAATAGATGCAACAATAGAGTTGCAAAATTGGTATATTCAAAGAGCAGAGGCATTAGAAAGACTCAAACAAAATGAGGATTTTCAATTGGTAATAACTGAAGGACTTATAGATGTAGAGGCTGATAGAGTATACACATTACTATTATCACCAAGAACAACTAAATTAGAAGACAAAGAAAGTTATTTACATCAATTAGAAACCATCAAAGATTTGCTTCGATACATTGGTACTGACAGCTATAAAGGCACTGTTGCAATATTAGGACAAAATGCTAAAGGGATTATCGATGAAGAGATGAGACTAAAACAGCAAATACTAGAAGGCAGGGGTGAGTAATATGACTGTAAAAGAACAAATGGAAGCTATGCTAGCTGGTGTACATGAGGATGTAGTAGAAGAAAGTGTTGAAGAAGAAGCAGTAGAAAATAGTACTACTGATACAGCAGACGTTGAGGACACAGACCAAGAAGAAGCGGTAACTGAAGAAACTGAAACAGAAGAAGAGAATGACGATTCAATTCCGGAAACTGAAGATGAAGTTACTGATACTGAGGAAGAAAACGCTCAAGAAGCTGTCAATGACGATAAGTCAGAAAATACTATAGCAGAAGAACCTAATTATAAGGAATTCTACGAAAAAGTTGCTTTAGCTAAATTTACAGCTAATGGTAGAGAAGTTGAAGGATTTAAAGATCCTGCTGACTTGATTCGAGCGCAACAAATGTTGCACGGCTATAGTGATAAAATGAAAGTGTTCAAAGAGTACAAAAAATTTATTAAGCCACTGGAAGAAAGAAATCTGATGAATGACCCAGACAAGTTTAACTTTGCAATGAGTTTACTTGATGGTGACACAGAAGCGATTAAAAAAGTTATTAAGGATAAAGGGATAGATCCGTTAGAATTAGATTTAGAAGACATACAATATGTTACTAAAAATACTCTAGCTACTGATACTCAAATACTCCTTGATGATGTATCGACACAAGCAAGAAACTTAGGAATTGAAAGTAGATTTCATCAAGTATTGACTAAAGACTTTGATGATGCAAGTTTACAAGAGTTCCTAGAAAACCCTGCAGTACGAGCAGACCTATTACGTCATTTACAAGACGGTTCATATGATATTGTGCAAAACGAAATCAGAACAATGGAAATGCTAGATGCACATGGGGAATTGGATAAATATAGCACTGTTGATAAGTACAGATTAGCGGTAAAAAGGCTACAAGCACAACAACCGACAGTAGCTAAACCAACAGTTAATGCACAAAAAGTAGAGGCAGAAAAAGCCCGAATTAAGGATGATCGAACTGCTGCAGAATTCAAGAAAAAAGCTGAGGCAAAAGAAAAAGAGGTTGCCGAGCAAAGAAAAAAAGCTGCATCAGTTAGTACACAAAAAGCGGTGAAGAAAGCTCCTGAAGTGGTCAAACCAGAATCATTAAAAGGTGATGATTTCAGAAATTACTTCAAAAATATGATGATGCAATAAAATAGGAGCATAAAATGAGTAATCTAGTAGGAAAATTTAATACAGGTGGAGTAACATCTTCAACAATTGATAGACAGTTTACAGAGGAATTTGTAACAACTGCAGTGGTAGAAATGCCAAAAAGAAAAAAAGTATTTGGTGTAAGAGCTGATAGATACACAATGCCAAAAAATAGTGGTGATAAATTATCAAGAGAAGTTTCATACGGTATGCTTGATAAAAGAGTATTAGTTGATGGTGGTGTTGATGCAACTACTGCTACAATTATGAGAGATGTATGGTATAGAGTACCAGCAGGTTCAAAAGATATCACAACTGCTACAGCAATTTATGATACAAAAGATTATTATGCAACAGGCACATATGCAACATGGGAATTAGCTAGAGCTGCTGCAAAACTTGCAGCAACAACTGGACTACCTTCAGATCAAGTAGCTATGTCAGGTTCAGGCGGAATGTTTAATGGTGAAGCAAGTTATGCTGCATCAACTAATGCAATTGGTGTATTACCAGAAGAAGGTGGAGTTGTTAACCTATTAACACATAATAGTAAAATGGTTACTGCTAATATCACATTCCATGGTTATGGACATAAGTTTTCTATGAGATCAGTTGAACTAGATTCAAGAAAAGGGTTAATTGCTAGAAAAATCCAATATATGGCTGATGCAATTAGTGATTTAAAAGAAATGCAAATTAGAAAAGACTTAGTTGCTGCTTCACATGTAAACTCAATTATTTGTAATGCTGCTGTTAATCCTGATACTGATTTAGCATCAGAAATTGATGGATCAGATATACTTACATATACTGCTTTAGAAGCCTTAGAGCAATACTTGCTAAACAATGATGTACCAATGGATACTGAAATTCTAACAGGTACAAACTTGATTGATACTAAAGTTGTAAGTGATGCATGGGTTATGTATGTAAATACTAAAGTAATCCCAACATTAAGAGCTATGAAAGGCCCAGGTGGTGTACTAGTATTTGCTCCAAAAGAACAATATGCTGCTGGTACTGAGTTACTAGATAACGAAATTGGTAAAATTGGATCATTTAGATTTGTATCTGTACTTGATTTAGAAGTTGAATACGGTGCAGGACTTGCAGTTGCAGATGGTAATGATAGTGCTACAGCTGCACAACAAGCTGCTGCTTATAAAACTAATGGAAAATATGATGTATTTACAGCAATGGTAATTGGTGATGATTCATTCTCAATTACAGGATTTGGCTCAAATAATACAAGTGCTAAATATATTCCACCAGTTGCTGATGTACATAATGATATGCATGGGCAAATGGCTGGTATCGCTGCTAATTGGAGTTATGGTTTCCTTAACTATAGACCAGAAAGAATCTGTTCATTAAGATTTGCATGCAGTAAAAATCCAGGACTATATGTATAATACGATTAGCTAACCGTAAGGTTGGCTAATGTATAATATACCAATGAAATGTGATGGGTAAAATGCCTATCAACAATTAATAGCAATGACTAAAGTTAACTATATAAGGAAAAGAAAATGGCAAAAACCTTTGCACAAATGAATAAAGCGGAACTGATAGCAGCAGCTACAAGTTTGAAGTTGGTAGATGAAGTAAAAAACTCAGCTAAAGATGTGGATAATATCACTAATGCTGAATACGTAACAGTATTAGAAGCATATAAGGCTAAACAAGATGAGGTGAATGCTGATACTAAACAAGAATTAGAAAAAGTTAATACTACAGCAATTTCTAAAAGTGTAGAAGCTGGTAGAACAGTAGATGCATTTGAAAGAGCTAAACTTAAACAAGTAATGTATAAGTATATCGTAACTGATCATCAAACAAGAGTAGTAATTGATGAAGATGCTGATAATAGAGTATTTCCTATTGGATACGGTAATTTGAACTCAGGTCCGAAAGTATGGAATGTACAACTACATGGCAGACCACAAGGGTTGCCTTATAGTGTAGCTAAGAGACTAGAAGAAGTACACATGACAGTACAAAATAATGATGCTGATGGTAAACCAGTAGTGAAATCTCAACCAAGATTTAGAGTTACTATGGTAGAAGGATACACCCAAGATGAAATTGATGCATTAAAAAAATCACAAAATACTAGAGTATTTGCAAATTAGTTTAGTTAGAGCCCATTTAGTGGGTTCTACAGTAAATTAAGAAAGGGTTAATATGGCAATAGATATAAATACAATAACAAACGCTACAGCTACTGGCATATTTGATGTGCTAATGAACACTTCTATGTTACATATTGACAAAGAAGTTGATGCAAATCGAATTACACAAGGTGAAGCTGGGCTTGTATATACAGCAGCAATACAATCTGCTATGCAAAGCGCGATACAATTTGCATTAGAGGTTGATGTAAAAAATAAACAATTAGAAGTAATTGAAGTTGAAAGATTAAGTAAAGTATATGAAAAAGATACTTTATTAGTAGATAAACATAATGAAGCTATTAAACAATTAGAGAAATTAACTGCAGAAATAAAAACAATTAATGTGGTAACAGTAATAAAAGATAAAGAATGTGCTACAATGGGTTTAGATAATGTAATGAAACAAGCTCAAATAGCAAAAGATACTATTGAATATGTTTATACATCTAAGTATACAGAAGGGTAAAGCAATGGCCAATAGATTTGTAATAACTAAAAATACAGAAAATCGGTACATTTTTACAATTAAACAAACATGTAGCACACTTCCAATGGAAGTATGTACAGGAACTTTATATAAACAAACACAGTTTGCTATACCTTATAATGAAATACCTGAAGTATGGGAAAGACCTGTTAGTACAACAATAACCCAAGATGTTATATTAATAATGACAGATATATCAATAAATGTATCAACTTTAACAATTTGCGGCACTTCTATTAACACTGGTACATATACGACACTAAATACATTGGTAAATGCAATAAATAGCAATTCTACCATAACAAATAAATGCACAGCTATTTTAGAATTAAGTGATAGAGTAAGGCTAATAAATAAACAAGCATGGATAACTAATAGTGAACAAACTGCCTTAACAGTAACAAATATTACCGGTAGTGGACTGACTGCATTTAGTACAGTAATAGGATATACTGGACAATCATTTATTGCAAATAATGTAATGGTACCAGAAAAATATATAATCACAGCAAATGGTGTTAGCAGTTTATTTATTGGGACGATATATAGACAATCAACAGAACCCACAGCAGAAGTATCAAGAGCTAGAGATGTTTGGATTAATACATCCTCTAATGGTGCTACTAAAATATATGATGGGGCAATATGGGCAACACATATTGTAGATATATGGGTTGATACAATTAACTATAGCTTAACTTGGAAATATGATGATCATAATGAGCCATATCAATTATTAACTGCTTTAAAAGCAATTTTACCTACAACGGTTACAACTGTAATTGATGCTAATATATTAACAGTAAGTAAAAATAGTGAATTTATCCTAAATAGTGATAGTATATTATCAGTACAAGAAGTAAGTAAATATAAAGCAGCAGTAACAGGACAAAAGTTAGTACTTGCAGTTGCTGGAATAGCTGCGATACAGGGAAGTTCAGCAGTTCCTTATGTTATGAGACATTATTTATCAAATAACGATACTGAAATTATAATTAATACAGCTGAATTATATACAACACCAGCTGATCACATAGCAACAGTAAAAATTATATTACCAATAGATGTAAAAGTTGGTACAGATATAGTAAGTGCTGGAACAGAGATACCTGTATCAAACAATACTATAAGCATAAAAACTAATTACACTGAAACACAAAAATGGTATACCATACCAAGTCCTATATCGGTAGAAGTACTAATAACACTTACTAAAAATGGAAATGCTTATACTGATACATTTAAAGCACAATTAAAATCTTTATCTACAGGGCTTACTATATTTGATACACCAAAAGATTTAACAATACTTAACGCTAAAGCTGGTCAAATTTTATTAGTGCTAACAGCAACTGATGTTAATGATTTAATTATAGGGACAATTGGTAGTCAAGCTGATAGATATTATGTGATTCCTACATATAAATTGTATATAGAATGTACTACTATAAATAATGGTAATTTTTTAATTAAAGTACCGTTAATATATGTGGGGTAATAGATGCATGAAATAGAAGCAATACAAATTAGCAATACCAATCTTGAGGTAGTGCCTGCGGATGAATTAATAGTAATTGCTAAAAAGAATGAATATTTAGTAGTAAATGATAATCTATATGCAGGTACAGGCAAAACACCACAATGGTTACAAAATGCCATAGATAATGCAATAGCATTAGCTACTGCTGGGATTACCAGTAAATTAAATGCATCGATTCATGCATTAACTGCTGCATTAATGGAGATGGATATAGCAAGAAATACTTATCAAGAATTGATAAATATAGAAGAAACTATTGATGGTGTAATTGCTAGTAGACTTGCGACACTAAATGCAACAGTAGCACAAAATAGTGCTGATATAATTCATTTAGATGTAACTAAAGCAACACCAACAAATGCACTTGCATTATCAATAAATCATTTAAATGCAGAAATATATGGTGGTCAGATAAAAAGTGCAGTAACTAGATTAGATAGTGCGATAGCTTCAGCAACACGAGCAGCAGCAGCTTCATATGCTAATATATTAGCAGTAGCTGGAGAATCATTTGCTGAAATTAACACTACATTAGAAACAGAAATTATTCCTGGAATACGGGCACATACTGAACAAATAACCGAGATGGATTTACGTTTAGAGGGAGTAGATGATTTAATAGCTGAGGGAAATAGTGAAATCAGAAATGAAATAACAGCTACTGCAAATGACATAACAGCTTTATGGGCATATGGAAGTAATGTTAGACTTGGAAATGGGGATGTGAGAACAGCAGGATTCGGACTTACTAATACAGCATCTGGTATTGCAGACTTAAGTAAGAGTGAGTTTTGGGTTGAAGCTAATAAATTTAGACTAAGTTCAGGCAATACAGCTGTACCTGTTTTTACAGTGGATACAGTGGCACGTCAAGCTATATTTAATGGAAAAGTTATTTTTGGTAATGGTCAAACAGGTACTATAGATGAGGCAATAGCATCTTCTGAAGCTATTATTGCTGCACAAGAAACTGCCAATACTGCTAATACTAATGCACTAGCAAGACCTCTTCCTAGTGAAGTTGCTGCTGCTATTAATAATAACACTACAACAATAAATGGTAGTAAAATAACTACAGGAAGTATTGCAGCTGATAGAATAAACACTTATGGACTAATAGCTGAAAATATAAGTAGTACATCCTTAGATTCAAAAACTATTACAAGTAGTACTATAAAAGGAGCTTATATAGAAGGTGCCATAATTAAAGCAAGTTATTTAGATTTAGATGGAGAATTGGAAGTACTAACTAATTATCATATCCCAGTATCAAGCTATAATGCTGTAACTATGCCAAATGCAATTTATCTACCATCAGTACCAGAGTATAGACTCACTTCTATATCTAATATAAATATAGCTGCTTCACAAAGTTACGGAACAGGAGAAATAATAATTGAACAAAATAGCCAATCTTTTGTCAGCAATAGTGTTTTCTGTGATATACCTATATATGCCTATAATTCATATACTGTTATTAGTACTAATCGTTGTGTTAAAATAAGACCTGACGCTCTTATATTTAATACAGTACTTAGTATACCGTTTACGGGGTTGGCTCATCCTATTTATTTAGCTGAGTATGGTTCAAGCTCTACAATAACAATTTATTTTGGTGATCTAACTCTTTTTACAATAATTTTTACTCGAATTGCACTTGGTTGGTATAAAGTATACACTATATCAGTTAATGGTAATAGTGTTCCCCATCAAACCTCTATGAGTTTAGATGTTCCTTATGATTATTCAATTTCTGTTAGTAATCATGGTTTTGTATGTACAGCAAATTTTTCATTATACTATGATGATTTCTTTCATATAGGACACGTTAAAACGGGTAGTGGTATTACCGTAACTAGAGCTTATCAAGCTTCTTTTACACAAGATCTAACAGGTCTTAGCAGAGGTTTTAAAGTAGTTTTAACAGATGGACGCTGGCCTGTGTGCAATATAATAACTCCACACATAGTGTTAGATAATATGGTATAATGATAAATAAATGACACTTGACATAATAAAAATAAAATCAACAGTATTAAAAAAAATAGTTATTGTAATAAATATAAAAATATTAAACAAAAAGTCTGAAAGCCATATTTATAATGATAGAAATTCTTATCCTGCCACACTAGGGGGAGCAATTAAAGGTTACAGTTATGGTAATGGTGGTAATTCTAATGCCTCTGATAATAATCCAGATTGGCATGCAAAAAATGGTAATAAAGGCGCTGTTATTTTCCAATATACGGTAGCGGAATTATAAAATTAAAAAATAAAGGATTAAAATGACAATAGCAATGACAAGTGATATAGATGTACTAACTAAGTACAGTAGCTTAATAACCGACTCACTAGGTAGTGAAA
>DZCQ01000004.1:0-57716 GCA_022730285.1 Flavobacterium psychrophilum
TATCCAGGCGTAACATCTCCTGCCGTAGCGGTATTATACACCAACTCAGATGTGGTTGGAGTAGTTACCGTAGCAGTTGTCGTGTTAGCAAGTGCAATTCTAGGGGGTACAAATCCATCGGTTGTAGAAGTTACATCTAAGGCTCCTTGTGGTGCAGTGGTGCCTACACCAACTTGGGCAAACGAGTAAGTGCTGCAAAATACTGCAGCTAAAAGTAGTTTTCTAATTTTCATAATAAAAATAGGTTTTAATTTAGGTTAAATAAATTTTCTCCATTTTAATAAAGTGCAAAAAAACAAGACACTCATTCTAAATAGATAACAAAATTAAAAAAATAAAAATAAAAAGAGTTAAAGAAACTGTTTTTTTTTACAAAAAAGTTAAAACAACCACACTTTTAACATAAAAAATCTTTTTATACTACTTAATCCACAAATAAAACAACAATAATTTAGAAACTTGCATCTTGGGTTTTACTAGAAGGTTCTATCCATTTGTTTAATTCTAAAATTTCAGATGGGGATAATTCTCGATACCTGCCTACAGGAATATCTAAGGAAATATTTATAATTCTAATTCTTTTTAAAGCCACAACTTCGTAGCCTAAATACTCGCACATACGTCTAATTTGCCTATTGAGTCCTTGCGTTAGGATAATTTTAAAAATAGTTTTGCTTAGTTGCTCTACTTTACATCTTTTAGTAACGGTGCCTAATATTGGGATTCCGCCACTCATTTTTTCAATAAATCGGTCAGTAATGGGTTTATTAACAGTAACTGTATATTCTTTTTCGTGGTTGTTTCTGGCTCTAAGAATTTTATTTACAATATCGCCATCATTGGTCATGAAAATTAAGCCTTCGCTAGCTTTATCTAAACGCCCTATGGGGAAAATTCGTTTTGGATAATTGAGGTAATCTACAATGTTATTTTTAACACTTTGGTTGGTTGTACACTCTATTCCTACTGGTTTGTTAAAAGCTAAGTAAATTGGTTGTTCTTCCTTTTGCCTTATCCATTTACCATCTATTCGTACTTCATCATTTGGGAATACTTTTGTTCCCATTTCTGGAACCAATCCATTAATGGTAATGCGTCCTTCGGTTAGCAGTTTGTCTGCTTCTCGTCTGGAACAGTATCCTACTTCGGATAAAAACTTATTAACACGGATGCCAATAGATTCTGGGTTATTTGTCATAGCAAGGGAATGTTTTAATTCTGAATAAATGTAAAAAAAATCCCGTTTTTGAAACGGGATTTAAAAAATTTACATCTTCGCAAATAATTTTTCCATTTTTTCTTTCTCTTCGTCTGCAAGGGTTGCATCTACAAGAATTCTACCGCTGTGTTCGTCTGTAATTACTTTTTTACGAGAAGCTATTTCCATTTGTACTTGTGGTGGAATTGTGAAAAAGGATCCTGCCGATGCTCCTCTTTCTATCGAAACTACTGCAAGTCCATTACGAACGCTAGATCTAATTCGTTTGTATGCAATTAGCAAACGCTCATCTATTTTAGTTTGGTAATCCGTAGATTTTTGATTTAAGAAAGCCTCTTCTTTTTCAGTTTCGGACATAATATCGTCTAATTCTGCTTTTTTATGTTTTAAGTGTGTTGCTTTCACATCTACTTTTTCTTCAGATTGTGTTATAATTTCTTTTTTATGTTCTATGGAAGCTTTTAGCTCTTTTATTTGTTTTTCGGCAAGTTGAATTTCTAGTTCTTGGTATTCTACCTCTTTGGTTAAGGAATTAAACTCGCGATTATTTCTAACCGTTTCTTGTTGTTTTGTATATTTTTTTATCGATTCTTTATGTCCATCGATGGTATTTTTTTTGTCTTTTATAGTATCTTCAATGTTAACTAAGTCCGTTTTTAATTTTTCTAGACGAGTTGTTAAACCTTCCACTTCATCTGCTAAATCTTCTACTTCTAGTGGCAATTCGCCTCTTACATTTCTAATTTCGTCTATACGAGTATCTATAATTTGTAAATCGTATAACGCTCTTAACTTCTCTTCAACGCTTATTTCTTTTGTAGCTGCCATATTCTAAAGGTACTTAACTGGATTTGTATTTATTTCTGATAAAATAATTGCAAAATTAGTGATTTTTTTTGTAAGATAATCAACTATATAGTTTTTTGTGTAACGTTCACTTTCAAAATGGCCTACATCTCCCACAACTATCTCATTATTAGCCTCATAAAATTGATGATATTTTAAATCGGCTGTTAAAAAAACATCTGCACCAGCTTTAATAGCGTCCAAAATGGCAAAACTACCTGCTCCTCCAAGTACTGCAACCTTTTTTATTGGTTTATTTAATAGTTTGCTATGCCTAATTGCTTCACATTGCATTTTTTCTTTTACAAAATTCAGAAAAGGAATTTCGTCTTGCTCTTGTTCTAGCTCCCCAATCATTCCTATTCCAATTGTTTGATTTTTGTTTTCGAGAGTGTATATTTCATAAGCTACTTCTTCATAAATATGAGTAGAGAACAATGTCTGTAATACATTATTTTGTAAATGTTTTTGAAACAAAACTTCTATTTTAATTTCTTCCAATTCTACATATTCTAACTTATTTCCTATGACAGGATTGGCATTATCGGTTCCTTTAAAAGAGCCAATTCCAGTAGAGAGAAAACTACAACTTTCGTATTCTCCGATGCTGCCTGCTCCAACCGCAAAGAGAGCTTCTTTAATTTTTGGAGCAATTTCCGCTGGAGCATAAGTTACTAATTTGCAAATTGTGTGCGTTTTTGGTAACAAGATTTTGGTGTTTTTCAAACCTATTGCATTCGCAAAAATTTTATTTACCCCTTCCTGATGGTTATCTAAGGAAGTATGTACGGCATAAATAGCAACATCTTTTTTTATCGCAGCAATTACTGCTCGTTCTACATGATTTTTGCCTGTAATCTTTTTTAATCCCGAAAAAATTATTGGGTGAAAGCAAACTATTAAATTACATTTTTTTTCCACCGCCTCCATTATTACCTCTTCTAACGCATCGTGGCAAACTAAAATTCCAGTTACGGCATTAAATTTGTTTCCCACAAGCAATCCCACATTATCAAAGTCCTCAGAATAGGTTTGTGGTGCCATTTGATCAAGAATGGTAATAATATCGGATATTTTCATAAAAAATGTTCTTTTTTGGATTATATTTTTGTAAAATTACATATTTTTATCTAATTTAAAAATCCGAATAATACCAACACATGCATATAGAAGAATTGTATGAATTTTGTTTGAACAAAAAAGGCGTTTTAGAAAGCTTTCCATTTGATGATGATACATTAGTATTTAAAGTTGGAAGTAAAATATTTGCGCTTACCTCTTTAAAAAGTTGGGAAAATAAAAATTCTAGTATCAATTTGAAATGCGATCCAGACAAAGCATTGCAATTAAGAGAAATCTATGCTGACATAGAACCTGGTTTTCACATGAATAAAAAACATTGGAATACGGTACATATAAATCAAAAAATAACTGATATATTTGTAAAAGAATTAATAAACGACTCCTACGATTTAGTGTATAAAAGTTTAACAAAAAAAGAACGGGAAATAATAATTTTGTAAATATGAGAGAACAACTTAAAAATTTTTTGAACGAAGATCAAGACCCAAAAGCGATTGAAAAAATAACTTCAAAGTTAGAAAATCTCCTAATGAAAAATGAAGAAGTAGGCTATATTGGTGTGCAAAAAAAACCAGCAATTACCGTATTTCCAGATAGCATTGTTGTTACTAATAAACGAATTATTATGTGTAAGCCTAAAAATTTAGGACTATCTATGGATTTTGTCGATTATGATTGGGATGATATTACAGGAACTTTTGTAAAAGAAAATATATTAGGTTCTGATTTTTCCTTTTCTACAAAAACAGAATTAGTAATAAATATTGATTATATTCCTAAAAATCAAGCAAGAAAACTACACACCTTTGCAAAGGAACAAATAAGCTTATTAAAAAATCCTATAACAGAAAACATCCCTACAACAGAAAATAAAGAGCCATTTGTTCCCATAGCAGAAAATGCGATTCCGTTATCCGAAACAGAGGAAATAATAGAAGACGTAGAAACAGAAGAAGTGGTAAGTTATACAGAAATAATTCCTGTCGAGAATTTTACTTTTTCGGAAAAAGTCTTAGAAACACCAAACGATAATGCACAAAACACTACTTTTACAAAAGAAGATTTGTTTGAGAAATTACAGAATTACAAAAAACTTCTAGACAACGGACTGATTTTACAAGGAGAATATGATGCTTTTAAAAAAGAAATTTTAAGCCAAATGTAATTTATTTTCCATTAAATGCTGTCATTGTATTTTCTAGTCCAGACAAGGCAAAAGATTTAATAACTTCGGTGCTTAGTTCTAATCTTTCCGTTAAAAGATTCTGTTCTTGCAAATTCCAATTTCCGAGTACATAATCCACCTGTCTTCCTTGTTTAAAATCATCGCTAATTCCAAAACGAAATCTTGGATATTCAGAAGTATTAAGAAGTTGCTGTATGCTTTTTAAACCATTGTGTCCACCATCACTCCCCTTTGGTTTTATCCTAATGGTGCCAAAACCAAGATTCAAATCATCGGTAATAACCAGCATATTCTCTTTTTCTATTTTTTCTTTTTCCAACCAATATTGAACTGCCTTTCCACTTAAATTCATAAAGGTATTTGGCTTTAATAAAATAATAGTTCTGCCTTTTAAAGTATATTCTGCTATGGAACCTAGTTTAACTGTCGCAAAATCTAATGATTCTTTTTTAACTAAAAAATCCAATATTTTAAAACCAATATTGTGCCTAGTATTAACATATTCGGCACCAATGTTACCAAGTCCAACTATTAATTTTTTTTTCATTTCTTTAAATTTGAGATAAAGATAAAAAAAAAGCACCAGTGATGCTGGTGCTCTTATAAAATATCGTATGCTTATTTTTTCTTCCCTTTTACAGGAGCTTTCGCAGCTTTCGCAGCTTCTTGAGCAGCTTTCATTGCAGCACGGGAAATTCTTACTTGGCAAACAACCGTGTTTTCTGGATGCAAAAATTTATAATTTTCCGAAACTAATTTCGTAATATATAATTTATTTCCCATTTCTAATGAAGAAATATCCGCATCAATAAAATCTGGCAAGTTAGCTGGTAAAGCTTTTACTTTAAGTTTACGCTGGTTTAAACGCAACACACCCCCTAATAAAACTCCAGGAGAAGTACCTACGACATTTACGGGAATTTCCATAGTAACTTCTTTGCTGTCAAATAGTTGATAAAAATCTATGTGTAAGATTTTATCAGATACCGGGTGTACTTGAATGTCTTGTAAAACAGCATTATAAATGTTCCCGTTTGCTAATTCAATCACAACTGTGTGTGCGTTTGGAGTATAAACCAAATGTTTGAATGCAGCAACTTCTGCTGAAAAATGCACTGGTTGATTTCCTCCGTATAAAACGCAAGGAACCGCTCCAGCATTACGCAAGGCTTTAGTCGAAACTTTACCCACGCTTTCTCTTTCTGATCCTTTAATTGTAATCGATTTCATTTTAAAAAAATATAGTTATTAAATAATTTACTGTTTTTGGCAAAAAGCTTTATACTTTAAGCAGAATGTAACATCTCATCGGACTTTAAGACTTTCGTCTTTAAGACATTTGACCAATTTTACATCAAAAATTTTCCACTAATGGAATTGTTGTTCTGTACCATTTGCATAACTTCGGCAAAAAGAGGTGCACAACTCACCACTCTTATTTTGTTAGAAGAACTCTTTAAAGGAATTGAATCGGTAACAATCAATTCACTTAATTGGGAATTTTCAATTTTTTCGTAAGCAGTTCCTGACAGAATTGCATGAGTACAAATTGCTCTAACGCTCAAAGCACCTTTTTCAATCATTAAATCGGCAGCCTTTGCAAGGGTGCCTCCTGTATCAATCATGTCATCTACCAAGACAACATTCCTTCCTTTTACTTCCCCTATAAGCTCCATACTATCAACTACATTGGCAGCTTTTCGATGTTTATAACATATAACCACGTCCGATTCTAAAAATTTAGAATAAGCATAAGCTCTTTTAGAACCACCCATGTCTGGAGAAGCAATAGTTAAGTTTTTTAAATTTAAGCTTTTCAAATATGGCAAAAAAATAGTAGATGCAAATAAATGATCTACAGGTTTTTCAAAAAAACCTTGAATTTGATCTGCATGTAAATCCATTGTCATAATTCGTGTGGCTCCAGCCGTTTCAATTAACTTAGCCACCAACTTTGCTCCAATTGGGACTCTCGGCTTGTCTTTTCTATCTTGCCTTGCCCAACCAAAGTAAGGAATTACAGCTGTTATATGCCTAGCCGAGGCTCTTTTAGCTGCATCTATCATTAGTAAAAGTTCCATCAAATTATCTGCGGACGGAAAAGTTGAACATACAATAAATACACGCAAACCTCTTATAGATTCTTCATAAGAAGGCTGAAACTCTCCATCACTATAACGTGACATTGTAATTTTTCCTAGCTCCGTTCCATAGTTAGTGGCTATTTTCTGTGCTAGATGAACACTTTGTGAACAAGCAAATATTTTTGCGTCAGGTTCCAGATGTGACATTAGTTTGTTGTTTTATTCCGTTACATTAATATATATTTAGCTTTTGGCTAAACATGAATAAACGTTTAGGATGTAGTTAGTTAGTTGTTTTTCGCTTTTAACGAGGTGCAAATTTAGAAATTAATTTGAAAATAACAGGATATTTTTTAAGTATTTTTTAGATTTTGAAAAATAAACACGTATATTTGCACTCCAAAAGAAACAAATCCTGCCCGGATGGCGGAATTGGTAGACGCGCTGGTCTCAAACACCTGTGGGAAACCGTGCCGGTTCGAGCCCGGCTCCGGGTACAAAAAACCTCTTCAATATACCGAAGAGGTTTTTTTATGACTTCACTTTTCCTCTTAACGGAAACTAAGAATAACTCATTTTATTAAGAAATCTATTTTTTATCCTTCTTTTTTTATTAAAAATAAAATTAGAGATTATTTTTTGTAATAAAAATTCAATGTTAAGTTTTTGTGTTGTATTTGTTAAAATAAAAATTAAAAACTAATTTTGTAAAAAAATTAACATTTCCTATTAAAATAAAAGGTTCTTTTTAATAGGAATTAACACAATAAATGAACCTAGACAACAACAACATGAAAAGAATTTTTATTCTATTGGTTTTTGCTTTAAATTTACATGTTTTACAAGCACAAACAACAACCTCAGGAATTAAGGGGTCTGTAAAAAGTTCCTCTACCGAAACACTTCCTGGTGCTAATGTACAGGCAATTCACGAACCAACAGGTTCTAAATATTCTGTAATGACAGGATATGATGGTAGATACAATATGCCAAATATGCGTATTGGAGGTCCATATACTATTATAGTAACGTTTATGGGGTTTCAAAAACAACAAATTAACGATGTGTATCTTGAATTAGGGAAACCATTCAACTTAGATATTTTTCTTAAAAACGAAAATCAAAAATTAGAAGAAGTAACGGTAAGTGCCTCTAAAAGCAAAGTTTTTCAAGGTGGACGTACTGGTGCAGAAACAACTATTGGAAGAAAAGAATTAACTGCTTTACCAACAATTTCTCGCTCTGCAGAAGATTTTACAAGATTAGAGCCATCTGCAAGTGGAGGGTCTTTTGGTGGAAGAAATGATCAATATAACAACTACTCGCTTAATGGAGCCGTATTTAATAACCCATTCGGTTTAGATGCTGCAACACCAGGTGGACAAACAAATGCACAACCTATTTCATTAGATGCGATTGATCAAATTCAGGTTGCAACAGCACCTTATGATGTTACTTTATCTGGATTTACAGGAGCATCTGTAAACACCGTTACAAAATCTGGAACAAACGAAATTCATGGTAGTGCATACGCTTACTACAGAAATCAAGATTTAACTGGGAATAAAGTAAAAGGACAAGAAATATTTGTACCTAAGTTAAATCAAACACAAACAGGATTAAGCCTTGGGTTGCCAATTATAAAAAATAAATTATTCATTTTTGGGAATTTCGAAATAGATGACAGAACAGATTTAGCTTCAAGCTATATTGCTAACGATGGAAATGGAGTAACTGCCATTAATGAATCTAGCGTATTAGCTTCGGACTTAATAGCTGTTTCTAATGCATTGGCAAGTTTAGGATATAACACTGGTGCTTATGAAGGATTTTTGCATAAATCTGAATCTAAAAAAGGAATTGTAAAATTAGATTGGAACATTAACGACAATCATAAATTGGCATTAATTTATAACTTTCTAGATGCTTCTAAAGACAAAAATGCACATCCAACAGCATTAGGATTTAGAGGCCCAAATGCTTCTATATTACAATTTCAAAATTCAGGATATCAAATAAACAACAAATTAGATTCGTTTTTATTAGAGTTAAACTCTAAATTCAGTGAGTCGGTGTCTAATAAACTACAAGTTGGATATACTCATTTTAACGATTTTAGAGTACCATTTTCGACTCCTGCTCCTATTATTAACATTCAAGACGGAGCTGGTTCTAACTATATTATTGCAGGACACGAACCATTTTCTATCCACAACACACTAGATCAAAAAGTGTTGCAAGCTACTAACAATTTAAATTATACTGTAGGAAAACATGCGTTTACAATTGGTGCTTCTTTTGAAAAATTCCAATTTCAAAATTCATTTAATTTAACGGCTTACGAAAATTTTGGAACATTTGGAACTCTAGGAAACTATTACGGAATGTTTAGTCCGTACCCAAGTGTCTCAGCTTTTTTAAGTGATGCAGCTGCTCCATACGCAAGTAGCTTTATTCAACAAAATTTAGCTTATGCTCAAAGTCAATTTAATTCTTTAACCGCTAATGGAGTTGGAAACGATAATGGTTGGAAACTAGCAGAACTTAATGTTGGACAAGTAGCTGGATATTTTCAAGATGAAATTAATTTGAACGACCGTTTTAAACTAACTCTTGGACTTAGAGCAGATAAACCATTATATTTTAATACTTCCGATTTAATTCAGAAATACATCAATACAGCAAATGGTGCTACTAGAAACAATTCTGTAGATTATTACAATCCAGAAACGGGAGCAGCAACAAAATTGATTTCTACCGACTTGCCTAGCACAAAAATATTATGGTCGCCTAGACTTGGCTTTAATTGGGATACAAATGGAGATAACACTCTTCAAATTAGAGGAGGAACTGGTGTTTTTACAGGTCGTATTCCATTTGTGTGGTTAGGTAACCAAGTTAGTGGAGCAGATGATGGATTTTTTCAAATTATGGATCCAAATTTTAAATGGCCTCAAACTTGGAGAACAAGCTTAGGATTTGATAAAAAATTCGAGAACAACATAGTTCTTACTGTAGATCTAGCTTATAATCAAGACATTAACGCAGTACATGTGCAAAACTGGGGGTTAAAACAACCAACAGGAGCTTTAATTGGAGTAGATACTAGACCAATTTATACTTCTTCGGATAAAGGAACAAATAATGCTTATGTTATTACTAATGCAAAACAAGGTAGTGCTTTTAATTCTTCTATTAAATTGCAAAAAACCTTTAAAAATGGTTTATACACAAGTTTAGCTTATAACTATTTAGATTCTAGAGATGTAAACTCTATTGAAGCAGAAATTACAGGAGATGCTTTTGCTTTTAATCCCGCATTAGGAAATGTCAATAATGCTACATTATCGCATTCTAAATATGGAGACAGACAAAGAGTTATTGGGGTAGCTTCAAAAAAATGGAGTTACAGCAATAAAAAATGGGCAACTACTGTTTCTACATTTTTTGAATATGCACAAGGAGGTCGTTTTAGTTATACCTATGGTGGAGATATTAATAATGATGGTTCTTCTGTTAATGATTTATTGTATGTTCCTACTACTACCGAAATCAGTGCTATGAGCTTTTCTGGTGGTGCTCCTCAGGCTGCTGCTTACGATGCTTTTATCAATCAAGACGAGTATTTAAGCTCTAGAAGAGGACAATATACTGAACGATATGGTGCTTTGTCTCCATGGAGAGGTAAATGGGATATGAAATTAATGCAAGATTATAATTTTAAAATCTCCTCTCAGTCTAAAAAAACGAACACAATTCAGTTAAGTGTAGATGTATTAAATGTAGGAAATCTAATCAATTCTGATTGGGGGCTTGTACAAGTACCTACAAATGTACAACCTATTGGGGTTAATGTAACAGCTGGCGTTCCAACTTACACGTTTAACGGAACTCAAACAAAAACATTTAATTATGACTCTAGCTTGGCTTCAAGATGGCAAGCACAATTTGGAATACGTTATATATTCTAAATAAAAGTGGTATTTAATAATAAGAAAGCCGTCTCAATTAATTAGAGACGGCTTCTTTTTTATCATACATTGGTAAAGAAATTTTTATCGCAATATAACTTCTCGCACAAGGTCTTTCCCTAGTTCCTCGTTTAATAATTTACATATCTTATCTTTTCCATAGCTCAATTCTTCACGCAACACCGAAGAGGATAATTCTACATATAGACTACCATTTTTGTAGGCAAGATTTTTAGTATAATTATTCACCCCATTTCCCATAATATTTTTCCACGTATCAAGCACTCGAACTTGGTTTAACCCAGCTTCTAATTTGCTAGTTTCCATTATGTATGCTAAAATTGTACCTATTGGACTATCATTATTTAATCTTTTTGCCATTATTAGTTGTATTTAAATCGACTTTTTTATAATAATATTTTGTTTTATTTCCATCTATAAGAACCATACTTTCTGTAGTTAAGTTTTGAATTAGATTGGTATATTTTCCAAATTTTGAAGAATAATTTATGGAAACCTGATTGTTTTTAACTTTATGGAGAACAATTTTTTCCTCTATATTATTTGTAAGAAGCACATTATTTGGTTGCCAAACTGTTTTTGCATAAAAACCAATACTATCTTTAATTTGATAATAATCGTAAATAACATTAGTAGGATATTCTTTAATTTCTCCATTATCAGAAACTACCTTATCAATTTGCCAATAACCATTAACATCTAAAATATCTATTTTCTGTGTATTATGAACACAGGAAACTACTAATAGCAAGACTAAAACTGACAATATACTTTTTTTCATGTGTAAAATAAAAATATGTTTAAAAAAAATGAAATACAAAAATAAGTTAAACAATTAAACCTTTTGATTTATTTAATGTCTAATTTTAAAATAAATTTAACATTATGAAAAAAACATTCTTTTTGAGCTTCAGCACATTGTTGCTAATGGCTTGTAGTAACGAAACCTTGGTCGAAGATGTTAATCCGCCGACTAATAATGTAGAAAATATGTATTTCCCTCCAAATGACGGAAGTGATACATGGGAAACTAAGTCTATTTCCGATTTAAACTGGAACCAAACAGCAGTACAACCTTTGGTAGATTTTTTAGATTTGAAACATTCAAAATCGTTTATAATATTAGTAAATGGAAAAATTGTAATGGAAAAATATTTTAACGGTCATACTGCAAGTACACTTTGGTATTGGGCAAGTGCTGGAAAAACTTTGACCGCAACAGTTACTGGAATTGCAGAGCAAGAGGGCTATTTGAATATAAACAACAAAGTTTCTACATACCTTGGAACTGGCTGGACAAGTGCACCTTTAGATAAAGAAAACTTAATTACGCTGAAACATTTGCTTACCATGACCTCTGGATTAGATGACGCATTAGGAGGAGATGATGTATCTCCATCAAATTTGCAATATGTAGCAGATGCTGGTACACGATGGGCTTATCATAATGTATATGTAAAATTACAAGATGTTGTAACTACTGCAACAGGAAATAGCTGGAATACTTATTTTAACACAAAACTTAGAGATAAAATAGGCATGTCTGCTAGTGGTTTATGGTATATCCAATCGTCTGGATCAAGGGTTTATTATAGTGATACTCGCAGTATGGCAAGATTTGGCTTATTAGCACTTAATAATGGTATTTGGAATAACACTACAATTATAAATAGTAGCTATCAAAATTATGCAACAACCACTTCCCAAAATATAAATTTAGCATACGGATATTTGTGGTGGTTAAACGGAAAAGCTAGCTATCATTTACCAACCTCTCAATTGCAAGCTAATGGTTCATTAATTCCTAGTGCCCCAAGCGATATGTATTGTGCTTTGGGTAAATCTGATCAAAAAATATATGTAGTTCCTAGCAAAAAAATGGTTGTAGTGAGAATGGGAGATACGGCAGATAGTGATAATTTTGCACTTTCCGAATTTGATGATGAATTATGGCAAAAAATAAATGCTCTATTTTTATAGAGCATTTATTTTTTATAAGTAGTACGGTTACGCTTTTATCCAATCAATTATTACACCATCTATAGGTACTATTTGTGGAGCAATTACTTTATCTAAATGCCCTTTTTCATTGATTAAATACTTTTGAAAATTCCATTGTACCGTATTATCTTCCAATCCATTTTTAGACTTTTTAGTTAAAAATTGGTACAACGGATTCATTTCGTTACCTTTTACACTAATTTTTTCCATTATTGGAAAACTCACTCCGTAATTTGTTTTGCAAAAAGTAGCAATTTCTGTGTTAGAAAGTGGCTCTTGATTTTGAAAATCATTTGATGGAAAGGCAATAATTACAAAATTATCTTTTTTAAATTCCTCGTATAAATCTTGTAACTGCTGGTACTGTCCTACTAAGCCACATTTTGAGGCAGTATTTACTACCATTATTTTTTTTCCTTTTAATGTTTCAAAATCAAATTCTTTTCCATCTACGTCTTTTACTTTAAATTGATAAATAGACTCTCCTGCCATATTTTTTGCGATTTTTGAAGATTTTGAATCTTCGTTTTTTAAGTTGTCTTTTTGATTTTTACAAGAAAAGACAGTAACTAATGCCATAATAAATAAAAAATTTCTCATAGTTTTTTTGGGGTTTTTTAGTTAAACTAGAACGAATATATGTATATTAAGTGATAAATATCACATAATTATTAAAAAACTTAAAAATTTAACACACCTATTAATCTTGAATTATCCACTTACCAGATGCTATTAAAGGTTCCGCTTTTTTGTATTTCATAGATTCTATTTCTCCATTATTCAAATTTTTGATTGTTACAGTATCATTCCTATTAATTTTTGGCTGATCTCTAACAATAGTTATTGTAACTTGTGTACTTTGGGTAGAATGGCTATTTTTTTCTATTTCTTCTTCGGTGTTTAAAACCTCATCTTTGCTCTCTATATAATTATCTACCTGTTTTATGCTACTTGCATCTTGTATCGCGTTGTTTTGCTGTGGCAAATCACCTTTAAACAAGAAAGAAATCACCTCTTTATTTACTCCATCTAGCATTTTTTTAAACAAGTTAAATGCTTCAAATTTATAAATTAGCAATGGATCTTTTTGTTCATGCACAGCAAGTTGTACAGATTGCTTTAACTCGTCCATTTTTCTTAAATGCTTCTTCCAAGCCTCATCTACAATAGCAAGTGTAATGTTTTTTTCAAAATCACTTACTAATTGTTTTCCTTGTGTTTCAAATGCTTTTTTAAGGTCTGTAACCACATTTATAGACTTGCTTCCATCAGAAAATGGCACAACAATTCTTTCAAAATTATTGGTAGGATTTTCAAACACATTTTTTATGATAGGAAAAGCTTCATGTGCATCTCTAGTATTTTTTTCAGAATAATAAGCAGAAGCGTCTTTGTATATTTTTCCTGTTAATTCTTGTTCTTGAATTTTAGAAAATTCTTCGGCAGAAATAGGAGATGTTATGGAAAGATTTTTAATTAATTCAAATTCAAAATTTTTAAAATCGTTTGTTGCTTTATTTTTTTGAACAATTACTTCACAAGTGTCATACATCATGTTAGCAATATCCAATTTTAACCTTTCTCCGTGCAAAGCATGACGACGACGTTTATACACTACTTCTCGTTGTGCATTCATAACATCATCATACTCTAATAATCGTTTACGAGTACCAAAGTTATTTTCTTCTACTTTCTTTTGGGCTCTTTCAATAGATTTGGTCATCATGGAATGCTGGATAACCTCACCTTCTTTCAATCCCATTCTATCCATAATTTTAGCAACTCTATCAGAACCAAACAATCGCATTAAATTGTCTTCTAAGGAAACATAAAACTGAGAAGTTCCGTGATCTCCTTGTCTTCCTGCACGTCCACGTAACTGTCTATCTACTCTACGAGAATCGTGACGTTCGGTACCTACTATTGCTAATCCTCCTACTGCTTTTACCTCTGGAGACAATTTAATATCAGTACCACGACCTGCCATATTTGTCGCAATTGTAACTACCCCAGGCTTTCCTGCTTCTTCCACAATTTGTGCTTCCTGCTTGTGCATTTTAGCATTCAAAACGTTATGGGAAATTCCTTTCATTTTTAGCATTCTGCTTAACAATTCTGAGATTTCTACAGAGGTAGTTCCAATTAAAACTGGTCTTCCAGATTGCGAAAGTGCAACAACATCTTCTATTACTGCGTTAAATTTTTCTCTAACAGAACGATATATTAAATCTTCTTTATCTATACGAGCCATTCCTCTATTGGTAGGGATTTCTACAACATCTAGCTTATATATTTCCCAAAGTTCTCCTGCCTCGGTTACAGCAGTACCAGTCATTCCAGCCAACTTATTATACATTCTAAAATAATTTTGTAATGTAATTGTTGCATATGTTTGTGTTGCGTCTTCTATTTTCACGCCTTCTTTTGCTTCTATGGCTTGATGCAATCCATCGGAGTATCTACGACCGTCCATTATACGTCCCGTTTGCTCATCTACAATCATCACTTTATTGTCCATTATTACATATTCTGTGTCTTTTTCAAATAGAGAATATGCTTTTAGTAACTGTGTTAAAGTATGAATACGTTCGCTTTTTACACTAAAATCCTGAAATAATTTTTCTTTTGCTTCGCCTTGTTCTTCTGTTGAAAGGTTTAGTTTTTCGATTCTTGCAATTTCTGTTCCAATATCTGGTAGTACAAAGAAAGAAGCGTCTGTATCTTTAGAAAGAATTTGTATGCCACTTTCGGTTAGCTCCACTTGGTTGTTTTTTTCTTCGATTACAAAGTACAATGCCTCATCTACTTTTGGCATTTCTCTATTGTTATCTGCCATGTATTGGTTTTCGGTTTTTTGTAATAATTGTTTTACGCCTTCTTCGCTTAAAAATTTTATTAAAGCTTTGTTTTTAGGCAACGCTCTATACGCTCTAAGTAACTGGAAACCCCCATCTTTTTGATTCCCTTCTTTAATAAGTTTTTTTGCTTCTGCTAAGAATCCGTTTGCTAATTGTCGTTGTATAGCTACTAAGTTTTCTATTTTTGGTTTCAATTCGTTAAATTCATGACGATCTCCATCTGTTACCTGTCCAGAGATAATCAGTGGAGTTCTAGCATCGTCTATTAATACAGAATCTACCTCGTCTACAATTGCAAAGTTGTGTTTTCTTTGGACTAAATCTTCGGGAGAATGTGCCATATTATCACGGAGGTAATCAAAACCAAATTCGTTGTTGGTACCATAAGTAATATCTGCTTCGTATGCTTTTCGTCTTGCATCGGAATTTGGCTGGTGTAAATCGATACAATCTACTAATAGCCCATGAAATTCAAATAATGGTGCTTTCCAAGCGCTATCTCTTTTTGCCAAATAGTCGTTTACAGTTACAAGATGCACACCATTACCTGTCAAAGCGTTTAAATATAATGGCAGAGTTGCTACTAAAGTTTTTCCTTCTCCAGTTTGCATTTCAGAAATTTTACCTTGATGCAATACCACACCTCCAATTAGTTGGACGTCGTAGTGTATCATATCCCAAGTAATTTCTTTTCCTGCGGCACTCCAAGAATTTGCCCAAATCGCAGTGTTATTAACAATAGTTATGTAAGGTTTGGTTGCTGCAAGCTCTATATCTTTTGGCGTTGCCGTAACCGTGATGCTTTTATTTTCTTTAAATCTTTTGGCAGTTTCTTTAACCACTGCAAAAGCTTCTGGGAGTATTTCGTTTAGTGTTTTTTCAGAAATTTCGTATGCTTCTTTCTCTAGCAAGTCTATTTCATTGTATAATTCTTCTCTTGCATCTATATCTTCTAGTGCATCAACTTTCGTTTTTATTTCTTGTATTTGGCGGTCTATATTGGCACGTGATTCTTTTATTTTTTGCTTAAAATGAGCAGTTTTTACTCTTAACTCATCGTTAGAAAGCGTTGCTAAATTGTTTTCTAAGGCTTTTACTTTTGCAATTATTGGTTGGATAGATTTTATATCTTTTTGAGATTTATCTCCTACTAATACTTTTAATATTTTATTTATGAAACTCATTTTTTTGTTTTTTTGATTGGGTATTTGCTAAGCAATATTTTTCGCAATTTTATAAAAAGGTATGTAAATTTATGCAAAAAAAGTCTCTTTTAAAAGAGACTTTTTTTTATTTTTCTATTAATACTCGTCCTCGTTCCAAAGATAATCTTCGTCGGTAGGATAGTCTGGCCAAATTTCTTCCATAGACTCATATGTTTCGTCTTCATCTTCAATGGATTGTAGGTTTTCTACTACTTCTAGCGGAGAACCGGTTCTAATGGCATAATCGATAAGCTCATCTTTGGTAGCTGGCCAAGGTGCATCACTCAAGTACGATGCTAATTCTAATGTCCAATACATCTTATTATTATTTAATTTAATGCAAAAATAAATTTTATGTCGAAAAAATCAAGCTTTTTTTGATTTATTTTTCGTTAAATTTTTATTTTTTGTGAATATAATTTTATTTTCGAGGAACCCAAGGAACCTCTTTTGCATTTAAGTCTTTTGACAATTTTCGTGCCAATACAAAAAGATAGTCAGAAAGTCTGTTTAAATAGGCAATTGCTAGGTTATCTACGGTCTCAAAATGGTCTAAATGCACTGCTAAACGTTCGGCTCTTCTGCAAACACATCTTGCAATATGACAATATGACACAATTGCGTTTCCTCCTGGCAAAACAAAATGTGTCATTGGCGAAAGAGTAAGTTCCATATTATCGATTTCTGTTTCAAGAAAAAGAATATCCGAATCAAGTATTCCTAATTTTTTAAGTCTTAATTCTCCATTTTTTAGTACTTCTTTGTCCTGTGGTGTTGCAAGAATTGCTCCGATTGTAAATAGCCTGTCTTGAATTTCTATTAAAACATTTTGGTATTCTGGATTAATATCTTGGTCTCTTATAAGTCCGATGTAGGAATTTAACTCGTCTATTGTGCCATAACTATCTATTCGTATATGGTCTTTAGGCACTCTTGTTCCTCCAAAAAGTGCTGTTGTTCCTTTATCGCCAGTTTTGGTATATATTTTCATTGTATTTATTTTTAAATGACTATCCGTTACTAATACCAACTGTTTTTTAAACACGAATTACACAAATTAACACGGATTTTTTAATGTCATCGGTAGAATTTGTGTTTAAATATTTCGTTCTATTAAAATTTAGTCCGTTAAGCGGACAGTCATATATTTTTATGCAAAATTATAGAGATAATTTGGTAATTAAAAAAGAAAGCTATCACTTTTTTTGTGTGTCACTTTCTATTAAGCCATCTTTTAGACGAATTATTCTGTGGGCATATTCCGCTATTTCTTCTTCGTGAGTTACTAGAATTACGGTATTTCCTTGTGCATGAATATCTCCAAAAAGTTTCATTATTTCTACCGAAGTTTTGCTATCTAAATTTCCTGTTGGTTCATCTGCCAAGATAATAGAAGGCTTGTTTACCAATGCTCTTGCAATTGCAACTCGCTGACGCTGCCCACCAGATAGTTGATTTGGCTGATGATCCATTCTGTCGGCTAAATTTACTTGGGTTAGTACTTCTTTTGCTCTTGCCATTCGCTCTTGCTTGGAATATCCCGCATATATCATAGGCAAGGCAACATTATCTAATGCTGTGGTTCTTGGTAATAGATTAAATGTTTGGAATACAAATCCTATTTCTTTGTTTCGAATTTCTGCCAAATCATCGTCATGCATTTTAGAAACATCTTTCCCATTTAGAATATAACTTCCAGAAGTTGGGGTATCCAGACAGCCTAACAAGTTCATAAGTGTTGATTTTCCTGAGCCAGAAGGCCCCATTAATGCGACATATTCGCCTTTATTTATTTCTAAATTAATACCTTTAAGTACATAAACGGTTTCTCCTCCTAGTGCAAAATTTCGTTTAATATTATGGATTTGAATTAATGGATTTGCCATATTTAATTGATTATTGTGCTAGTTAGTAGCTAAAAACCGGTTAAAGTTACAAAATAGCAAAAAATTTATGTTTTATTTTTAAAATAAACTTTTCCTAAAATAAATGCTTAACGTAATAAAATACAAAAAATAAGTAACTGCATGTGCAAAAACAACTCCTTCCAAATGATACAATTGTATAAAATAGATGCTTGAAAAATACATAATAAACAGCGACAGAATTTCGGTTAGTATAAAAGCCTTGGACATTTTTTTTGCAAAAAATAGTAATCCCAAAATCCAAGATAATGCTTTAAAAAAATCTCCAATTAATTGCCAAAAAAACAGATTTGAAACCGGTTCAAAAGCAACGGTAAAAAGTGTTTTGACAATTAGAAAACGCAAAAAATAAATAAGAAACAATCCTATCGCAAACAGCGGTAAAATGTTTTTATAATAGCTCCAAACAACTTTTTTTACTTGTATATTAGTGGTTGCTAAAACTAATTTTGGATAATAATAAATGCTTAATAAAGTATTGATAAAAAGCATATAATAAGTTGATAATCTAGACATTGCTTCCCAAAATCCAGCCTGTGTAATGCCAATATTGTGGATAATAAAATTCCGAATTGCCAACACTACAATTGGCCCTACAATTCCCGAAACCAAAACCATTAGAGTATAGTGCGACAAATCTTTAACAATTTGAATGTCAAAACTTGCAAAACGTATTTTTGTGAACAAAGAAATTTCTTTCTTTACAAAAGCCAAACTGATTAAAAAAAGTAACGAAGGTGTAATTATAATTGTCAATAAAGCTCCGAAAACCGAGAATTTATATACTAAAAAAACGGTTACTAACAAGCCTAATATACTTCCAAGAATATTTATATAAATCACTTGTTTATATTTTCCCAAACCATTAATAATGGCTATAAAATAAATAGAACCAATATAAAACGGCAATACAAATACCATTATTTCAAAAATGTTGGAATATGCAAGGCTATTTCCAAAAACAATTTTGTTCCAATAAAAGGCAAAACCGTACAATCCTAATCCTATTATAAAACAAACAAACAATCCTGTAAAAAAAATGGTTGAAATAATTCTGCTAAAGGCAGTGGTGTCTTTTTTATTCTCGGCAATATATTTTACAATCCCGTTTTGAAATCCTAATGTTCCAAAACTTTCTATAGAGATCATAAAATTTCGTAAATTACCAACCAATCCCATTCCTGCAGGTCCAACAAAAATTGCCAAAACTTTAGAGGTCAAAATACCAATTCCGAGTTTTAGAATAATATTTAAACTATTTAAACTAGTGATTTTAAATAATTGTGAGGTGATGGTTTTTTTGTAATATTTTTTCCACATTGTTAATCCATTGAAAAATTATCCAAATCCAACCGATACATTTCTTGCAGATAAACAGTAGTACCGAAACCTTGCTTCCAAAAATGCAATCCATGATTAATATTCCTAGCAGAATCACTACAGCTAGAAGTTCCAAAACTAAAAAAAGACTTAGCACTAAACACATTTTTAATTAAATAATGGAACAAAAAATCTAAAGTCCCAAGTGTGTTTTTGCTTTCATTTCCAGATATATATTGTGTGTGAGCCACCATTTCTGTTTCAAAAATAGTTGTACCTCCTACAATCTTATTATTGTAATACACATTGAATTGCCTGATTTTTTTAGGGAATTTTTTATGCAGATATTCCATTTCTTGCCAAGAATGTGTAGGTTTTGTCTTGTGTTTCAATTGTAAATTAGGAACTAAAATTTGCTCCCAAAAAAGTTCAAAATTCGGTTCCTCCACTACAATCAGATTATTTTTAGTCCCTTTTAAAACACCCTCTTGCTTTCCTTTTGTAAAAACAACATGGGTTTTTAAATTTACGGCAAGCAAAACTTCTTTACTAACAAGAATTGCTTTTGATAAAAACAAAATATAATCTATTTCGTTTGAAGGAAATTTGCAATAAATAGAAGGAATATTTTTTATATAAAAAGAAGATATTCCAATTTGCTTTAAGTGTATGAAAAGAGTGTTTGTGGCATTAAAAATACTTTCAAAACTGCTATTTTTAGAATAAAGTAACCCCCCATACGTTAATCCTTGATGGGAATAAAGCTCTGATTTTGTTCTATTAGCGGGTAAAATTGCTATTAATTTTGTTTCTTCAAAAATTAAAAAAGAACAATCTAAAAATCTATCCTGATGATATTCCATAAAATCACGATGTAACAAGAAAGTTCCATTTTTTGAATTACTCAAAAAGGAATTCCAAACAGAATAATCCACAGTGGTATATTGTTTTACACTATAATTTTTCACCCATCTATTTTAAAGTCGGAAAAGTACACATTTTTTAGCCAATTAAAAAATGAAATTGTAGCACTTAATTAACAATAATTGTATCTTTGTATAAGTTACATTTTTTTATGGTAAAACAAATTACATCAACACAAAATCCGTATATAAAATCTTTAATTTTACTACAGGAAAAATCGAAATATCGCAAGGAAACAAAAACTTTTTTAATAGAAGGGAAACGAGAAATTGAACTTGCCATTAAAGGGAATTATAGCATTGAAACTATCTTGTTTGTACCCGAATTCGTTTCACTTTCGCAAATAAAAGATAGCGTTCCAAACCATGTAAATAGCATCGAAATATCTAAAGAAGTATATCAAAAAATTGCTTACAGAGACACCACCGAAGGAATTGTAGCAGTAGCAAAAACTAAAACACACGAATTAGAAAATCTAGAATTACCTAGCAATCCATTAATAATTGTTTTAGAAGCCTTAGAAAAACCAGGTAATATCGGTGCAATATTACGCACTTGCGATGCTGCAAAAATAGATGCTGTTATTATTGCAAATCCAAAAACAGATTTATACAATCCAAACATTGTTCGTTCTAGTGTTGGGTGTCTTTTTACCAACCAAATTATTACTGGTAGCACCCAAGATATTTTAAAATATCTGCAACAAAAAAACATTCAGCTTTTTGCAGCAACCTTACAAAATGCAACTAGTTATCACACTCAAAATTACACAAAACCAAGTGCTATAATTGTTGGTACCGAAGCAACAGGTCTTAGCAAAGAATGGAGAACAAATGAAATACAACCCATAATAATACCCATGCAAGGCGAAATAGATAGCATGAATGTTTCGGTAGCAACTGCCATTCTTGTTTTTGAAGCAAAAAGGCAACGTGGTTTTTAAGTAAAAAACCCCAAATTTAATTGTACTTATTTTCTATAAAATACTTTTCTGAAAAATCTATTTCAATATTTTCTTGTATAATTTTTATCTTTTTTGTAATTTTAGAAATTGAAGATAGTATGTTATGACAGAAATTGATATAGAAAAAGAAAATAAAGCAATTGCACAAGAATACAAAGAATTATTACGTATTAGCTATCAATCACTTACGCTCGATGATAAAAAGATAATTCGAAAAGCATTTGATGTAGCTGTAGAAGCACACAAAGACCAACGCAGAAAATCTGGCGAAGCATATATATTCCACCCTATTGCTGTTGCAAAAATTGTTGCTAGCGAAATTGGACTCGGAGCAACCTCTATTGCCGCCGCATTAATGCATGATGTAGTGGAAGATACCGATATTACCGTTCAAGATATAGAGAAAATGTTTAACCCAAAAGTAGCACAACTAGTTGCTGGTTTAACTAAAATATCGCAGGTTAGAAAAGAAATGAATATTTCGATGCAAGCTGAGAATTTCAGAAAAATGCTCCTTACACTTAATGATGATGTTCGAGTAATAATCATCAAACTTGCCGATAGATTGCATAATATGCAAACTATGGACAGTATGGCGGAATATAAACAGGTTAAAATAGCCTCCGAAACACTATATATTTATGCTCCTTTAGCACATAGATTAGGACTGTATAACATTAAAACAAAACTAGAGGATTTAGGCTTAAAATATACAGAACCAATAATATACAACGAAATTGTTAGTAAAATAAAAGAAACAAAAGAAGAACAAGATGCGTATATAAAAAGCATTTCCTATGTATTACAAGAATCGTTAGACAAAGAAGGTGTTGATTATATTATAAAAGGTCGTCCTAAATCTATTTACTCTATTCGTAGAAAAATGGCAGCTCAAAATGTTACTTTTGAGCAAGTATATGACAAATTTGCCCTACGAATTATATACAAATCGGGTCCACATGATGAAAAATTCTTAGCATGGAAAATATATTCTATTGTAACCGATCATTATCGTCCCAGCCCGAGTAGATTAAGAGATTGGATTTCGTCTCCAAAATCTACAGGTTACGAAGCATTACACATAACCGTTATGGGACCTTTAGGCAGATGGGTAGAAATACAAGTTCGTAGTGAACGCATGGACGAAATTGCAGAAAAAGGATATGCAGCACACTACAAATACAAACAAGGAGTTACAGAAGAAACCGGTTTAGACACATGGCTTAATTTACTTAAAGAAGCACTAGAAAACTCCGAAAGCAATGCCGTTGATTTTGTAGAGGATTTTAAAATGAATTTATATGCTAAAGAAATATATGTGTTTACTCCAAAAGGAGAAATAAAATCTTTGCCTAAAGGAGCAACTTCTTTAGACTTTGCATTTAGTGTTCACTCAGAAATTGGAATTAGAACAAGAGGAACTAGGGTAAATGGAAAATTGGTGCCTTTAAACACCGAGTTAAAAAGTGGTGATCAAATAGAAGTAATAACTTCACAAAACCAAAAACCTACTATTAACTGGCTAGAATATGTAACCACGTCTAGGGCTAAAAATAAAATTCGTAATGTTTTAAACGAAAACACCAAAAAAATTGCCGATGATGGTAGAGAAACACTTAGTAGAAAGTTAAAACATCTTAAAATAACACTATCCGAAGCAGTAATAAATGATTTAGTTGTTTATTTTAAATTAAAAACTAGTCTAGACCTCTTTTATAGAGTTGGAATTGAAGCTATTGACAACCAGCAATTAAAAGAATTTGCAACTCAAAGAAGCAATGCATTCGTAAGTTTCTTTAAAAACAAAATTAAAAGAAGTCCTAATGTAAATCCCGATTTAATCCATAAAAATATTATTAGTGCTAACTATGATATGCTGGTATTTGGTCCAGAACAAGACAAGTTAGACTATAAACTATCCAATTGTTGCAACCCGATTCCTGGCGACAACGTATTTGGCTTTGTAACCATTAATGAAGGGATTAAAGTCCACAAAAAAGATTGTCCAAACGCAATTAGTATGCAGTCTAACTATGCATATAGAATTATGAGTGCTAAATGGATTGACTCCTCACAGCAGGAATTTAAAGCTATTTTAAAAATTACAGGTATGGATAGTGTAGGTATTACCAATTCAATTACCAAAGTTATTTCT
This sequence comes from Flavobacterium psychrophilum, assembly GCA_022730285.1. Classification (GTDB taxonomy): domain Bacteria; phylum Bacteroidota; class Bacteroidia; order Flavobacteriales; family Flavobacteriaceae; genus Flavobacterium; species Flavobacterium psychrophilum_C. The sequence goes on from DZCQ01000004.1 coordinate 23,763, forward strand.
GCTGATATGAATGTAAATATTCAGAGCATCACTTTAAGTGGCGAGGCTGGTATTTTTAACGGACAGCTTACCGTAACCATTCAAAACAATAGTATTCTAAAGAAACTAATAGATAATATTAAAAAAATTGATGGTGTAGATAAAGTTACAAGAATTTACAATGCTTAAAGACTAGATTCCAACTCTTTATCATAAAAAAACAAAAACATACTCCCCATCATGTCTTGTGGTGTTTTAGATGTGTTATTTACTTCTAAAACAATTTCATATTCATGGTTCGGGTAAAACCAAATTCCTGTTTCGGAACTAAATGTGCCAATTTTTGAAAGTCCTATTTTATTCTTAAAATTAGAAATTTTACAAGTAAATAGAGTTTTGTTTGCTGTTTTGTCAAAAATTGCAATTGTTGTTGCAAATGGGTGAACGTGTGGTGCAGAAAAATGCAATCGCAAACTATCTTTTAGCTGAAGCTGAGAAGTAATTGAACTTTTATACACCTTATGCCCTTTTGGAATTACCCAATGCCCAGATAATGGTTTCCCATTGATATCAAGATAACTATGGTTTTTCGTTTCTACAGGAATACATTCGTTACTAGCAGGATCTAACGGACTTTTGTATGGATTATTTTCATTATAGGGCAATTGCAAAAAAATGGTTGTACTTGTTAATGGCTTTAGTTGTTTGTTTTCTTTTTCATACTTCACTAGTATCTCGTGTTTTATTTTTTTAAATTCATTTGGCAAATTAAGATTCAAAGATTGTGTGGTTACGTTTAAAAAATCGCTTGCCATGATAGGAACACCATATCCTTTTGGAAAATCAAACTGTTCTAATCCGTTAGACAACGATGTTAATCTTGGATATTGCTTCCCAATTCTGTCTTGAAGGTTAAAATGAGAGTAATATTGCTCCTCATTAATATCCACATTCATGTGGCAAATATAGTCGTTAGATATTTGTAAATTTGTTTTTGCATCTATTGCTTTGACCTGAAATCCTGTTATCCAAAGCAATTTTTTAGATTGATTTAACTGTATATATCTCGAGGATTTAGGTCCTTCCATAGACTTGTACAACCCATCTATTAAAAAAGTAGGGGAACGCATTCTGTATTCGCTAGAAACATTTTGCACTTTCCAATTACTATCTAACAATCCAATTTTATGAAATACTATTGTTTTAAGTATTGCTTTATGCCGTGTTGATAACAAATAATAAGTACTTATACCTAAAATATTAGATAGGAAAAAAGTAAATAAAAAATATTTGTATATCTTTGATTGCACGTTTATAATTTATGTGACAAGAATATATTTCTAAGTAACAAACCATTTCTTGCTTACAAATATAACAAAAGTAACTATGCAAACAACAACTCTTTCTCGCATATTCGGTTTAGATTTTATAAGAGCTACTGCGATTGTATTTGTCTTATTTTCTCATATTTACTATTTAATAGGCAGTGCTAATCCTACCTTGATTTCATTTAGTGGGCTGTTTGGATTTGCTGGTGTAGAATTATTTTTTGTGCTAAGTGGTTATTTAATAGGCACTATACTGCTTCGGGATTTTTTAGACACAAACTATTCATTATCCAGTTTTTTTACATTTATAAAAAGGCGTTGGTTTAGAACCTTACCTAATTACTATTTGATATTATTAGTAAATATTGGCATTACACTATATTTGGGTTATCCCATAAAAAATTTAGAGTTGTATTTTATTTTTTTACAAAACTTTAATACTTATTCCATTACCTTTTTTACAGAATCTTGGAGTTTGTCTGTAGAAGAATGGACATACATACTGTTCCCTATCACACTGCTAGTAGCATTTTTTTTTACTAAAATCCCCAAAAAGCATCTTTTTATATTCACCATTTTATCCTTAATAATTATAGCACATATATTAAGATATATTGCATTTCAAAAATATAGCATAACCTCAATGGAAATATGGAATGTAACCATAAAATCGGTGGTGATATATAGATATGATACCATTTTATGGGGAGGAATTTTAGCCTGGATACATTGGTATTACCCACATTTTTTGTACCAATACAAAACCTATGCTTTAATTGTGGCAGTTCACTTATTTCTACTACAATTTATTATTTTAAATGTTTTAGGAATAAGTATTAATACCAATGGAATCTATTTTATTGTCTTTTATTTTACATTATCTTCCCTTATCTTTTTTTTAGCATTACCCTATTTTATCTTTTGGAAACAGAATAAAACAAAAATAAGTAGCATCGTTACTTTTGTGAGCAAAACTTCTTATGCAGCATATTTAGTGCATTATAGTATTGTTAGCGTTGTTTTAAAAAACATACTGTATAGTTACAACTTAAAATTATCAAATTTAGTAATAATACTAATTTATCTTATAGCAACTTTTGCAATATCTTTTATAATATATGCTTTTTTCGAAAAACCAATTACAATGCTTAGGGATAAAACTAGCAAATAGTCAAAAAAAAACTTTTAAATTAAAATATTGATAAAATTATACTACCAAAAATAGATTTATGACAAAAGAGTTTGTGTAACTAATCTAAAATAAATAAAAATTACAAAAATAGACTTCAAATTTCGTAAATTTGCAATACTAATTTTCTAAAAACAATTATTATTATGGCTTTTGATATCGAAATGATTAAAAAAGTTTATGGCACTATGGTTGAACGTGTGGATAAAGCACGTGAACTAGTTGGTCGTCCATTAACACTTTCTGAAAAGATTTTATATTCTCATTTATGGGAAGGAACACCCTCTCAAGCTTTTTCAAGAGGAAAAGATTATGTTGATTTCGCTCCAGATAGAGTTGCTTGCCAAGATGCAACAGCTCAAATGGCATTATTGCAATTTATGCACGCTGGAAAGAAAACAGTTGCTGTTCCAACAACTGTTCACTGTGACCACTTAATCCAAGCAAAAGTTGGTGCTACAACCGATTTAGCTGTAGCAAATTCACAATCGAAAGAAGTTTTTGATTTCCTTTCTTCTGTTTCTAATAAATATGGAATTGGTTTTTGGAAACCAGGTTCAGGAATTATCCACCAAATTGTTTTAGAAAATTATGCATTTCCTGGAGGAATGATGATTGGTACCGATTCACACACTGTAAACGCTGGTGGATTAGGTATGTTAGCCATTGGTGTTGGTGGTGCTGATGCGGTTGATGTAATGTCAGGAATGTACTGGGAATTGAAATTTCCTAAGCTTATTGGAGTTAAATTGACAGGAAAATTAAATGGCTGGACAGCTCCAAAAGACGTGATTTTAAAAGTGGCAGATATTCTTACTGTAAAAGGTGGAACTGGTGCTATTGTTGAATATTTTGGTGAAGGTGCCACCAATATGTCATGTACAGGAAAAGGTACAATCTGTAACATGGGTGCCGAAATTGGAGCAACAACTTCAACTTTTGGTTATGATGATTCCATGAGAAGATATTTAGCAGCCACAGGTCGTCAAGATGTGGTTGATGCTGCCGATAAAGTAGCCGATTATTTAACAGGTGATGCCGAAGTTTATGCTGATCCAAATAAATATTTTGACCAAGTTATCGAAATTAATTTATCAGAGTTAGAACCACATATCAATGGACCATTTACACCAGATAGAGGAACACCTGTTTCTAAAATGAAAGAAGAAGCGGCTAAAAATGAGTGGCCTCTTAAAGTGGAATGGGGATTAATTGGTTCATGTACCAACTCCTCTTACGAAGATATGGCTCGTGCGGCTTCTATTGTAGAACAAGCTGTTGCTCACGGAATTACTCCAAAAGCAGAATTCGGAATTAATCCAGGTTCTGAACAAATTCGTTATACCATTGAAAGAGACGGAATCATTGCAACTTTCGAAAAAATGGGAACAAAAGTATTTACCAATGCTTGTGGACCTTGTATCGGGCAATGGGATAGAGCAGGAGCAGACAAAGAAGAAAAAAATACTATTGTTCACTCGTTCAACAGAAACTTCTCTAAACGAGCTGACGGAAATCCAAATACACATGCTTTTGTAACTTCTCCAGAAATGGTAGCAGCATTGGCAATTTCAGGTGATTTATCTTTCAATCCAATTACAGATTATTTGTTAAATGATAATGGTGAAAAAGTAAAATTCACACCACCGTTTGGAGAAGAATTACCAAAAAGAGGTTTTGATGTTGATGACAATGGTTTTCAAGCACCAGCTGCAGATGGAAGTGGAATTCAAGTAGCGGTTTCTAAAACTTCTGACCGTTTGCAACTTTTAGCACCATTTGATGCTTGGGATGGAAAAAATATTTCAGGAGCAAAACTTTTAATAAAAGCGTTCGGAAAATGTACAACCGACCATATTTCTATGGCTGGACCATGGTTACGTTTCCGTGGACATTTAGATAATATTTCTAATAATATGTTGATTGGTGCTGTAAATGCTTATAATCAAGAAGCTAATAAAGTTAAAAACCAACTGACTGGTGAGTATGCTGCTGTTCCTGCTGTGGCAAGAGCTTACAAAGCGGCTGGTGTTCCATCTATTGTTGTTGGTGATCAAAACTATGGTGAAGGTTCTTCACGTGAGCATGCAGCGATGGAGCCACGTTTCTTAGGTGTAAAAGCGGTTTTAGTTAAATCGTTTGCTCGTATTCACGAAACGAATTTGAAAAAACAAGGTATGTTGGCATTAACTTTTGCTAACGAAGCTGATTATGATAAAATTCAAGAAAATGATACTATCAATTTCTTAGATTTAACAGAATTTGCACCTGGAAAACCATTAACATTAGAATTTGTTCACAGTGATAGTTCAAAAGATATAATTTTAGCAAATCACACTTACAATGAAAGTCAAATTGGTTGGTTTGTAGCGGGTTCTGCCTTAAACTTAATAGCAACAGACAACAATTAACACTTCTTCTCTTAAAATTAAAAACTCGATAAAATTAAAATTATCGAGTTTTTTTTTGTTAAATATTCCTTAAAAATAGTAACAATAACGTTCTATAAGAACTAATGTTTGTAAGACTTAAAAAACTAATCTAAAAAAATCATGAGATTCAAATTATTACTTTTTTGCATTATAGGGACAATTGCAAATTTACAAGCACAAAACAATACTAATTCTGGAAGCATTTTAGGCAAAATTATAGATAAAAAAACAAACGAACCCATACCATATGCAACTATCACAGTTCGAGAAGATAGTAAAGTAATAACAGGAGGAATTACTAAAGAAAATGGTAGTTTTGTGATAAATAATTTACCTGCTAAAACTATTACGATAGAAATATTGTTTATGGGGTATCAAAAATATGAGAAAAGCATAACTCTTTCGGACGAAAATAAAACTTTAAATTTAAAAACCATTTTTCTTACAGAAGAAACAACGCAACTTGGTGAAGTTACTGTTGTAAAAGAAAAATCAACGATTGAACAAAAAATTGATCGAAAAATAATAAATATTGGTAAGGATTTAATCTCTGCGGGGGCAACTGCTGGAGAAATCATGAACAATATTCCATCGGTTACAGTAGATCCACAAACCAATGCAATTAGCTTGCGTGGAAATGAAAATGTAAAAATATTAATAGACGGAAAGCCAACAACTATGACTTCGGCTCAAGTTTTACAACAAATTCCTTCCGCATCTATCAAGCAAATTGAATTAATAACAAATCCATCGGCTAAATATAACCCTGAGGGAATGAGTGGCATTATAAACATTGTTTTACATAAAAATGCAAAAATAGGGTTTAATGGAAGTGTTAATACTGGTGTTACATTTGCAAAAAGCCCAAAAATTAATTCCTCATTCGATTTAAATTATAGAACTGGAAAAATAAATGTTTTTGGAAACTATGGTTTTAATCACGGAAAAAATGCGAATGGTGGTTTCATAAATAGTTTTGAAAGCAATAACAATAATGTTCAAAATTTTGTTTTTGGCAATAAAAACAATTCTCATTTAGGGAAAATAGGGTTAGATTTTTATGCAAATAGTAAAAACACCTTATCATTTTACACCATACAAAATAGATTTTTTAGTGATGGATTCGGAAGCACACAAGTAAACTATTTAACTGGAACAAACCCTAATTCCTTCCAAATATTTAACAATCAGAATAAAAGCACCACGCAAACTTATAATTTAGATTTTAAACATGATTTTAAAAAAGAAGGGCACAATTTAGAATTTGAACTAAATTACACAAATGAGGATTCGCCAGAAAACGCCTATTTTGAAAATTTATTTCCAAGTAGTTCTTATACTAACCAAGTAGAAACATTAGGGAAAAATACTATCCTAAACGTAGATTATACCAACCCACTAACAGAGACTACAAAACTAGAATTAGGAATGGAAAGCCGTGTAGAAACAACAAATAACAGCTTTAATGTAAATAATTATTATAATTCAGCATTTGATTATAAGAGAGAAATATACTCAGCTTATGGAACATACGGAAAGCAATTAGGTAAATGGAGTTTGCAAGCAGGAGCAAGAGTTGAACAATATAATGCAAAAGCTAATTTTAAAAAAATAAGCACTGCAGATCAATCTTTTAAAGATGAAATTCTAACTATCTATCCGTCTGCATTTGCAACATATACCCCAAATGAAACAAACTCCTTTAATTTAAATTATTCTAGACGTGTAGATAGACCTAGCATTGGTCAAGTAAATCCAATTAGAGAATGGAGTACACCTACAATCACATCGGTAGGGAATGCAAGCTTAATACCACAATTCACCAACTCATTTGAAATAAATTACACCAGAAAATGGAATATAGGCAGCATTACTTCGGGGGTTTTCTACAGGAAAATTAATAACGAAATTACCCGAGTTGTTTACACCGATCCTAATGATGCAACAAAACAAATTTTAACTTACTCTAATTTTGAAGATAATAATGCTTATGGTATTGAACTGTCTGGAAATTTAGATATTACAAAATGGTGGAGTGTCAATTTTGGGTTAGATACTTACTTCAAAAAGGTAAAAGGAACTATTGAAAACACACCATATACCTTTGAATATACACAAGTAGATGCTTCTAATTTTAATGCTAGAATGAATCATAGTTTTAAATTAACAAAAGACTTTAGATTGCAATGGTTTACAATGTATAGAGGACAAGATGTTAGTTTACAATTTACCCGTAAACCAATGTGGAAAACAGATTTAGGAGCGAGTTTAAATGTATTAAAAGGCAAAGGAACACTAAGTATCCGATCTAGCGACATATTCAATTCGATGAAATTTGAATTTGAAGGAGATAAACCATATACTTCCATTGGACAATTTAATTGGGAAAGTCAATCTATCTATGTTGGCCTTAATTACAAATTTGGAAGTACTAAAAATAAAGCTATTCAACGAAAGCAAAGAGACAATAATGAAACCCAAGGAAGTGGTGGATTGCTATAAACTATTTCTGATTCAAAACGAAGAGTACAAATATTGTTTCTGTGTTTTTATAGCATAGCTAATCAAAAATGATTTATTAAAAAAAACCTCGCTAAATGATATTTGCGAGGCTTTTTTATTCTTTTTTTTATAAATCCAACCAAACTTTACTGGCAATTATGGCTTGTTTATTTTGGCTATAATTTACAGGATTTGTATTTGCTTCAGAGGATGGATACTGCTCTTCTTACCCACTGCCCTACATTTATGGCTGGTGCATTTGTTGGAAGTGTTAGTCCAGGAAAAACTGTAGTAGAAAAATTATATCTTCTAAGGTCATTAAAAGATTCCGTAGTTAAAAATTGAGCGCTATTTTTCTCTCTCATTATATTTTTAAGTGCAAACCAGCCATGCCAAGATTGATAGAAGAATCTGCAAGATATGCCGCTTTGTTAGTATCAGAGATTTCTAGTTTGTCCATATTAGCACTTATTCCATTAAGATATGCAGTGTTTCCTAACCAGTTGTAAGGTACTTGTTGTTGATCCTTCCTTTTTTTTAACAAAAAAAAGGAGCTTTTATAGCTCCTTTTTTTAAATAAAAAATTATATTATTATTTAATTAAAACTTTTTCTGTGTATTGTAAATTTTTTCCAGAAAGTTTAACTATGTACATTCCTGATTGCAAACTGTCAAGATTTATTACTTTTTCTGTAGAGAAATCTACATTCGATTGTTCCAAAACCAATCTTCCGTTTAAATCTACAACTTGCAAGGTAACATTTCCATCATATTTGCTAATTTGAATTTTCAACTCTCCTTCAGATGGATTTGGGTATAAAGTAACATTATTATTATTTACAAATTCTTCTTTAGATAAAATTGCACTGGTAAGCATACCTGAAAAAATTCCTCTTCCATAAGTTGCTGCAAATACAGTATTATCATTTCTTAAATCTAAATCGGTAACTTTTACATTACGCATTCCGTTATAAGACTGTCTCCAATGTGGTGCAGCTGTTGCGAAATCGTTAGTGAACCAAACTCCTAATTCCGTTCCAATTGCAACTTCATTTGTATTTAGAGGATTTAAAAGTATGGATTTTACAGGAATATCTGGAAAATCGCCTTCTTTATTTTGCCAAGTTGCACCAGAATCTGAAGAATACCAAATACTAACTACCCCATAATTATGCATGGTTACAAAAATTTGAGTTTCATTCATTCCATATTCAACATCCGATATACTCCCTACAAAACTTGGACCAGTAATATCAGACCATGCATGGCTATTTGTATTTGCATTTGTAACTCTTAGCAATTTACCTAATCTAGTTCCAACCAAAAGTGTTGTAGAAGCTGTAGTGTATTTAGATACTGCAAAAGCCGTTGGAGGACTTGTTAGTAAAGCATTTGTAATTGTTGCTTTACCCAATATTCCTGTTAATCCAACATTAACGTAGCGTCTTATTTGATATGTTGTTCCTGTGCTATAATCAGAATATAAAATATCAAGACTAGAATCTAAAACCATAGGACATATAAAAGCTCCATTCTCTGCACTTTCGCTATTAATTTGCTTAACAGCACCCCCAATGATACGTCTGTTTATATTTCCATTATATACATAATTAGAAATATAATATTTATTTGCACCTTGGTCAAACATCGTATAGGCACCATCTCCACCTTGACTTTCCACACTAGCATTTTGCCCAGCTCCTACACCTCCAAAGTATTGTGTTCCATTATCTTGAGCACCAGCTGCAAAGTAATCTCCAGAAAGGTTACCACCTGTTGCACCTGTTGGAGCAACACCAACGCTATAAAATTGTGTTACATTAAAACCAGTATTTCTGGAGGTAGTATTTGTACCACCATCACCTGAATAATAAACACCACCATCATTCCCAAATACTAATTTAGAACTATTTCCATTAGCAAAGGCCAATCCATGCTGATCAGAATGAACCTCCTGGTATCCAAAACCACCATACCAGTGGCTTAATTGCGTCCAGTTTGTTCCTGAATTTGTAGATTTGAATAAATCAATTCCTCCCGTATAAACAGTATTATCGTTTGCAGGATCTACTTCTAACATTAAGTCATAAAATGCTTGTCCACGAGCAAAATCAGTAGCAGGGATAGAGCTATCCGCATCTACTGGCAGTGGCATATCTGTTGTATTTGTAAAACCATCTGTTGTAGATTTCATAGTTACACCACCAGCTATTTCTGCTAGGACATATAATTTATCTGGAGTTGTAGAAGATATAGCAATTTGAGTTCTATCACCGCCAGGCACAATATATTTTTCAGTAAAATTAACCCCATCCATGGAAGAGTAAATGGTTCCACCACCATCTCCATATACACGGCTACTTGTAGTAGCTACCCAAATTTTGTTATCGCTACCAATAGCAATATCATTAGGGCTACGCTTATTACCAGCACTTGTTGCAGGTAAGAAAATTTCTGTCCAGTTGGCTCCATCATCTACGGACTTGTATAACCCGAAAGCAGGTCCTCCTAGATAAGTAGTAGCATTTGCAGCGCTATAAAAGGTGTCTCCTCCTGCTACATAAATTTCCGAAACACCAGCATTATTTCTTATCTTTATATCATTAACATGCTGTAAACCTGGAACTAACAATCCTGTAAAACTATTTGGCGCAGCAGGATTTAATGTCACATTAACAGATCCTGAACCAAGATTAGATTCTAATAAATCTCCATCTGCTTTAGAAATCATAACAGAAGGAATTGTAATGGTAGTAGATGTTCCTCCCATAGGTACTGGAGTGCCATCAACATTATTCATCATAATTACTGCAATAGCTCCAGCATCTTGTGCATTTTGAACTTTTACGGTAAAATTACAAGAACCCCTTCTAATCAACGCAATTTTACCAGAAAGTGCTGTGCCATTTACTGCAGCGGTACAGCCGTCACTTGTAGGAGCAGTGTCATCTACAATTAATACAATATCACTAGTAATTGCGGTTGTAATTGCAGTACCAAAATTCGCTGGATTTGTAGGATAACATGGATAATCTCCTGCTATTCCGATAGGTGTATTTACAGTAACATTTGTGGAAGATTGAAACGTAGTAGCCCCATTAACACCTCCAAAAACTTTTGCCCAAGTTACTCCCTCATCTGCAGATTTCCAAACACCATCTCCATTCACATCTCCTCCCACATAAGATTCTCCTGTTCCTACATAAAGAATATTAGAATTGTTAGGGTCTCTGGTAATGCAAGAAACATTTAAATTCTCAGGAATATTTACTCTAGTCCAAGCAGAGTTAGGATTGCTTATGTTTGTGTTTTTCCATAAACCACCACTTACTCCTGCAGCAATAACAGTTTCGTTAGTAGCATCGCTTAAAAGAAATAGTAATGCACGGGTACGTCCTCCAACATTATTAGGACCTCTTTCTACCCACATATTATCTGTAGCATCTCCAGGTATTCTTCCTGATGTCAATTCACGAGCTCTTTCTGCTTCCAACTTTTTACGTAAAATGGCTATATTTTCTGGTGTGGGTCTTCCAAGAGCTGGATTCATGGTTAGCTCCCATTCTTGCTCGTAATATTTATTGGGAGGAATACCCATCGATTTCCTTTCTTGTTTAGACAATTTGAGAGTCTTTTTAAAAGGAGTATTTGCTAAATATTTAGCATGTTGCTTACGCAAGACTTTTGTTTTTTTGCTTGGTTTTTCCTTTTTAGCAGTTTTAATAACAGAACTCTCTGAAACTGACTGAGAAAAACTAGAAAAAACAACTGTTAGTAAAAATAACAGTAAAAGTAAATTCTTTTTCATAGGTTAATTTTAAGTTAAAAAAAATAGTGTGTGTAAATATAAAGTTTTTTCTAAATAAAAACACATTTTTTAACTTAAAATTAAAAATTTAACAATTTTATTTGGTAATAATTTGATTATAGAGCAAAGCATTTCCGTCTGTCAGCATGGAAATGAAGTGACAAATGTGCAATAATCTGTCGTAAGTAGTTTCTTTTTGAATTTGATATTTTTCAGGAATTATTTTTAATAATAGTTCGTCTATATTAGTCGATTTAGCTTCGCAATTATTAATATATGCAGTTATGAATTTATCTAGCAAATTATTAATCATTTGATATCCAGATATTTCTTTTTCTATAACTTCTCTGCATTGGTAAATATTTTTAACACTTATGGCAATAATATCATCCATTTGCGCTTTGTATTTACTTTTATCCATTAAAGAAAAATGGAAATTTCCTTCTAATATTTTAGGCTCGTTTTCGATAAATATAGCTACTGCATCGCTAATTAAATTTCCAATTGCTAAGGCACGTAAATAACTGATTCTATCTTCTTTTGTAGTTAAGGCTTGGTATTTTTGGGTATCTATTGTGTCTTGCACAAGCTTAATTAGATACTCTAGAGCATAATCTTCTGATACTAAGCCTAGATTAATTCCATCTTCAAAATCAATAATAGTGTAGCAAATATCATCTGCTGCTTCCACTAGATATGCTAATGGATGTCTTTCAAACCCGATATCTTTTCCTGTTTTATTAGAAATTAAACCTAATTCGGCAGCAACTTCCTGAAAAAAGAGCTTGTCTGCTTGTAGAAAGCCATATTTTTTATCTGCAATGTTTTTAGTTGGCTTTTTCGGAAGACTTTCTTTTGGATATTTCATAAATGCACCTAACATTGCATAAGTTAATCGAATACCACCTTCTATTCCAGGTCTGGAGCTGGTTAAAACTGAAAATCCATTGGCATTTCCTTCAAAATCTATTAGATCTTGCCATTCTTTTTCAGAAACTTGGTTTTTGTATTTTTGCCCTTTTCCGATAGAAAAATATTCGCCAATTGCTTTTTCTCCTGAGTGTCCAAATGGTGGATTTCCAATATCGTGAGCTAGTGATGCGGCAGCTACAATTGCTCCAAAATCGTTTGCTTGAAATCCGTGAGCTTCCTGTAATTCTGGATATTTTTGAATAATTTTTTTACCAACTAACCGTCCTAGAGAACGCCCAACAACGGATACTTCAAGGCTATGCGTTAATCGTGTATGTACAAAATCTGTTTTAGAAAGAGGAATTACTTGTGTTTTGTCTTGTAAACTTCTAAAAGCTGCAGAAAATATAATTCTATCATAATCCACCTCAAATCCTAAACGAGTATCGTCTTGTTCTTTACGAAATCGTTTATTGCTATCACCCTGTCTTTTAAGAGATAATAATTGTTCCCAGTTCATCATGGAATACTTTTTTTAATATTTTTTGCATACAAATACTACTTTCAATATTTATATACTGTCCGTAATTTGGTATAATTTTAAAACCATTTTTTTTATACATTGCAATAGCACCTTCTAACCTTGGAGATGTTTCTAGCAAACAAGTTGTGTGGTTTTGTTGCAAAATCCATCTTTCTAATTCTAACAAAATTTGATTAGCAATTCCTTTTCCACGAAATTCTGGCAGAACGTACATTCGTTTTAACTCAGCACTATTATCTTCTAATTTTTTAAAAGCTCCACAACCCACTGGCATTTCATTTTGGTAAAAAACTATTGCATTTTCATAATAAATTTGATTAAAATTAGCAAAAAAATCTTTTTCGTCTCCATCTATATCTACTAAATATTCATCTAGCAAACTTGTAAGATATTTAAAATCGGAATTTTCAGAATTTGTTCTAACCAAATGCTCTTTCTTTAACATATTAATGAATTATTAGCTAATTTAGAAATGCTAAATTGCTTAAGAACCACACATTTCGCATTCATCGCCATTAGTATCTCTTGCTTTTAACAGCATTTCTTTGTAATCTTCTACAGAAATTTCTTCGGTTGCAATAGGTTGCACAAGAATAGGCTGTTTTACTTCTTGCACTTCGGCAGGAACTTCTTTTTTGTCATTATTCAAAGTGAATTTAATAGCATCTACTGCGGATTTAGTTCTTAAATAATACATTCCTGTTTTAAGTCCAGATTGCCATGCATAAAAATGCATCGAAGTTAATTTTGCATAGGTTGCATCTTGCATGAATAAGTTTAACGATTGCGATTGATCTACAAAATAGCCTCTTTGACGAGACATATCTATAATATCTTTCATAGACATTTCCCAAACGGTTTTGTATAATTCTTTGATATTTTGCGGAATTACATCTATATTCTGTACCGAGCCGTTATGACGCATTATTTCCTGCTTTAAACTATCGTTCCACAATCCCATGGAAACTAAGTCGTGTAATAAATGCTTGTTTACCACTATAAATTCTCCAGAAAGCACACGTCTTGTATAAATATTAGAAGTATATGGCTCAAATGCCTCGTTATTTCCTAAAATTTGAGAGGTAGAAGCGGTAGGCATTGGTGCTACTAATAAAGAATTTCTAACTCCGTGTTTCATTACTTCTTTACGAAGATTTTCCCAGTCCCATCTTCCAGATAGTTGTTCGTCTTTAATATTCCAAAGATTGTGTTGAAATAAACCTTCGGATAATGGAGAACCTTTAAATGTAGAATACGCTCCTTCTTCTTTTGCCATTTCCATAGATGCGGTTGCAGCAGCAAAATAGAGTGTTTCAAATATTTCTTGATTTAATTTTTTAGCTTCATCGCTTGTAAAAGGGAGCCTTAACATTATAAAAGCGTCCGCTAGTCCTTGTACTCCAAGACCTATTGGTCGATGACGTTCGTTAGAGTTTTGAGCCTCTTTAACAGGATAATAGTTTCTATCGATTACTTTGTTTAGATTTCGTGTTACCCTTTTGGTCACAGTATATAATAAATCATGGTTAAAATTGCCGTTTTCTACAAACATTGGCAATGAGATAGATGCCAAATTACAGACTGCTATTTCATCTTTGGAGGAATACTCCATAATTTCGGTGCATAGGTTAGAAGATCGAATGGTTCCTAAATTTTTTTGGTTCGATTTTCTATTTGCTGCATCTTTGTACAACATATATGGTGTTCCAGTTTCTATTTGAGATTCTAGTATTTTTTCCCATAATTCTCTAGCTTTTATGGTTTTTCTTCCTTTTTTTCTGGTTTCATAATCGGTATAAAGAGTTTCAAATTCTTCTCCATACACATCATATAAGCCGGGACATTCGTTAGGACACATCAATGTCCAGTAGCTATCGTCTTGAACTCGTTTCATAAACAAATCTGAAGTCCACATTGCAAAAAATAAGTCTCTAGCACGCATTTCTTCTTTTCCTGTATTTTTTTTCAAATCTAGAAAGTCAAAAATATCGGCATGCCAGGTTTCTAAATATATTGCAAAACTTCCTTTTCGTTTTCCACCACCTTGATCTACATAACGAGCAGTATCGTTAAAAACACGAAGCATTGGCACAATTCCGTTAGAGGTTCCATTGGTACCACGAATATAGGACCCTGTGGCACGAACATTATGAATAGAAAGACCAATTCCTCCAGCGGATTGCGATATTTTTGCAGTTTGCTTTAAGGTGTCGTAAATACCATCAATACTATCGTCTTGCATTGCTAACAGAAAACAACTTGACATTTGAGGTTTTGGTGTTCCAGCGTTAAATAAGGTTGGCGTTGCGTGTGTAAAGAATTTTTTAGACATCAAGTCGTAGGTTTCTACTACTGAATCTAAGTCGTTTAGATGAATACCGACAGAGACACGCATTAGCATGTGTTGTGGACGCTCAACGATTTTGCCATTTATTTTTAACAAATAAGAACGCTCTAATGTTTTAAATCCGAAATAATCGTAGTTAAAATCTCTATTATAAATAATGTGTGAATTTAAAAAATCGGCATTTTCTTGAATTACTTGATGCACTTCGTCAGATAACAAGGGGGCTTTTTTGTTGGTTCTTGGGTTTACATAATAATACATCTCGTTCATAGTTTCCGAGAATGATTTGTTTGTATTTTTATGTAAATTAGAAATTGCAATTCTCGCTGCTAATTGTGCGTAATCAGGATGAGAAATAGTCATAGACGCAGCAGTTTCGGCAGCAAGATTATCCAGCTCCGATGTAGTTACTCCATCATACAAACCTTCAATAACTCGCATTGCTACTTTAACAGCATCTACTAAATCGTTTAGACCGTAGCATAGCTTTTTAATTCTATCTGTAATCTTGTCAAAACTTACTGGCTCTTTACGTCCATCTCTTTTTACTACGTACATAATTTTAGTTTTTAAAGAAAAAGCAAATCCCTTTACCTCTTCTGGATTAATTGTAATTTATTGTTTTTACCAACCTTTTCAGGGTTAAATTGAAATCTTAAAAATCAGCGTCAAAACTAATTTTGCTTGCTTCAGAATCAGTGTTCATTACACCTGCTTTTTGGTATTCTGCAACTCGTTTTTCAAAGAAGTTAGTTTTTCCTTGTAGTGAAATCATATCCATAAAATCGAAAGGGTTTGCCGAATTATAAACTCTGTCGCAACCCAATTCTACCAACAGTCTATCGGTAACAAATTCTAAATATTGCGTCATTAAATTAGCATTCATTCCTATCAAGCTAACAGGAAGTGATTCGGTGATAAATTTCCGTTCGATATCCAAAGCATTGGTCAAAATTTCTTTGATACGTTCTTTGGGTACTTTATTAACTAAATGATGATTATGAAGATGCACAGCAAAATCGCAATGCAACCCTTCGTCTCTAGAAATAAGCTCGTTAGAGAAAGTCAAGCCCGGCATCAATCCACGTTTTTTCAACCAATAAATAGCACAAAACGAGCCAGAAAAGAAAATCCCTTCTACAGCAGCAAATGCAATCAATCTTTCAGCAAACGAATCTGATTCTATCCATTTTAAAGCCCAATCTGCTTTTTGTCGAATAGCAGGAAAAGACTCTAAGGCATGAAATAGAATGTGCTTTTCTTCTTCGTCTTTTACATAAGTATCTATTAATAAAGAGTAAGTTTCGCTATGAATATTTTCCATCATTAATTGAAATCCATAAAAAAACTTTGCTTCTGGGTATTGTACTTCGCTTACAAAGTTTTCGGCTAAATTCTCGTTTACAATCCCATCGGAAGCTGCAAAAAATGCTAAAATGTGTTTGATAAAGTATTTTTCGTCCTCATTCAACTTGTTGTTCCAATCTTCTAAGTCTGTATGCAAGTCAATTTCTTCGGCCGTCCAAATACTTGCTTCTTGCTTTTTGTACCACTCCCAAATATCATGATGTTTGATTGGAAAAATAACAAATCTATCTTTGTTCTCTTGCAAAATCGGTTCTATAAAAGACATAATTTTTATTTTTATTATTGTTTTAGAAATATACTTTTTGTCACATTTGGGGTTTACAAAGATTGTGATTTAAAACGATAATTAAAAGATATAGTTATTCACAATTCGCCTTAGTTTTTAACAAAATTTAATTTTTTGTTTTTTATTTTAAAAAATATAAATATCTAACAAACAATGTTTTAAAAAACAAAAAACGTGTGAGTAAGTGCAAAATAAGGAATTGTTAATTTACCTTTATATGAAGCAAATTATTCTTCTTTTAGCTCGGCAGCAACCTTTTCTAATTCGGCATACCAATTTTCGCCAAAGCGACGAATTAAGGCTTCTTTTACAAATTTGAAAACTGGAACTTCTAATTCTTTGCCAAGAGAACAGGCTGGGGAGCAAATGTCCCATCGATCATAATTTACAGCGGCAAATTCGGTAAAATCTTTTACACGAATAGGATATAAATGGCAGGAAACAGGTTTTTTCCAATTAATTATTCCTTGATTATAGGCTTGCTCTATTCCACAAATAGCCGTTTTTCCATCAAAGATTACATAAGCACAATCTTTTTCATCTATCAAAGGGGTTTCAATGTCTCCTTCTACTCCAATTCTCCAAGTTCCTTGTTCTTCAATGGCAGCAATTCCTTCTTTTCTAAGAAATGGCTTTATTTTAGGATAAATTTCTTCTAATATTTTTTTTTCATCCTGCAAAAGTGGTGCTCCTGCATCACCATCTACACAACATGCACCTCTGCACGCACTAAGATTGCATACAAATTCTTTTTGAAGGATATCTTCGGAAACAATAGTTTTGCCAAGTTGAAACATATCTAAAAACCTTATTTTTTAAATTTTAGTAAAGTATTTTTATTACAAAATAATTTTTCTTGCCACTTTGTAGCAATACGAATTGATTGTTTAGAGAATTTTGAGTAGAAAGCACAAAATTTTCATTTACTTTTTCTTTATTCACGGAAATTGAATTGGCCGTTAAAGCACGTCTAGCTTCACCATTAGATTTAAAAAAACTTGTTTTCTCATTCAAAACGTCAATGATAGAAATTCCATTTTCTAAATCAGGTTGCGAAATAGTAGCTTGTGGAACTCCGTCAAAAATTTCTAAAAATGTTTCTTTGTCTAGTGTTTTTAAATCCTCTGAGGTGGAGTTCCCGAACAATATTGCAGATGCCTTTATCGCTTTGTCTAGCTCGGACTGACCATGAACAAACAAGGTAATTTCTTCGGAAAGTTTTTTTTGTAAAATACGCAAATGTGGCGCTTCTGTATGCTGATTTATCAAAGTATTAATGTTATCTTGGTCTAAAAAAGTAAATATTTTAATATATTTCTGTGCATCTTCATCGGAAGTATTTAACCAAAATTGATAAAATTTATAAACTGATGTTTTATTGGCTGTTAGCCAAACATTTCCTCCTTCGGATTTACCAAATTTAGAGCCATCTGCTTTGGTAATTAAGGGTGTGGTGAGTGCAAATGCTTTTGCTCCTTCTGGGCTTAGCCTCCGAACTAATTCTGTTCCAGTGGTTATATTTCCCCATTGGTCAGAACCACCCATTTGTAATAAACAGTGGTAATTTTTGTATAAATGATAAAAATCGTATCCTTGTATTAATTGATAGGTAAATTCGGTAAAGCTCATTCCTTCGCCTTCGGCACCTAGTCGTTTTTTTACAGAATCCTTCGCCATCATATAGTTTACAGTGATTCTTTTTCCTATATCTCTTGCAAAGTTGATAAAGGAAAAATCTTTCATCCAGTCGTAATTATTAACCAGAATTGGGGCATTTGCATGTGTCTGATCAAAATTTAAGAATTTAGACAATACAGCTTTTATTCCATTAACATTATGCTGCAAGGTAGCTTCGTCTAGCAGATTTCTCTCGTCAGATTTTCCCGACGGATCTCCAATCATTCCTGTGGCGCCTCCAATAAGTGCAACAGGTTGATGTCCAAAATTTTGAAGATGTACCAGCAATATAATTTGTACCATACTTCCTATGTGCAAAGAATCGGCAGTGGGATCAAAACCAATATAGGCAGTTGTTGCCTCTTTCAATAATTGCTCTTCGGTTCCAGGCATCATATCATGAAACAGACCTCTCCACTTTAACTCCTCAACTAAATTTTTCATACATTAAATTATATCCAACTTTTTGCAAAGGTAAAATTTTAAGATGATTTTAATGGAATTTTATCTTTTAAATTAGTAATTTATTTGTTTCTAATTTGTAAATTTGCTGTATGATATTAGTTACAGGAGCAACTGGATTAGTAGGTTCGCATTTGGTTTTGCATTTAATAAAGCAAGATCAAACCGTTAAAGCATTGTACAGGACAGAAAATAGCAAAAAAAAAGTTCTGCAAGTATTCCAAGAAAACAATAGTATCTATTTATATGATAAAATTGAATGGTGCAATGCCAATATTCTAGATGTTTTTGCTTTAAAAAATGCCTTTGAAGGTGTAACCAAAGTATTTCACTGTGCCGCTATTGTTTCGTTCGACCCAAATGATGAAAATGAAATCAGGAAAACAAATATTGAAGGCACTGCAAATGTGGTTAATTTTTGCATATCTACAGCTGTAAAAAAACTGGTTTTTGTAAGTTCTATTGCTGCTCTGGGAGATCCACCCTCCAAGAAAGATATAGTTACCGAAAATACCGAATGGGATTCTGAAAAATACCACAGCGATTATGCGATTTCTAAATATGGTGCCGAAATGGAAGTTTGGAGAGCACAACAAG
This sequence comes from Flavobacterium psychrophilum, assembly GCA_022730285.1. GTDB lineage: Bacteria > Bacteroidota > Bacteroidia > Flavobacteriales > Flavobacteriaceae > Flavobacterium > Flavobacterium psychrophilum_C. The sequence goes on from DZCQ01000004.1 coordinate 43,194, forward strand.
AGGATATTTCTGTATTAATAGTGAATCCCGGAGTAATTCTACCTCCTTTATTTTGGAAAGAAGGTAGTGGTCATATTTATAAAAAGGTCAAAAACGGAAACCCTTTTTACACAAACGGAAACACTGCTTTTATAACTGTAAACGACACTGTAAAAATACTTTATATACTCATGGAAAGTAATATTGTAAACGAAAAATATATATTAATTACAGAAAATCTGTCTTATAAAAAATTTTTAGAAATAGTAGCAACTGCCTTTCAAACCAAGAAACCTTCTGTTTATTTGAAACCTACCTACACGACAATTGGCTATAAGATAGATTGGATTTTAAATGCTTTTTTTGGTAAAAAAAGAATGTTATCAAAAAGTATTGCCATCGCCTTACATTCTAAAAACATATTTAGCAATCATAAAATCAAAGAAGCAATACCATTTGAATTCGAAAAAATAGAAACTTATATTCAAAGAATAAGCACTTAAATAAGATATTTTGATTATTTTTGCCCACACAACAACTAGTACACAATGAACTACAAAAGTAAGGAGCCAGCAATATTATTATTAAGCGACGGAACCATTTTTCATGGAAAATCTATCGGGATTAAAGGAGTAGCTTTTGGAGAAGTTTGCTTCAATACTGGAACCACCGGATACCAAGAAATATTTACTGACCCGTCGTATTTTGGTCAAATAATGGTTACTACCAATGCCCATATTGGTAATTATGGAGTTACTGCTGATGAAACAGAATCAGACGGAATAAAGATTTCTGGATTAGTTTGCAAAAATTTTTCAGATTTTCATTCCAGACCAAATTCCGAAAGTAGCCTACTAGAATATTTATCCAAGCAAAATTTAATTTGCATTTCTGACGTAGATACTCGAGCACTTGTGAGTTATATAAGAGATAACGGTGCCATGAATGCCGTAATTTGTTCAGATAATACGCCAATAGAAGAACTAAAAGCACAATTGTCCAACACGCCAAACATGAATGGACTAGAACTTGCCTCAAAAGTATCTACCAAAGAGCCTTATTTTTACGGAAATAAAGACGCAACATATAAAATTGCAGCACTCGATTTAGGGATTAAAAGAAATATCTTAAAAAATTTAGCCAAAAGAGATTGTTACATTAAAATATTTCCATACAATGCAAGCTATCAAGATTTAGAAGCTTTTAATCCAGATGGGTATTTTTTATCCAATGGACCAGGCGACCCAGAACCCTTGCATAGTGCCATACAAGTAGCAAAAGATATTATAGAACAAAATAACCCACTATTTGGTATTTGCCTTGGACACCAAATAATTGCTTTAGCAAATGACATTCCAACTTACAAAATGTTTAACGGACACAGAGGGATAAATCACCCTGTTAAAAATTTAATTACTGGTAAAGGAGAAATTACTTCACAAAATCATGGTTTTGCAGTTAATAAAGAAGCTTTGTTAAGCAACACTGAACTAATTATCACACATGAGCATTTAAACGACGCAACGGTTGCTGGAATGCAAATGAAAAATAAAAATTGCTTTTCCGTACAATACCACCCAGAAGCAAGCCCTGGGCCACATGACTCTAGCTATCTTTTTGACCATTTTATAGAAAACATTAAACTTGCTAAAAACTAAATCGTTATCGTTAATAAAATTCTTTTTCTTACAAAATTTGAAATAAAAGTTGCAATATATTTGTAATTCAAAAAATATAATTTAAAAAACAAAAAATATGAGTATTATAGTAAAAATCCACGCAAGACAAATTCTAGATTCCAGAGGAAACCCAACAATTGAAGTAGATGTAGTAACAGAAAATGGCATTCTTGGTCGTGCAGCAGTTCCGTCAGGAGCTTCTACCGGAGAGCATGAAGCAGTAGAATTACGCGATGGTGGAAACAAATTTATGGGCAAAGGTGTTTTAAAAGCTATTAATAATGTAAATACCATTATTGCCGAAGAACTTTTGGGCAGTTCTGTTTTTGAACAAAATAGAATTGATAAAACCATGATACAATTAGACGGAACTCCTAACAAATCGAACCTTGGTGCAAATGCCATTTTAGGAGTTTCTTTAGCAGTAGCAAAAGCAGCCGCTAACGAACTGGGATTACCACTATATAGATATGTTGGTGGAGTTTCTGCCAATACACTTCCTGTTCCAATGATGAACATTATTAATGGAGGTTCTCATTCTGATGCTCCTATTGCTTTTCAAGAATTTATGATTATGCCTATAAAAGCAGTAAACTTTACACATGCTATGCAAATGGGAACAGAGGTTTTTCACCATTTAAAAAAAGTATTACACGATAGAAATTTATCTACATCGGTAGGAGATGAAGGTGGTTTTGCACCAAATTTAGTAGGTGGAACAGAAGATGCCTTAGACACAATTAAAAAAGCTGTAGAAAATGCAGGATACAAATTTGGAGAAGATATAATGATTGCATTAGACTGTGCTGCTTCTGAATTTTATGTAAACGGAAAATACGATTATACCAAATTTGAAGGTTCTTTAGGGAAAATAAGAACTTCCAAAGAACAAGCAGAATATTTAGCAAGTCTAGCTGCAAACTATCCTATCATTTCTATCGAAGACGGTATGTATGAAAATGACTGGGAAGGCTGGAAATATTTAACAGAGCTTATTGGTACTAAAACACAATTAGTAGGCGATGATTTATTTGTAACAAATGTAGAACGCTTAGCAACTGGAATTGAAAAAGGCATTGCAAATTCTATTTTAGTAAAAGTAAACCAAATAGGGACCTTAACAGAAACAATTGCAGCTGTAAATATGGCACATCGTGCAGGTTACACCTCTGTAATGTCTCATCGTTCTGGAGAAACGGAAGACAACACAATAGCCGATTTAGCTGTAGCATTAAACTGCGGACAAATTAAAACTGGCTCTGCATCTCGCTCGGACAGAATGGCTAAATACAACCAATTGCTTAGAATAGAAGAAGAGTTAGGGGATACCGCTTATTTTCCAGGAGTGAAGGCTTTTAAATATTAGATTCAATAAAAAAATAAACTTTTTTAAGTTCTATATGGCTATTTATTATTGTTTCAAAAAAATAATTAATATTTTTTGTAACATTTTGTAACATCTTTACGTATAATAGTTACAAAATAAATTATTAAGAAAGCATAATGAGACAGTTAAAAATAACCAAACAGGTAACCAATCGTGAAACTGCATCGCTAGATAAATATCTTCAAGAAATAGGAAAGGTAGATTTAATTACAGCGGATGAAGAGGTAGAATTAGCACAGCGAATAAGAGCCGGAGACCAAGTAGCTTTAGAAAAATTAACAAAAGCAAATTTACGTTTTGTTGTTTCGGTTGCAAAACAGTATCAAAATCAAGGCTTAACACTTCCTGATTTAATTAATGAAGGAAACCTTGGACTTATTAAAGCAGCTCAACGATTTGACGAAACACGTGGTTTTAAGTTTATTTCGTATGCTGTTTGGTGGATTAGACAGTCTATTTTGCAGGCATTAGCAGAACAATCTCGTATTGTGCGTTTACCTCTTAATAAAATTGGTTCCATAAACAAAATTAATAAAATGTATGCTTTACTGGAGCAATCTAACGAGCGTCCACCAAGTGCCGAAGAAATTGCAAAAGAGCTAGACATGACTGTAAATGATGTAAAAGAGAGTATGAAAAACTCTGGACGTCATTTATCTATGGATGCACCACTTGTGGAAGGAGAAGACTCCAATTTATATGATGTGCTTCGATCTGGAGAGTCTCCAAATCCAGACAAAGAGTTAATTATAGAATCTCTACGAACAGAAATAGAACGATCTCTTGAAACATTAACTCCAAGAGAAGCAGACGTGGTTAGACTATATTTTGGACTAAGCGATCAGCATCCAATGACTTTAGAAGAAATTGGAGAAACTTTCGACCTAACTAGAGAGCGTGTTAGACAAATTAAAGAAAAGGCTATTCGCAGGCTAAAACACACTTCTAGAAGTAGAATATTAAAAACTTATTTAGGATAAAGTAGTTTTTTAAATCATTTTAAACTTAATACTTAACACTTTAAAACATCAAAACTAAAAATTAAACTACTCGTTTACAATAAAAACCTCAGCAATATCCTGAGGTTTTTATTTACATCATTCCTTAGAAAAAACAGACTAAATTCTATATCAATCAATAAAAGTACTATTGTAAAATGCTGGTGAAATAATCCTTCACGCAAAAAACATTAATCTTTTGAAGTAATTTTATACAATAAATTTTTAATAACAAGAAGTTCTTCTTTAAGCTCCAAGATTTCTTGTTCTGCCTTTAAGTTTACCTGATAGTCATTCTCGGCATGAATTTCTGCACGTTTTCCTTGCAAATTTTGTCCTATCATAATTAATGGCATTAAAAATATTTGAATCATATTTGAAATAAACAACCATAAAACAAAGGCAGGGTAAGGGTCGAACTGTAAATTTATTGGAGCAAAAATATTCCATGATAACCAACCAACTGTCCAAAAAAATATTAGCATAAAAAAGCCAATTGTGCCTACTTTATCCGTAATTCCAATTGCCAGTTTATCGGAATCAGACAGAATTTTTTTATAAATTAGATTTGCATTTGTAAGTTTCATACTTTTATTTTTTAAATTATAAATCTATTTTTTTTAACTCTTCGTAATTGTTTTTCAGTTTTTTTAATAAAAATCCGTACAAAATTTTATATCCTAACCAAATACCAAAAGTGAATATTGCTGTAATTAAAATAATGCTCAAAAAATAGATAATGTAACTATTAGTTGGTATTTTGCTTATTGGAACGGTTGCTTCTACTAAATTTTGTTCTAAAGAAACCTTAACTCCAATGGTTGTGAATAGGATAAAAGCGAAGGCAAAAGCTACAAGGTTGAATAAGATATAATTTTGAACTATTTTTCGAGTTTTCAAAATGGTTTGCATTAATTTTTTGGTATTATCCATTACACAAACTTTTTGATACATCCGATAAAACTGTATTATAAAACCAACAATCACAACATACAAAAACACTATAAACACCTGATAATAAGTGTAAATATTTAGTTTTTTTAGAAAATCTATATTTTCTTGATCGTATTTTGTAAAAGAAAGAGCAATTCCTAAAACAATTCCTATACTCAATTCTACAATGCTAATTATAAAAATTAAACGTACCACGGAAGACGATTTTTTCTGCAACATTACATAAATTTCATTAGCTGTTAATGTTGGAAAATAATTCTCTTTGTTCCAGTCTTTTTTTAATAAATCCAGATTTTCCATAATTATGGATTAATATTTTTTTTTAATTTTCCTTTAATTCTATTCATCTTTACTCTTGCATTTACTTCAGAAATTCCTAGTACACTAGATATTTCGGTATAATCTTTATCTTCTAAATACAAAAAAACTAGTGCTTTTTCAATATCGTTTAGTTGTTTAATTGCTTGATACATTAATTTTATATTCTCTTCTTCTTCAAAATTATAATCATCTTGTATAACTAGATGTTTATCCGAATCAAATTCTATTTTATTCTTAGATATAGATTCCTTCCGATACAATGTAATTGCAGTGTTTAGAGCAATTCTATATGTCCAAGTAGAAAATTTACTCTCTCCTCTAAACTTAGGGAATGCTTTCCAGAGTTGAATAGTGATTTCTTGGAACAAATCGTTATGAGCGTCCTGACCTTGTGTATATAACCTACAAATCTTGTGAATTATATTCTGGTTTTCTTGCAATTGCAAAACAAATAATTGCTCTAAAGAGTTGCTCATAGGTACTTATCCGTATTGTAAAATTATACATATAAATAAGTAGCAAAGATAGTTTTATAGCATTCATATCCCAAATTTTTAAAATAAATTCTGCTATTTGAATCATAGAGTTGTTTGCATTTATTTATATTTGCAAAAAAACAAAACAAAACAAAACTATGAGAAAATTAGGCATCTCGCTAACCATATTGCTTTTTAGTATGCAAATAAATGCACAGTTAAGCGAAAAAGAACAATTAGAAAAAAACACAACTGCTACAAACAAGTTAAACGATACTATTGCAACGGGTTGGAAACGAGCTGGAAATAGTGTATTTTTATTTAATCAATCTGCATTTAACAACGATTGGTTGGGCGGTGGGACATCTAATATTGCTGGAAACTTAGCTATAAATTATGATTTTAATTACAAATCAACAAAAATCGTTTTTGACAATAAGATATTTATTGCCTATGGACTAACACAAATTAAAGGGCAACCTATAAGCAAATCTGATGACAGACTTGAATATAGCTCTCTTTTTGGAAAAAAAATAAATCAAAGCAACTGGTATTATTCTGGTTTTTTAAACTTTAAAACACAATTGGATTCTGGTTTTGACCCGAATACAAATGCAAAAATATCGCATTTTTTATCTCCTGCTTATTTACAAATAGGTCCAGGAATGCTTTGGAAAAAATCTAATAATTTAAAAGTAAATATTGCTCCCGCAACTTCCCGTCTAATCTTTGTAGATGCACAATTTACTACATTAAGTAGTGCTTTTGGCGTGGAACAAGGAGAAACAAGTCGGTTTGAGTTTGGTGCTGCAATTAATGGGTATTATAAATTTAACCTAATGGAAAATATATCAATAGAAAACATCCTAAATTTATATTCCAATTACTTAGATAAACCGGAAAATATTGATATAGACTATCAAATGAATTTAGTGATGAAGGTGAATAAATATATTTCTACAAACGTTGCATTCCAAGCGATATATGACGATAATGCAAGAAAAGCATTTCAAATAAGAGAAATTTTTGGTTTAGGAGTTAATTTCACTTTTTAAAGTTACTTTTTTTCTATAAAAATTAATCCGAGAATAATGGAAACCTCATTTCCATTATTCTCGGATTTTTATTTCCTTTCATTTTTTTATCTCTTTAAAGCAAAATGAGAACGATATGTTTTAGTAGAACCTTTTTCAAGATAATCAACCTTAAACCAATAATCTGTTGCTGGTAACGGCTTTCCATTTAGCATTCCGTCCCAACCAGATGTTGATGGAGTTATTTGCTTTATAAACTTCCCAAACCTATCAAAAATGGATATTGGTGCATTCAAATCGACCTTTTTTAGATGCAAGATATTCCAAGTATCGTTATAGCCATCACCATTAGGAGTAAAAAATTTAGGATAATTTACAATTGCTGCTTTAACAGGAGCTGGAGAACAATATCCATTTTTGTCTCGAACTGCAATTATATGTTCTCCTGGCGAAACATTACTAAAAACATTACTATCTTGAAAAGTTCCACCATCTATTTGGTATTCATAATTCCCAGAGCCATTTCCTTGTACTAATACTGTAATGTATGTTGCTTCATCAAATGCATCGCTATATTGAATCTCAAGATAAGGAGAATATTTAGTTACAATTGTTGTATCTATATTTTTACAAAGAGTCAATTTGTCCGTTACTTCTACGGTATAATTTCCTATCAAATTTGTATTAACAAAAGAAGTATTTCCACCAAATGGAACACCATCGTGAAGCCAACTAAAATCATAATCTGCAGAGGATAAAGTAGTATTTAAAGTAACAAAGTTTAACAATGTTCCTGTTTCGTAATCTTCGCAAATAAAATATTCTGGTTCTAACAAAGGGTTTGGCAAAGGGTTTATTCTTAGTTTTAACTCCGTTACTGCAAAACAAGAATTTATAGGCACATTAGAATTGTCGCTTATTCTAACCCAAACGCTGTCGATGTATGGATTGCTATTTTCGTATGCGGTAGGATTTACAATGGCAATACCTAGAGGGTTATTTGCCTCTGCAAAAGTAGTATAATAGGTGAAAGAATAATTACTAGCAGGTGTTTGAGAACCCAAAACATCGGACTCAGAATTTGTTAAATTGAATAAAAATATACCATCATTTGTTAGATAATTATCGCATGCTACCAATGCATTAGGGGTATTAGCTATTGGAGTATGATTAATGGTAATACTAAACGTGTTTTCATCGCTACAATTGAGTCTATCACCTGTTTCATAATAGATGTAATAAATAGGCAGCAAGTTAGCAGATGTAATTACCGTTCCTGCAGGTATTATGTTTCCACTACCATGTGGACCATTAGGAGCATCGTAATAATAATTGTTTGCTAGTGTATGTGGTGGAAAAGTAAAGCTATCGCAATAGGTAAGAATTGTTGGGATTGGCTCCGCTTCTACTCCATTAATAGAAATATCAAAATAATTTTCGCTATAACAAGAAGCGTCATCTGGGTGTGCAGCATAAATATAAATTCGGTTATCAGAAGTTATAATATCTCCAGCTGATAACGGATTTACTCCATTTTGATTATCAAAATAATTACCATTTATTAAGGCTGTTAAAGTATAAGAATCACAAACCTCTACATTTGCTCTAGAATCTATTACTGGTTTTTGATTGATAGTTATTGTCCAAGATTTTTCGTTGTAACAGCCAAACATGGTGGTAGATGGCTTGTATATATATATAGTTGTAGAACTTGTAATTATAGTATTTGGTACAATTTCTGTATTTCCAGAAGTACTAGGCCCACCAGATAAAGTATAATAATTGCCTCCTTCTGCTTGTATCGGAATGGTATAATTTTCACACGAAGAAACTGGAGTTGGTGTTGATAAGAAAGGAGCATTTATGGTAATGGTAAAAAAATCATTATCGGTACAGTTAGGAGTTCCAGCATTAGGAACATATGTATAAACTGTTATAGATTGGGATATGAGTCCTGGTGCAATTATATTCCCACCACCATTTGGTGCATCACGATATTCTCCAACAGGTGCTGGAGGTAAGTTGTAAGGCAAACACACATTCACATCAGAAATTCCTAAACTACCAATATATACTGTAAATATCCTATCGGGTGATTTACAAATTCCATTGGTAGCATAAACATACAAGGTTGTTGTACTTGTAATAGGAGATGTAGCAAGTGTATAGGTTGAAGTAGCAGAGTCGTATGTGTAATAATCTCCAACAGCTAAAGGAGGTAGATTATAAGATATACAATCAAAAACATTTGGAAAATTTCCAGTAATGGTTGGAGTAATAGTAATTGTGATATTAAATTGACTTTCTAATATGCAAGTAGGTGTATCGGTAGAAACAAAATAAGTATAAATGGTAGTTGTTCCAGGGGTAGTAATAACAGTTCCTGCCGGAATTTCGGTTCCTGTCCCTGTAGAACCACCTGGTTGTGTATAATATTTGGTATCATAAGACATTCCTGGCAGCGTATAAGTATCACAAGCATTCACATCGGCTGGAGTAATATCTGTAGGAGTAACTATTTCTACTCTAAAATTAGCTTCCGAAACACAACTTGGAGTAGTTGCAGTTGCATAATATATGTAAATTGTAGAATCTGTTGTAATTACATCTCCAGCATGTAGCATTGGCAAACCTTGATTTGGGCCAGAATAATAGTCTCCTGGATTTACAAGTATTGGTAAGGTAAAACTTGTACAAACATATTGATCTTCTATATCATCTAAAATAGGGTTGGGTGTTACAATTAACTCAAAATTGGTAGTAGAATAGCAATTAGGGTCTGTTGTGGTTTCAACTCTAACATAAATTCTATCATTCCCAGAAACATAATCGGAACTTAAATCAATTGCATTTGTATTAGCATCTGCATCTGCTTGCGAGGCGTAATAAAAAACACTATACACAGAAGCAGATTGAGAGCCTAATACACTACTTGTTTGCGAATTTAAGTCAAAATTAGCAGTGTCAGTATTAGTTCCTGTTTCACAACTTCTCATATCGGCTGGGCTATTAGCAGTAGGTGGTGGTGTTAATTTTAACTCAAAAGATTTTGTGCTAATACAAGCTGTGTTCATATCTACTATTCTAATCCAAATAGTTTTAGGCAAATTAGTACTTAATACCGTGTGACTATTTGTTAAAGGATTTATATTTCCTTCCGCATCTAACTGACTTTCATGGTAACTAATTTGTGTTCCAAAAACCCCAACAATAGGTGTATTGATAGATAAATCATAAGTGTAAGATGTTAATCCAGAGTCGCATTTATATAAATCTATTGGGTCTGGCGTAGTAAGTGGTGTGTAATATTCTACTATTATAGTATCCGTAGTAACTTCACAATTGCTGGCAATAATAGTGTATGTTAGGCTATAACTACCAGGCTGATTAATTGTTAAATCTGGTGTATTTCCACCTATCGTATTCCCATCTAACTTCCATTTAAAAGAATAAATTGCAGGATCTAAGCCCGAAGTAATAGTGTAACTTTGATTTGAACAAATAGCAGTATTGGTTGCTACTGTCAAATCTGTACCTAGAACATCTTGACCAATATTAAAACTATTTGCTCCTAAAAATATGGCAGAATCTGCCTTGTAATCTTGCCTATCCGCAATAACCAGTTTAATATGATAAGTTGTATTTGCGACCAAAGTTGAAGAAGATGCACTTAGCACAACAGTTTGTCCATTAAAATTAGTAGCCGAACCTGCCGCCGCTGAACCACCATTAAATGCTCCGAAATAACTTGAATTTTCTGAAGAACAAGACGAATTGTACAAATTATCTCGAATTGTAACTACAGATATTGGTGTAGTTGTACCTGGAACTACTGCAAGATTAGTAGTAACCCCTGTGGCAGTATTCGTCAATAAGAAAGCAAAAGCGTCAGAAAATTGACATTGGAAATTTCCATATTCCTCGGAAGCAAACAAAAATCGAAAATCAAAATTAGAAGAAAACGGCACAAAATCAAACTCTAATACCGTAGCATTTACAGAGTTCATAGTAATTCCTGAAGCCAATAAGGTTGCTTCTAAATCTGCATCTCCTGTCCAAGAAGTAGTTCCGTCGTCAAGTTGTGTGGTATTGGGTCCAGGGGCATTTAAAACATTTCCTGTGCTTAAAATCACACCACTTTGCAAAGGAAAGTTTGGGCTTGTATTTTCGAAGTATCCAATACCATTTACACTCCCAAACGATGTGCCTGTACGCCAACTAATGTTAGAAATAGAAACACAATCACTATCTACCAAAACATCTGTTACCAGCTGCGGAACAGTATGTGTAGTTGTATTTACTGTAATTACTTGTGAAAAAACAGAAAAAGAAACTAAAACAAACAAAAAAAGTAGTGTTTTTTTCATAAAAAGCAGGTTTAATTTGGGATTATAAAGATATATATTTTTTCTAAAAAAAACATACCTGCCACAAAATTACTCTTTTCGTGTATTTTAGTTGTGCTATTTATCACACAACTAAAAATAAACCAAAATTAAAAATTAAGTTAGAATAATTGTATCTTTGCAAATTAAACTCAAAAGCATGTCTATTCAAGAAATTTTAAGCCCTATAATTCAAAATGCTATTCAGGAAAATTATCAAATTTTTATCGAAAAAATAGAATTTCAAGCAACTAGAAAAGATTTTGAAGGAGATATAACAATGGTTATCTTTCCGTTATTAAAAAAAATGCAAGGAAACCCTACAGACATTGGAAACAAAATAGGTTCTTATTTAGTAGAAAAATCACAAGATGTACTATCATATAATGTGGTGTCTGGTTTTTTAAATATTATTGTTGCCAATAGCTATTATTTAAATTATTTTAATAAGATTAAAGGTATCGAAAATTTTGGATTTAAAGAAGCTACAGAAAATGAGAAGGCAATAATAGTCGAATATTCTTCACCAAACACCAATAAACCATTACATTTAGGACATATTCGCAATAATTTATTAGGATATTCTGTTGCTGAAATACTAAAAGCTTCTGGAAAAAAAGTATATAAAACACAAATAATTAACGATAGAGGAATTCATATTTGCAAATCAATGCTTGCATGGCAAAAATTCGGAAACAACGAAACTCCAGAATCTTCTGGATTAAAAGGAGATAAACTGGTTGGTAAATATTATGTGGAATTTGACAAAACATATAAAAGTCAAATTGCAGAATTGATTGCCTCTGGAACTTCGGATGAAGATGCTAAGAAAAATGCCCCAATACTCTTAGAAGCACAACAAATGCTTTTGGAATGGGAAAATGGAAAGCTAGAAGTTATGGAGCTTTGGAACACTATGAATCATTGGGTTTACAAGGGTTTTGAAGAAACATACAGCAATCTTGGAGTAAATTTTGACAGCTATTATTACGAATCTAACACCTATTTATTAGGGAAAGAGGTAGTGCAATTTGGACTCGAAAAAGGAATATTTGAAAAAGACTCAGATGGTTCCGTTTGGATTGACCTAACACAAGAGGGACTGGACAGAAAAATTGTACTCCGCTCGGATGGAACAGCAGTGTATATGACGCAAGATATTGGCACAGCAATTCAGCGAGTAAAAGATTTTCCAGACGTTGGCGGAATGGTATATACAGTTGGAAATGAACAAGATTACCACTTTAAAGTTCTTTTTTTAATTCTAAAAAAACTAGGATTCGATTGGGCAGAACATTTGTATCATTTATCGTACGGAATGGTGGAATTGCCTTCTGGTAAAATGAAATCGCGTGAAGGAACAGTCGTTGATGCAGACGATTTGATGTTAGAAATGACTCAAACTGCTCAAAAATTAGCAGAAGAATTAGGAAAACTGGAAGGATATTCCTCCCAAGAAAAACAAATTTTATACCAAACAATAGGCTTAGGAGCATTAAAATATTACATACTTAAAGTAGATCCTAAAAAATCGATGCTATTTAATCCAGAAGAATCTGTTGATTTTGCAGGAAATACGGGGCCATTTATTCAATATACTTATGCCAGAATTCAATCTATCTTAAGAAAAGCAGATTTTAACTGGAGTTTGCCTGTAAAAATTGCAGAAGAAAAAGTACACCAAAAAGAGAAAAATCTTATTAAACAAATAGCCCTATTCCCCGAAACAATACAAATAGCAGCACACAGTTATAGTCCAGCACTTATAGCGAATTACACCTATGACTTGGTAAAGGAATTTAATTCCTTTTATCAAAATATTTCAATTTTAGGGGAAGAAAATTTAGAACAAAAAATATTTAGAGTACAACTCTCTGAAAAAGTAGCAAGTATAATTAAAAATGCATTTTTATTATTAGGAATACATGTTCCTGAAAGAATGTAAGTTTTTTCATATCTTTGCATTTATTACGATTTTTATATAACAAGAAACTATGTTCAATAATTTATCCGAGAAACTAGACAAAGCCTTTCATGTTCTAAAAGGACATGGTAAAATAACCGAAGTAAACGTTGCCGATACACTCAAAGAAGTGCGTCGTGCATTGCTTGATGCCGATGTAAACTTTAAAATAGCAAAAGATTTTACAACTAGAGTAAAAGAAAAAGCAATTGGAGAAAATGTTTTAACCACCCTACAACCAGGTCAATTACTGGTTAAAATTGTAAAAGACGAACTTACAGAATTAATGGGAGGAGATGTAGCTGGAGTAAATCTTTCGGGAAATCCAAGTGTAATTTTAATGTCAGGGTTACAAGGCTCTGGTAAAACCACATTTTCAGGAAAGTTAGCTAATTTTCTTAAAAATAAAAAAAATAAAAAACCTCTTTTAGTAGCTTGTGATATATACAGACCAGCCGCTATCAATCAGCTGCATGTAGTTGGAACACAAATTGGCGTTGAAGTCTATTCTGAACCAGAAAACAAAAATCCTGTAGATATTTCTCAAAAAGCAATAGCGTATGCAAAAGCTAACGGATTTAATGTTGTAATTGTCGATACAGCAGGTCGTTTAGCAGTAGATGAAGAAATGATGACCGAAATTGCTAATGTGCATAAAGCTATAAAACCACAAGAAACCCTATTTGTTGTAGACTCTATGACGGGTCAAGATGCTGTAAATACTGCAAAAGCATTTAACGATATTCTAAATTTTGATGGAGTTGTTCTAACAAAACTAGATGGAGATACACGTGGAGGAGCAGCACTGTCTATTAAATCTGTGGTTAATAAACCTATTAAATTTGTAGGAACTGGCGAGAAAATGGAAGCAATAGACATTTTTTACCCAGAACGTATGGCAGAACGTATCTTAGGAATGGGAGACGTTGTTTCTCTTGTGGAAAGAGCACAAGAACAATATGACGAAGAAGAAGCCAGAAAAATACAAAAGAAAATAGCTAAAAACGAATTTGGCTTTGACGATTTTCTATCCCAAATACAACAAGTTAAAAAAATGGGAAATATGAAGGATTTAGTCGGTATGATTCCAGGAGCGTCAAAAGCGATGAAAGATGTAGAAATTGAAGACGATGCATTCAAGCACATAGAAGCAATAATATATTCGATGACTCCACAAGAACGAAGCAAGCCATCGTTAATAGATGTAAAAAGAAAATCGAGAATAGCAAAAGGCTCTGGACGAAAAATAGAAGATGTCAACCAATTAATGAAACAATTTGACCAAATGAGCAAAATGATGAAAATGATGCAAGGACCAGGAGGAAAAAATTTGATGAAAATGATGGG
>DZCQ01000004.1:57816-93602 GCA_022730285.1 Flavobacterium psychrophilum
GACCCAAGCAAAGATGTAGATGGATTTCATCCTGAGAATTTTGGAAAAATGGCCTTAGACATGACTACTTTTATCCCAGCTACTCCATTCGGAATCTTAGAACTATTAGAACGATATGGAGTGGATACGAAAGGAAAACATACCGTAGTAATTGGCAGAAGCCATATAGTAGGCAGACCTATGAGTATTTTAATGGGAAGAAAAGGATTCCCAGGAAATTCTACAGTAACTCTAACACATAGTTATACCAAAAATATTGCTCAAATAACTACACAAGCAGATATTATTATAACTGCACTAGGTGTTCCTAATTATCTTAAAGCAGAAATGGTAAAAGATGGTGCGATAGTTATAGATGTAGGAATTACAAGAGTAGAAGACAAAAATACCGAAAAAGGATATATAATAACTGGTGATGTAGATTTTGAGAATGTATCCAAAAAAGCATCACATATCACACCAGTTCCTGGTGGAGTTGGGCCTATGACAATCGCAATGTTACTAAAAAACACTCTTTTAGCCAGAGAACAGCGTAAAGAAGCAAACTGATTTATGAAAATTTCTGTTGCAACAAAATCAGAATTAGAAATAGTTAGAAATTTAGCATTTCAAATTTGGCCAAATACATATAGTTCTATATTATCTAAGGAACAACTAGACTATATGTTACACACCTTTTATGATTTAGAATATTTAGAAAATCAAATAAAAGAAAATCAAATATTTTTATTAGTGAAGAAAGACGCAAAATATTTAGGATTTTGTTCTTATGAAATAAATTATAATTCTACCACTAAAACCAAATTACATAAAATATATGTATTGCCAGAAGGCCAAGGCTTCGGAATTGGAAAAATATTAATAAAAACCGTAGAGAATATTGCACAAAATAATGCAAACACCGAAGTTATCTTGAACGTAAACAGATACAATAATGCATTGGGATTTTATCAAAAAATTGGATACCATATTTCCGAAACAGTAGATATTGAAATAGGAAATAATTATTTAATGGAAGATTTTATAATGAGTAAAAAGCTATTCAACTAAGTTTTATTTTACAATAATTCATAAACTTCACTTTTGAAGGAAATGAAAATTTATCAAAAAAAAGCCATTTCAATTTATATAAAATGGCTTTTTTAGTATTAGAATTTAAAAACAAATATTATTTTAATGCTTCTGCACCACCAACAATTTCCAAAATTTCGTTAGTAATTGCAGCTTGTCTCGCTTTGTTATAAGTAAGTTTTAACTGATCTCTAAGTTCTTTCGCATTATCAGTAGCCTTATGCATCGCAGTCATACGAGCACCGTGCTCTGCAGCGAATGAATCTCTTATACCTTTGTACAATTGTATTTTTAAAGATTTTGGTATTAATGTCAAAAATATCTGCTCCTTCGAAGGTTCAAATATATAATCGGTAACAACATTAGTTTTCTCTGATTGAATAGATTGTAATGGCAAAAATTGCTCTACTTGCACAAGTTGTGTAGCAGCATTTTTAAATTGATTATATACAATTTCAATCACATCATATTCGCCAGTTAAAAATTTATTTATAATACTATCGGCTAGTAAAGAAACGTTATCAAATGTTAATTGGTCAAATATCATACTTTGATTATCAATAACATTATGAGATTTTGATAAAGAATCGTTTCCTTTTTTTCCAATTGCAAGAACGGATATATCTTTATTATCATAAAAACTAGATCTACTTTTAATTTCTTTAATAATATTAGAGTTAAAAGCACCACACAAACCACGATTAGAAGTAATTGCAATTAACAACACTTTTTTAATTTCTCTCTGAGTTGTGTATTCGCCACCTGATTCTCCATCTAGAGTAGCCGAAAGATTTTGTAATAATTCGGTCAACTTTTCAGCATATGGTCTCATGGCTGTAATAGCATCTTGGGCTTTTTTCAATTTAGCTGCAGAAACCATTTTCATCGCAGAGGTAATCTGCATTGTGGATCCTACTGATACTATTCTATTTCTTACTTCTTTTAAACTTGCCATCTTTTATATTAGTCTAATGTCATAAAGTCATAAAGACAAAAGTATGTTAAAGTATCAATAAATAGATTTAACTTTTGACTTTAGAACTTTTGACTAATTTTAATTATATTTTGCTCCTACTTCTTTTGCTGCTTTTTCAATTACATCAGTAGCATTATCATCTAATTTTCCAGCTTTTAAAGAGTCTAAAACATCTCTGTGCTTATTGTTTAAGTATTCTAAGAAATCTTTTTCAAATTCTCTTACCTTATTTACTGGCACATTTTTCAACAGATTTTTAGAACCCGCATATATTATTGCAACTTGGTCTTCTACTGTATAAGGTGAATTTAACCCTTGTTTTAATATTTCTACATTTCTTTTTCCTTTTTCAATTACGTTAAGTGTAACAGCATCTAAATCAGAACCAAATTTAGCAAAGGCTTCTAATTCACGAAACTGAGCTTGATCTAATTTTAAAGTTCCAGAAACCTTTTTCATAGATTTAATTTGAGCATTTCCTCCTACACGAGATACGGAAATACCAACGTTAATTGCAGGTCTAACACCAGAATTAAATAAATCACCATCTAAGAAAATTTGACCATCTGTAATAGAAATTACGTTTGTAGGAATATATGCAGACACGTCTCCAGCTTGTGTTTCAATAATTGGCAAAGCTGTAAGCGAACCTCCACCTTTCACGATACTTTTTAAAGAAGCTGGCAAATCGTTCATGTTTTTAGCAATATCATCATCATTGATTACCTTACAAGATCTTTCTAGCAAACGAGAGTGTAGGTAAAAAACGTCTCCTGGATAAGCTTCACGTCCTGGAGGTCTTCTCAATAATAATGAAACCTCACGATAAGCAACCGCTTGTTTAGATAAATCATCGTAAACAATTAGTGCAGGTCGTCCTGAATCTCTAAAATATTCTCCAATAGCAGCACCTGCCATAGGAGCATAAACTTGCATTGGTGCAGGATCTGAAGCATTTGCGGCAACAATAATTGTGTAAGCCAAAGCACCTTTTTCTTCTAGCATTTTAGCTGTTGCTGCCACTGTTGAAGCTTTTTGTCCAATAGCTACATATATACAAAATACCGGCTTTCCAGCATCGTAAAATTCTTTTTGATTTAAAATCGTATCAATACAAACAGATGATTTACCTGTTTGACGGTCTCCAATAACCAACTCACGCTGTCCTCGTCCAACTGGAATCATAGCATCTATTGCTTTAATACCCGTTTGCATAGGCTCTGTAACTGGCTGACGGAAGATAACGCCAGGAGCTTTTCTTTCTAATGGCATTTCAAATAAATCACCACCAATTGGTCCTTTCCCGTCTATAGGAAAACCAAGTGTATTAACTACACGTCCTAGCATTTGTTCTCCTACTTTTAAAGAAGCAATACGTTGGGTTCTTTTAACAACAGACCCTTCTCTAATTCCAGTAGATGGCCCTAAAAGAACTACACCCACATTATCTTCTTCCAGATTCAAAACGATGGCTTCTAGTCCATTATCAAATTCTACTAACTCCCCGTATTGTACATTAGAAAGTCCGTAAACACGAGCAATACCGTCTCCTACTTGAAGTACAGTACCAACTTCTTCTAGTGTTGCACCAGATTCAAAGCTCTCAATTTGTTGTTTTAATATTGCTGAAATTTCAGCTGGTTTAATTTCTGCCATAATAGTATTTATTATCGTCCTATATTTATATTAACGCCAGAACTTCTTGGCTCTTCTTTTATTATTATTGTATTGGTTTTATTAGAGTTTCTGCTTAATCTTTCAGAATATTCTTTACCATATTTTTCTATTAATTTTTCCACTTTTTCTTTGTCTAACTCCCCATCAGCATTAATTACTTTTGAGTTATACAAAAGTTTTAAAATACCTTTTTGGGTTTCCTGAATTTCAAAAAATTTATTAATTCCTAAAAATTTTACTTCTTGATACAATAAATTTCCTGTTTTATTATAAATTGTTATTGGTTCTACACCTTTTTCTTCAATCCACTTTATAAATATTAGCTCTTCCTTATTTTTATCTAATAGAGAACATGTTTGATCAAAACTTCCACAATCTTGATAAGTAATCCAAGCAGTGTCATCTACTAATATCTGGTTGTTTTTTAGCTTTATCTTTTGAGAAAAACCAAAAAATGAAACAGTAAGAATTATAACTAAAAATATATTTTTCATCATTTAATTAGACAATTCTCTTTTTAAAGTTTGCAATCTACTTGCCACAGACGCATTATATTGCATATCTCCTATTCTTAGAATAAACCCTCCAATAATAGATGGATCTATGCTATTTTGAATAGCTATATTTTTAGTAGTAAAAGTAGCAATTTTGTTTTTCACAACTACTTCTAAATTTTCATCTAATGGAATTGCAGTAGTTACAAACGCAATTTGGTTGTTATTCAACTCATTAAATAGAATAGTATATTGCTTGGTTATTGATTCTAGAATTTCAAACCTTTTGTTTTGAAATAATAAGTGAAGAAGGCTTTTAGTTACCGAATTAGTATCTCTAAATATCTCCAACAAAGCATTTTGCTTTACTTCTACCGAAATTATAGGATTTTGAATGAAATTAGATAATTCTTGATTTCCCAGAATTGTATTTCCCATTAAATACATATCGTTATTCACTTCGACAGTTGCATTTTTTGAAATTGAAATATCTAAAATAGCTTTTGCATAGCGAATAGCAGCTCTTGTACTTGACATAATTTAGTTAAGTTTAATATCTTGTAACATATTTTCGACTAATTTTGATTGAGAATCTTTATTAGAAAGTTCACTTTTTAATAATTTTTCGGCAATTCCTATAGATAAGTTTGAAACCTGAGCTTTTAAATCAGCCATTGCAGCATTTTTTTCTGCATTGATAGCGACTTTTGCTTGCTCTATCATCTTAAGCCCTTGATTTTGTGCTTCTTCTTTTGCGTCAGCAATCATTTTTTCTTTAATTTCTCTTGCTTCTTTCATAATCGCATCTCGTTCAGCTCTTGCTTCCGAAAGTAATCTTTCATTGTCCGATTTTAAATTTTGCATTTCTTTCTTAGCATTTTCAGCAGACAATAATGCATTTTTAATTCCTTCTTCTCTTTCATTTACAGCATCTAAGATAGGCTTCCAAGCAAATTTTTTAAGCAAGAAAATAAGCCCAACAAATATTACTATTTGCCAGATAAACAATCCGAACGAAAAGTCATTAATCAATTTTTCCATAGTATGAATTCTAAAATAATTTTATTTTAAAGGGCATTTAAAAAAACACCTTAAATTTGTTTAACCCAGATAAGGATGTTTATTTTTAGCAAAAAACATAACTTACAAGTGACAACAATATTTGTAAATAGATTAAAGTGTTATCTCACTTTATTTTAAAACAATAGTTACAACCAACCGTTGCAACTATTGTTTTTTGTTTTAATTAAGATGCGAATAACGCAGCGAAACCAATACCTTCAATAAGTGCAGCTGCAATAAGCATAGCTGTTTGGATTTTTCCTGAAGCTTCTGGCTGACGAGCAATAGCGTCCATTGCTGAACCACCAATACGCCCGATACCTAATGCTGCTCCGATTACAATTAATCCTGCTCCTACAATGTTTGGAATTGTCATGATATATATATTAAAAATTAAACATTCTTTTTTGAGCTTTTTACTTTATGCTATAAGCATATAGTAAAAAACATTTTAATGATGTGCTTCTTCGTGATGGTGTTCATGATTTCCCGCACCAAAATATAAAGCTGAAAGCATGGTAAAAATATAAGCTTGCAAAAAGGCCACCAATATTTCTAGTAGCGACAATGCAAATGCTAACCCAAAAGACAGACTACTTCCAATCCAGCTTTTAAAAATAAACATCAAAGCTATGATACTCATTAACACTACATGCCCTGCTAAAATATTTGCATACAAACGTATTGTTAATGAAAATGGCTTAATCAATGTTCCTAATAATTCTATTGGTATTAAAACAATCTTCATTATAACTGGGACTCCAGGCATCCAAAATATATGTGCCCAATAATTTTTGTTAGCAGAGAAAGTAGTAATTAAGTACGTTAAAATAGCTAACGATGCTGTAATTGTAAAATTACCAGTTACATTAAACCCAAACGGCATAAGACCTAAAAGATTTAAAAACAAAATAAAAAAGAATATTGTTAGCAAATAGCTCATGTATTTTTTATAATATTTTTCTCCAATATTAGGTATCGCAATCTCATCTCGAACATACAAAACTACTGGCTCAAAAATCCTTCCAACTCCAGATGCAATACCTCCGTTTTTTAAATAAGATTTTGCTAAGGAAGCAAAAAGCAAGAACATTATCACAGCAATCCCTAAAATCCCTAAAACACTTTTGGTAATAGAAAAATCTATTGGACGAATATTTGTAGGATGACCATTATGCACGTTTAACTTTCCAGAAGCATCTGTTTTGTATATTTTTTCATGATGCAAAACATAATAATCTCGATTATTTTCTGCAACTTTATTCCCATGTTCAAATTTTGAAGAAGAAAAAACTTGCAATCCATTGTCCCACAAAATAATTGGCAAAGAAAAACCATAGTGTTCTCCAGTCTCCACATTAGATGAAAATATAAAATTGTGAGAATCTAGCAAGTGATGGTTAATATATTCTTTAATTTCCGATTTTACATCTTTATTGCCTTCTGGATTTACATGTGAAATAGAATTTTTCTCGTTTTTTGGCTCTTGACTAGGAATGGAATCTTGAACAACACTAGCAGAACTAACGTAAGAAACAAAAGCAACAATTGTAACTATTATAAAACGAAGTATATTGTGTAAAATGACCATATATATGTATAAACTATGTTTTGGATTTTTGTTAATTTGTGGCAAAGGTACATTTTTTATTATTATTCAAAAAAAAATATTTTTCATTTTTCTCAAACAACTTGATTTTTATTTATCTATCGCATTTAAAAGCAAAAGTTATCAACATTTATATCTGTAACTTAAATCACAAAACAGAATTAAAATGCTGAATTATAATAATTTGAATACTTAAAAAAAATAAAATTTGAAAACAAAGTTGTTAATAAGTAATTTTTACGTATTTTTGTAGAACTTACTAACATTAACAAAAATAAATTATGGGGAAAAATTTATTTATTCTGTGCTTCGGATTAATTTCTTTTAATTTATCCGCTCAATGTTGGCAAACAGTTTCACCAGGCGGAGCACATACAATGGCAATTAGAACTGGGGGAACTTTATGGACTTGGGGACGTAATAACTATGGGCAATTAGGTGTTGGAACTAGTGTAACTTCTGTTACAAGCCCAACACAAGTAGGAACTGCAACTAATTGGGATAAAATATCTTCTGGAAATTCTCATTGTGTTGCTATTAAAACAGATGGCACTCTATGGACATGGGGAAGTAATCAGTCTGGACAGTTAGGCAATGGAACTACTACTAATTCTAACATTCCTATCCAAATAGGTTCAGAAACTGATTGGCTTTTCATAGCTGCTGGAGATGAGTTTACCTTCGCAATTAAAAATAATCACACATTATGGGCATGGGGTTTAAATACCTATGGACAACTAGGAGATAATACAACTGTGAGTAAAAATACACCTACACAAATTGGGACAGAAACTAATTGGCAAATAGTAAATGCTGGAACAGATCATACAGTAGCGATAAAAAGCAATGGAACTTTGTGGGCATGGGGTAAAAACAATGTAGGACAACTAGGAGATAATACAAATGTAAATAAAAACATTCCTACACAAATTGGCACAGACACAGATTGGCAAAACTGCATGGCTAGTATATTACACAGCATTGCAACAAAAACAAATTCTAGTCTATGGACTTGGGGTGGTAATAATAACGGACAGCTTGGAAACGGAACTACAACTGATGAAAACAATCCTATCCAAATAAATAGCATTACAAATTGTGGCATAATTGCTAAAGGGCATCAACATACCATTGTTAAAAAAGCAGACAATACTCTATTTTCATGGGGAGGCAATGCTTCTGGACAATTGGGAGATGCCACAAATACTCAAAAAACTTCACCTAATAGTGTATATGGCTCTGCTACCGATTGGCTTTTTGTAAATTCTAGAGTTTCGCATACTGTTGCATTAAAAACAGATGGAACTTTATATACTTGGGGAGCAAATTTATACGGACAACTTGGAGATGGAACTACTACTGCTAAAAACACTCCTGTGGTTATAAATTGCCCCACACTCTCATCACAAGAATATTTTTTAGACAATAATATTCGCTTATTTCCAAATCCAGCATCCTCAAAAATTACAATAAAAACACTTTCTAACGATTTGTTGGATAGTATTTCTGTAAAAAGCATCTATGGAACAGAAATTATTTTTGTGAAAGGAAATCAAGAAACAATTTCTATAGAAAGTTTAGCCTCTGGCGTTTATTTTATAGAAGCTATTGCTAACAATAAAAAATTTGTTGCTAAGTTTATCAAAAACTAAATTGATATTTCTCAATAAAATTACAAAACAAATTTCTAGCAAAACAAGTAGCTTATTCACTAATAATAATCTGCATTGTTTCGCTAGAAATTTGTCTTAATAATACTACTTTATCTTTTTCTACCATTTGTATGGCTGTTCTATCAAAATGTCTAATTGTATATAAGGAAACATTTAGATTGTAACTTACTTTAAATTTTTTAGAAAGTAATTCTATTAAATCTTGAAAATGTTCAAATTTATCTTCAACACAAATAGAAAAACTAATTGCGGAATTTTGAATTAAACTCACTTTTATTTTAAATTGGTGTAAAAATGAGAAAATTTCGCTAATATTTTCTTCCATAATAAAAGAAAAATCAATAGAAGATAAAGATAGTAATAATTGATTTTTTTTAACTATATAACATGGCAATTTAGGCACTAAATCTTCTCCACCCGACACTTTGGTTCCTTCCAATAAAGGATGTAAAAATGATTTTACAAACAATGGAATTTCTTTTTTTTGCAAAGGTTGCAATGTTTTTGGATGAATAACACTCGCTCCATAAAAGGCAAGTTCGATAGCTTCTCTATATGAAATTTGATTTAAAAGTGTGGCGTTTTCAAAGTATCTTGGGTCGGCATTCATAACTCCTGGAACATCTTTCCAGATAGTTACACTCTCCGCATTTAGGCAATAAGCAAAAATTGCTGCGGTATAATCGGAGCCTTCTCTTCCTAATGTAGTAGTAAAGCCATTTTGATCAGACCCTAAAAACCCTTGTGTTACAAGCAATTGATTGGTAGCTTTAATTTCAGAAATGTTATTCTTGGTAATTTCCCAATTTACTTCTGCATCTCGGTAGGTTGTATCTGTTTTGATATAATTTCGAACGTCTAACCACTGTGTTTTCATCTTTTGGCTTGCAAAATAATGACTTAGAATTGTAGTAGAAATTAATTCCCCATAACTAACCACTTGGTCGTAAACAAAGTTATAATTTGGAGATTTATTATGAGCTAAAAAATAATCTAAATCTATAAAATGATTCTCTATAATTGTGAAAATTTGATTTTCTTTTGCAAATAAATCGGTAGCTATTTCAAGATGGTAATTTTTCACCTCCTGTATTGATTGAGATAAATTTGCAGAACTGTCAAAATAATTTCGTACAACTACTTCTAGAGAATTTGTAGTTTTTCCCATTGCAGAAACCACCAACAAAACATCTTGACAACCAATAGTTTGCAACAAACTGTAAACGTTTTTTACATTAAGAGCATCTTTAACGGAAGCTCCTCCAAATTTAAAAACTCTCATAAAATTTAATGAATTTATTTTTTAATAATTTTTGTATGAGTAAGTCAAAAGTTTTAATGTCGTAAAGTCGAAGGTAGATATTCGTGAAAAAAAAATCGACATAATTCTTTTTAACATACATAAAACAAGAAGATTTACTTTTTCTTTAGAAATTTTTTGACACCTGCCACATCCATTTGAGCTACTAACCAATCTTTTTTGATAACTGCTCCTGTATTTTCATAAAATGTGATAGCAGGAGTATTCCAATCTAGAACATTCCATTCAATACGTCTTACACCTTCTTTGTTTCCCAATTCCATAATTTGTTTGTAGAGTGCACCCCCAACACCTTTTCCACGCATACTACTAGTAACAATTAAATCTTCTAGATGTATGGTTTTGCCTTTCCAAGTGGAATATCGGTAATAATATAAAGCAATTCCAACTATTTTGCCTTCTACCTCAGCAATAAAGGTGTAAAACAACGGATTTTCACCAAAACCGTCTTCTACAAGATTAGTTACAGTGATTACAACAGCATCTGGTTCTTTTTCAAAAACTGCAAGTTCTTTAATTAAATCAAGAACTGCTGGCATATCTTCTTGTGTTCCTTTTCTAATATTCATGGTTTTATTTTTTCTTTTTCACTGCTTTTTTTATAGTAGTTTTTTTTGTATTCGTTTTTGCAACTTTTTTAACATAAGGTTTGTATAAACCTTCTACAATTGCTTTGTTTTTAGCATCTTCCGCTCTTTGCTTTGGATCAGGGTGAGAACTCATCATTCGTGTTATAAATGTAGAATCTGTTCCTTCGCTAAGTTTTGCTAAAATTAAAAAAGCCGATTCTACAGCATTTACATTGTATCCATTTTTTTTCATAAAATTATAAGAATACGTATCAGCATCTGTTTCTTGACTTCTGCTATGGCTACTATCCAGTAGTGCATTTCCTATTTTACCCAATTGACTATCTGTAAGAGTAGCAATTGTGCCTGATTGTGAGGCAGCAGCATCTAAGAGAGCTTCTTTTTTGTAACTTGCTTTAATAGCATCTCTAGAATCGTTGTTGGCAACATGACCAATTTCGTGACCAATTACAGCTAGGAGTTCATTATCGTCCATAATATCCATTAGTCCAGAAAAAACACGAACACTACCATCTGCGGTTGCAAAAGCATTTACTTCTTTTACTTTATAAACCTTGTAATTAAGTGCTAATCCGTTTTCTGATTGATGTTTGGAAAATAGCTTGTTTAAACGAATTGTGTAAGGATCTTTGCTGGTTGCAACTGCGTTTTCTGCATCCATTTTCGCAACTGCTTCTTTGGATAATTTTGCGGCATCTTCGTTGCTAAAAGTAAATCCTGTAACGCCTTTTTGTATTGCTCCAAGTGCTTTTTCTCCTAAATTTATTTGTGCAAAGGCAGTAATTCCAGCTAGTTGAATTGCAAAAATTGCAAATAAGATTTTCTTTTTCATGGTAATTTTTTTGTTTTTGTTAATTTTTTTCTTCTACAAATTTTTTGACTAGCTCGTATGCTTCCTTTTTAGCAATATCAAGGTCGTGATTTTTTATAATTTTGTCAAACTGTGGTGCGGTTGCAAGTTCTACTGATGCCTTTGCAATTCGCATATTTATTTTATCATCACTTTCGGTTGAACGTTTTTTTAATCTAATTTTCAGTTCGTCGATGCTTGGAGGTTTTACAAAAACGGCAAGTGTTTCTTCTGGAAATTTAGATTTTATGCGTAAACCGCCAGCAACATCAATATCAAAAATTACATTTTTACCTAATGCCCAAATTCGTTCTACTTCGGTTTTTAGGGTTCCATAAAAATTATCTCGGTACACTTCTTCCCATTCTACAAAATTCTCGGCTTTAATATGTTTTTTAAACTCTTCTAAGGAGATAAAGTAGTAATCTTTTTCATGAATTTCTTCACTCCTAGCTTTTCTTGTAGTGCAAGAAACAGAAAACTCTAGGTTTAATTCTTTTTTAGAGAGTAAATATTTTACAATGGTAGTTTTTCCAGAACCAGAAGGTGCTGAAAACACAAGTAATTTTCCTTTTTTCATTTCAATAAAGAGTTTCTTAATTTATAGGTTTGGA
Source organism: Flavobacterium psychrophilum (assembly GCA_022730285.1). Classification (GTDB taxonomy): domain Bacteria; phylum Bacteroidota; class Bacteroidia; order Flavobacteriales; family Flavobacteriaceae; genus Flavobacterium; species Flavobacterium psychrophilum_C. The sequence continues at coordinate 69,754 of DZCQ01000004.1, forward strand.
ATTACAAAACATTTAGGACTTGCTCTTTTATTTTTTCGAGTTCATCTTTCATCATAACAACTAGTTTTTGCATTGCTGCATGATTTGATTTAGAGCCAAGAGTGTTTATTTCGCGTCCCATTTCTTGGGTTATAAATCCTAATTTGCGTCCGTTCGCTTCGGTAGAATTTATGGTTTCTAGAAAGTAATTTAGGTGATTATCTAATCTTACTCTCTCCTCTGTAATGTCTAATTTTTCTAAATAGTATATAAGTTCTTGCTCAAAACGGTTTTCATCAACAGTTACTTTTAGTTCAGATATGGCATTTTGCAATTTATTTTTTATTAAATTTATTCTTTCTGGATCTAGTGCAATTGCTTGCTCTAAATAGGTACGAATATTTGTTATCCTAAGCAAAAATTCGTTTTCTAAAGATTTACCTTCCGATTTACGAAAATCTACAATATTAACCAATGCCTCTTGCAATACTTCTTGAATTTTTGTCCAATCGTCTTTGTTTACTTCTTCTCGTTCTACTTTAAGTGCTTCAGGCATCCTGACAGCCATTTTGAGCAATTCTGTTCCGTCTGCATCAGTATAAATTTGTTGCATTTGCTTTATATAATCTTTTACAATAGGAATATTTATTTTGTTGGTGGTTTCTTCCGATATTGCTTCTAGATATATTGCAACATCTATTTTCCCTCGTTCTAAAACTTGCATAACTTGGTTGCGAATTCCAAGTTCTACTTCTTTAAATCCACTTGGAATACGAACATTTAAATCTAATCCTTTACTATTTAAAGATTTTATTTCTACTATTATTTTTTTTGATGGTAATTGCAAACTTGATTTTCCAAAACCAGTCATAGATTGTATCATAGGTGTTCTTTTTTTATTTAAGAAGGCACAAAAATAGCTAAAAAATTCTTATTTTAGCTTAATTCTTTGATTACTTGAAGTATATTTTGCTGGTTATTTCCAATAAATATTTTGTTGTTAATTATAAACACTGGGCGACTTAAGAAGGTATAGTGTTGTAAAATTAAATTTTTGTAATCTAACTCGATTAAGACTTTATTTTTTAAATCCATCGATTTATAAAGTTGTGCTTTTTTACTAAAAAGTGCCTCATAACTACCTGAAAGTTCATGCATTTTTTCTAATTCATCAATAGTAATGGAATCTTGTTTGATGTCTTGAAACACTAAGTTATTATTTGCTGGTAATTGTTTAATAATTTTTCTGCAAGTATCACAGGACGCTAAATAATATATTTTATTCATAATTTTTAATCTAAAACACAAAGAAAGTGTATTTTTGTACTAATTTAATCATCTTTACTAAAAAAAAACATGAATAACACTTTCAAAATTTGGGAAACTAACAGAAAAAAGCATTTGGACTTTCTAGAAAACTATTCTCTTGAAGCGTTAAACAAAATTCCAGAAGGCTTTTCTAATAATTTAATTTGGAATGCCGCACATACAATTGTAACACAACAAGGATTAACATATCGCCTTTCTGGATTGCCTGTAAACATTACTAAAGAAATACATCATAAATACAAAATTGGAACCACGCCAACAATTCCCGCAACGAAAGAAGAGGTGGAAGAAATTAAAAAACTACTTTTGTCCACTTTTACAAAAACAAAAGAAGATTACCATGCTGGAATATTTACAACCCCAATAGATTATGAGACACATATTGGATTTCATGTTAATAGCATTGAAGAAGTTTTGCAGTTTAACAACTACCACGAAGCTATTCATTTAGGCATGATGATGAGTATAAAACGATTTTTATAAAATCAAGAAAACTATAATTTTAACCCTCTTTTTTAAATAAAACACAAAATGCAATTCAACACTAAAACCATACACGGAAACCAACACCACGATCCAAGTACTGGAGCCGTAATGCCTCCTATATACCAAACATCCACTTTTGTTCAAAAAAGTCCTGGACAACCTGTAAACCCAGATTACGAATATAGTAGAGCCGCAAATCCAACAAGGACAGCACTAGAAAATGCACTTGCTAGCATAGAAAATGGTACTCGTGGATTGGCGTTTTCTTCAGGGTTAGCAGCTACCGATTGTTTGCTTCGCTCGTTTAAAGCTGGCGACGAAATTATTGCAATGGACGATTTATATGGTGGTACTTACCGAATGTTTACAAAAATTTACAAAGATTCTGGGATTATTTTTCACTTTGTAGATATGAATGATGTGGAAAAATTTACAGCACTAATAAACAAAAACACCAAATTAGTATGGGTAGAAACCCCAACAAATCCATTAATGAAGTTAGTAGATATTGCTGCAATTGCTAAAATAACAAAGGCAAATAATATTTTGTTTGCTGTAGATAATACCTTTGCAACACCCTATTTGCAACGTCCACTGGAAATGGGAGCAGATGTAGTTATGCACTCAGCAACAAAGTATTTAAGTGGACATAGTGATGTTATTGCTGGAGCATTAATTGTGAAAGAAGAAGAATTAGGCAACAAACTTCATTTTCAGCAGTTTGCAACGGGAGCAACGCTAGGACCTATGGATAGTTTTTTAGTAATTAGAGGAATCAAAACACTCCATTTACGAGTACAAAGACATTGTGAAAATGGCGAAAAAATAGCACACTTTCTTAACAATCATCCAAAAATTAAAGTGGTGTACTATCCAGGATTACCTACGCACCCATTTCACGAAATTGCAAAAAAACAAATGGAAAACGGTTTTGGAGGAATGGTTTCTTTTACATTCACCTCTGGAAAAAAGGCAGATGCTATTTCTTTTTTAGAAAAAATTAAAATATTTACCCTTGCTGAAAGCCTTGGAGGAGTTGAGAGTTTGGCAAATCATCCAGCTTTAATGACGCATGCTTCTATACCAGAAGAAAAACGTTTGGAAGTAGGAATTACAGATGATTTAGTGAGATTAAGCGTTGGTATTGAAGACATTACTGACTTAATTGCCGACTTAGAACAAGCTTTAAATTAATCTTTAATTACCAAAGCGTTTATAAAAAAGTTAATTGCTTAAAATTCCATTTTTTATGCACATATCTGTAATTATTAGGATTGTAAAATGAATTTGTTAAGAAAAGTACTCTTTCCTTTTGCAATACTATATGGTTTTGTAACTAGTATTCGCAATTTTCTATACGACAATAAAATCTTTAAATCTTATTCCTTTGACGTTCCAATCATTGCAGTTGGAAATTTAAGTGCTGGTGGAACTGGAAAAACACCTCAAATAGAATATTTAGTGCGGTTGCTATCCAAACAATATCAAGTAGCAACCCTAAGCAGAGGATACAAACGAAAATCGGAAGGATTCATTCTAGCAAACAACTCTTGTAATGCCGAAATTTTAGGGGATGAACCATATTTGTTTTATAAAAAATTCCCAGCCATACAAGTTGCCGTAGATGCTAATCGCAAAAATGGAATAGAACAATTACTTTTAACCTCATCAAAACCACAAGTTATCTTGCTAGACGATGCCTTTCAACATCGGAAAGTAAAAGCAGGATTGTATATACTACTAACTGCATATAACGACTTGTTTTACAATGATTTTATGCTACCAACAGGCAATTTACGGGAAAGTCGCAACGGAATTAAAAGAGCCGATATGATAATTGTCACAAAATGTCCAAAAGATATTACGGAGCTTGCACAAAATAAAATCAAACAACAAATAGGTACCAATAAAGCAATTTATTTCACTTATATAGATTATGATGACAAGGTGTATTCTGATGAAAAAACACTATACGTAAAAGAAATTATAAATAATAACAAATTATTAGTGGCTGGAATTGCAAAACCAGAACCATTTTTTGAATATTTACAATCTAAAAATAACGAATGTTTGATTTATCCAGATCATCATCATTTTTTAGAGAAAGATATAATAAGAATTAAAGAAAAAGCAACAAACAAAATCATTATTACTACCGAAAAAGATTTTGTTCGTTTGGAAAAAAAATTAAACAGCAAAGATTTTTATTATTTGCCAATAAGAAGTTCCTTTGTGAAAGATAGTACAAATTTTAATCAAAAAATTTTAAATTATGTGGGAACAAGTACAAGAAACAGTTAATTTTATCAAGAATAAAACAAGTTTTACCCCTGAATATGGTGTTATTTTAGGCTCCGGCCTAGGTAATTTCACTAACGATATAAATATAGAATTTACATTGCCTTACAGTGAGATTCCTAATTTTCCTGTTTCTACAGTACAAGGACACCAAGGAGCTCTAGTTTTTGGAACAATTCGAGATAAAAAAGTGATAGCTATGCAAGGACGATTTCATTTTTATGAAGGATATAGCATGAAACAAGTTACTTTCCCAGTTAGAGTTATGAAATATTTAGGAATACAAAAACTGATTGTTTCCAATGCCTCAGGAGGGGTTAATCCTAACTATCAAGTAGGTTCTATTATCGCCATCAAAGATCATATTAATATGATGCCAGAACATCCGCTGCGAGGAATAAACGACGAGCGTTTTGGTCCAAGATTTGTAAATATGAGTGAACCATATAGCCGAAAAATGATTGCAAAGGCTAAAGAAATTGCTTCAAATTCTGACATTACATTATTAGACGGTGTTTATTTAGGTTTACAAGGACCAACTTTCGAAACGCTTTCGGAGTATAAAATGGTAAAAAATGTAGGGGCAGATTGTGTTGGAATGAGTACCGTTCCCGAAGTAATTGTAGCAAGACACATGAATCTTGAATGTTTTGGGCTATCTGTAATAACCGACATGGGTAATGAGGATAGCATTGATACAATCACACATCAAGAAGTTTTAGAAGCAGCAAAAAATGCAGAACCAAAAGTACGAGAATTGATAAAAAAATTAATTTTAGAATATTAGAAAAACGGCAAAATTACTATTTTAATATACCTATTAGAAATGTGCTAAAACTAGTATTCAATCCCAATGGAAAATATTTTTACCGATAATTATTTTATGCAAAAAGCCCTACAAGAAGCAAAAATTGCTTTTGATAAAGGCGAAATTCCAGTAGGTGCAATAATCACCGTAGGTAATAAAATAATTGCAAGAAGCCATAATTTAACCGAAATTCTAAAAGATGTTACTGCTCATGCGGAAATGCAGGCAATAACAGCCGCTTCTAATTATTTAGGAGGAAAATACTTAAAAAACTGTGTTTTGTACGTCACACTGGAGCCTTGCCTAATGTGTGCTGGAGCTTTATATTGGAGTCAGATATCTAAAATAGTTATTGGAGCTAAAGATGAAAAAAGAGGCTTTCGTAAAATGAATGTGTCATTACACCCAAAAACAGAAATAATAGATGGAGTCTTAGCCGAGGAATGTAGTATTTTATTAAAAGAATTTTTTAAAAACAAACGATAAAAAATGTTCTTTTGAATCAAAAAAAACTTCCCTAAATGTGCAAAAGGGAAGTTTTAATGTAATAAAAAAGTAAGCTAAAATACTAGTAACTTGTATCGTCTAATTTCACTTTTCCACTAAAAGTACTATATAAGAAGTAGAAATATCCCGCTAACAGTGGCGAACCTATTAATACAATTGTTAGCATAATTCCTAAAGATTTTTCTGAAGATGCTGCATTATATATAGTTATATCATATTTTGGATCTATGGTAGATGGTATAAGTGTTGGATACAATTCTGTTGCAAATAAAACCAATAATAAAGCCATTACTAACGAGGAGAACACCAATGCTAATTTATATTTTTTTCTAGTTGCAAGTCTTGGTACATTTGCTACTGCAAAAAATGCTAATATCGGCAAAACAAACATTATTGGATTTTCTCTAAAATTATCAGTTATTTTAGGTATAAATACAAGCGTATAAAGAGTAGTTATTCCAAAGCTAATAATGAAGAATATCATTCCTCTACGCAACAAATTAGTTAAATTATTGTGCATTCTACCTTCGGTTTTAATTAGCAAAAACAAAGCTCCTTGGGTCATAAAAAGGGATAATGAAGTAAACCCAACCATGATAGCATACGGATTTAAAAATGTAAATAAAACACCTCCTGTATAAGTGTTATTTTCTCCTATTTCTATTCCCTGAATTACATTACCTAATACTACTCCAAGTAAAAAAGCTAACATAATATTAGAAACGCTGTAAATAATGTCCCAAGTTTGTCTCCACCAATACATTTCTTCTGTGCTTCTAAACTTAATTGCAACTGCTCTTAACACACCAAACATTAAGAACAACATGAAAGGAACATACATTACAGATAACATAGTGGCATACATTACAGGAAAACCTGCAAAAAGTGTTCCACCACCAATAATTAACCATACCTGATTAGCATCCCAAAGAGGTCCAATAGCATTTATAGCTACTCGCCGACTTATATCTCTTTTAAAAAATAAATGCCAAGCTCCTGCTCCAAAATCAAAGCCTTCTAATATAGAATAGCCAGTAAATAAAAATCCAACTACTAAAAACCAAAGTGTAGGATAATCAAAGCCTAAAAATGTTTCCATAATATTTTTAATTATTTTAATTTAAATCAAGTTCCACTGTTTCTTGTACATGTTTATCTTCTTCATAAGGGCCATGTTGTATTTTTTTGTTGACATAATAAATAAATAACAAAAACAATATTGCATACACCACAAAAAATAGTATTAACGAGAAAAGAATTTGGTTAGAAGATACTTCTTGCGAAAAAGCCTTACTTGTTCTTAAAAGACCATATACCACCCATGGTTGTCTTCCCATTTCGGCGGCAAACCAGCCCACTTGATTGGCTATTTGTGGCAGAATAGAAGAAAAAACAAACACGCCTAATAACCATTTATAATCAAACAACTTCCCTCTCCACCATAAAAACACACCTAATAAAGATAATCCTATTAAAGTCATACCTATTAAAACCATTAAATGATAAAATTGAAAAACAGCATTAATTTGACTTGGTCTATCTTCTACAGGAAATGCATCTAGACCAGTTACAGGAGCATTAAAATCGAAATGAACTAAAAATGACAATCCTCCCGGAACATAAAGTCCTGTTGTTTTTTGAGACTCTTTATCAACCCAACCTAGTAAGTACAAGTCTGCTGGTGCCGATTTTTCAAAATGCCCTTCCAAAGCTGCTAATTTTGCTGGCTGATTTACTGCAACTCCATCTGCAGTACTATGTCCAGATAGCAATTGTGTTAACGAAAATATAGTGGCAACCACCAAAGCAATTTTAAATGCTCTTTTAGAAACCTCTACAAAACGCCCTTTATAAATATAATAGGCATGTACACTTAATACTAAAAAAGCTCCAGATAATATTGCACCTTGCCAAGTGTGTATAATTCTATCTACACTTGATGGATTAAATACCATAGCCCAAAAATCTGTTACCTCAGCACGAGCATTAAGCCCCTCTCCTACAATATGATACCCAGCTGGAGTTTGTTGCCAAGAGTTTGCAACCACAATCCAAACTGCAGAAAACATAGAACCAAAAAATACTCCTACGGTAGAAATAAAATGCACTGTTGGCCGTACTCTATTCCATCCAAAAAGCAATATCCCAAGAAATGTACTTTCTAATCCAAAGGCAAATAAACCTTCGGCTGCAAGGGCAGAACCAAATATATCTCCTACATATTTAGAATAAACAGACCAATTGGTTCCAAATTCAAATTCCATAATAATACCCGTGGCAACACCAATACCAAAGGTAACGGCAAATATTTTTAACCAAAATCTGGTTAATGTCTCATAATCTTTGTTTCCTGTTTTAAGATAGAGACCTTCAAAAATTACTAACAACAAACCTATCCCTATACTCAACGGCGGATATATATAATGAAAGGCAATGGTGAAAGCAAACTGAATACGAGCTAAAATTTCTACATCCATGATAAATATATTTAAAATTATTTTTCTACTTCTTTTTGATGAAACTTATCATCACTGTGAAAAAACATGGTTAGCCACAAAACACGAGACAAACGCATGATTTTTGGTTGCAATATTATTAGTGTTATTACATTAATGGGTAACCACCAAAATATTTCTTTATCTTTAAGAGTATGTCCTGTAAAAATAATCCATAAAACAAAAGTAAAAACAGAATAAGCTACAGATAAAGAGTAACTTACATATCCTGTTCCGTGAAAAAATCCAGGCTCTAGCTCTGTACGCTGTCCACAAACAGGGCATTTATCTACCATTTTATTGGCATTATTAAAATTATACCATTTATATTTAAATAAATGTCCTTTGTGGCATCTTGGGCATTTTTCTGAGAGAACATCTTTTATAAATTGAAACATACTATTGTTTAATTAAGTTTTTTTGTTTTTTTTAAATTGCTTTTAAATATTTTTTTTTGAATCCGTCTGGAGTTATATTTTCATATTTTTTAAAAAATCTCCCAAAGTAGGAATTATCTTCAAAGCCTAGTTCATAAGCAATTTCCGAGACAGTCATTTTTTCATGTACTAATAAGCGTTTAGCTTCTAGTAGAACTCTATTTCTGATTAAATCGCCAGCAGATATTTTTGCCACATCATTACAAACAGAGTTTAAATAGTTTGGTCTAACATACATTAACGAAGCATAGTCTTTAACAAATCTTTTTTCTTTGTAATGCTGATCAATCAATTCTTCAAAATGATGTATTAGTTGCAAAGACTGGTTAAATTCATTGTTTTTATTACTTGGTTCAAACAATCTATTTAGTTCTATTAATAATACATTGAGCATAGAACGAAGTGTTTTGTCATAATCTGCTTTTGTATCTTGACATTCATTTAGCATCCACTTTACAATAGTTTTTAAACCATCAAATTTTTCTTCGGTAAGTTTTACATAAGGTTGATTATGTCTGTATGTTAAAAAAGAAAATTCACTCAATTGGTAATTTTGGTATCGTAAAGCAAAAAAGTCATTTTCAAAAACAATTATGTATCCTTCAATATTTGCAAAATCAATCCATTGATGAATTTGTCCATAATGCATACAAGTTACAGACATTGGGTCTATTGCACATTCTTTAAAATCTACAAGCTGAGAACCATAGTTCTTTTCGTTAAACAAAATCATAAAATAATTATGTCTGTGTGGTATGCTTAACTTTTGCATAAACGGAAAAAAATCGGAGGTATGGTATATTCCAAACTTTAACTCGTTTTGCGTTACTTCACTACATTTAATGCTTTTAATTTCTCCCATGACATTTATTTTTGATTAATAAAAAAACAACATTAACACTGTTAAGAGTATTATGCTGTTCCTTTTAATATTTTATTCCAATATAGCCAAGGTAATACTTTTGTTTTTAGTATCCACATAATCCAAAGAGGTTTTGCCTGATTTATTGGGAAAGTCATTTTCGGTCGATTTGAATAATCAAATTCAGAAAGCATCAATTTTCCATATTGAATAGGAATAGGACAAGCACTATATCCGTCATATTGAGCAATAGCCTCTCGGTTTTGCATCACTGCAAGTAAATTTTCCACAACCACTGGAGCTTGTTTTCTTATTGCTGCACCTGTTTTACTACAAGGTGCATTAGAAGAATCTCCTAATGAAAACACATTAGAATACTTAGTGTGTTGTAAAGTATATTTATTTACTGCTACATATCCATATACATTTTCCGGATCTCTTAAAGGGCTTTGTTTAATAAATTCGGGAGCAGATTGTGGAGGAACTATATGTGCTATATCGAAGTTTAAGGTAACTTTTTTCATTCCTTCAACACTTCCTTCCTGTACCAAACCATAACAAGCAGAAGTGTCGGAAGTTAATTTTTTGTGCAAATCTTCACTAATTTCTTTTGCTTCAAATTCAATTGTTTTAGCATCACCATTTACCGAGGTTACATTCGCACCAAAATGCAAATGAATATTATTTTTAGCAATAATATCCTTTAAAGTAGCTGCATATTCCGGAATACCAAAAATCATGCTAGCACCAGAAATGTAATGCACATCACACTTATCTAAAATACCTTTTTTACGCCAATAATCACAAGCCAAGTACATTACTTTATGGGGTGCACCACCACATTTAATAGGAGTTCCTGGATTTGTAAAAACTGCAGTTCCTCCTTTAAAATTTTTAATAATTTCCCAAGTATAAGGAGCAGTTTCAAATAGATAGTTACTAGTAACTTCATTTTTACCTAATGTTTCTTTTGCTCCAACTATTTTATTCCAATCCAGTTGAATTCCTGTTGCAACAATTAGATAGTCATAAGAAATTTCTGTTCCGTTTTTACAAGTTATTTTGTTTTTTTCTGGTTGAAAAGTAGCAACGGCATCTTGAATCCAAGTAGTATTTTTTGGAATAAAATCTTTCTCGTTTTTAACTGTTTTTGCAACATCAAAAATTCCAGCCCCTACAAGAGTCCATGCTGGCGTGTAATAATGTTTACTAGAAGGCTCTATAATACCAATTTGTAACTTTTTATCTTTAAGAAGTAACTTGGAAGCAACAGACAAACCCGCATTTCCTCCACCCACAATTAATATTTGATAATGATTTTTCATTTTATTCTAATTTAGAGATACAAAATTATCAAATTAAGGAACTATGAAATGGTGATAAAAGTTACATTGGTGGCACTTTTTTATTTTTTTATAAAAAAAAACAAAAAGTACCATTTTTTAAATTATATTTTTTAACAACTGTTTAGCTAAAATAGGTCATTACTTTATGTTATATTTCTCTTTTATCCTATCTACAACATAATATACCATCGGAACCAAATAAACCGTCAATAATAATGATGATGTCAATCCTCCAATAATTACCCATGCCAAGCCGTTTTTCCATTCGCTGGCAGAACCTTTTGCAAGTGCAATGGGCAACATTCCAATTACCATTGCAATGGTTGTCATCAAAATAGGACGCATTCGTTCTTTACCAGCTTGTACCAACGCATCTTTGTAATAAACGCCTTGTTGTTTGAGTTGATTGGTAAAATCGACTATCAAAATGGCATTTTTTACCACCAATCCCATTAACATTATCAATCCTAATAAAGCAAATAAACTTAAATTATTCAAAGATAAATTTAAGGCGAAAAACGCTCCAATTATAGCCGTAAATATCGAAAATAAGGTTACAAATGGATACACAAAACTATCGTACAATGCTACCATTATTAAGTAAATCAGTAAAAACGACAATGCCAAAACTGAACCTAATGCTCCAAAACTATCATTTTGACGTTTGATATCGCTACCCCAAGTAATGTCCATTCCTTTTGGTAATGGGTTTTCTTTTAAGTAGGCAACAACTTCGTCAGCAACCGTTCCTGATGGTCGCCCCAAAGCGTCTGCTGTTAATGTTATTGCGGGTTGACGGTCTTTTCTTTCTAATAATGACGGCGAATTATCTCGTTCTATTGTTGCAAATTGCGAAACATCGATTGCATTTCCTGCTGGATTAACGATGGATAAATTTTTGACATCATCATAATTTTGACGACTAAATTGATTCAACCAAATTCGCACAGGATATTCGGTTCCGTTTTGAGTTAAAGTGGCATCGTCATTACCCGTAAAAGCGGCACGAATATTTTGTCCAACATAAGCAGTCGTCAATCCCAAACGTTGCATTTTGTCTTTGTCTGGCACAATTTTATATTCGGGACTTCCAGCCTCGACAGAAAGACGAACATTGTCTGCGCCAGGAATTTTTTCGATTACCGATTTTAGAGTCGCTCCTGCCATCATAACATCATTCAAATTAATTGCGCTTAACGTGATTTCTATAGGTGCCGAGCGAGGTATGAGTCCTAATGCGGCCATCGAAAAGTTGATTCCAGAGTATTTTGATTGCAAATTGGTTCGCAATTTTTTCATAAAATCTTCGGTAGGAATTTTCTTTAAATTTGATGCCTCTAAATCTTCTTTTTTTGTTTTTAATTGAATCGTAAATTCGGTTTTATTGCTTGCACCTACGCCCAAACTTCCAATACCAGTGCTAGGACCTCCAACATTGCTAAACAAAGTTGCCACTTCGGGTTGCGCCAAAATATAAGTTTCTATTTGTTTAGAAATTCTATTGTTTTCTGCAATTGATGTGGATTTATCATATTCTAAATTGAATCGAAATTTGCCTTGATCACCAGTCGAAATTAATTCTTTTCCAATAATTCCTTGTTTCATTATACCCAAAGTCATAGCAAAAAGTACTAAAACAAAAACCGAAAAGATGATTTTGTGCGATAAAACCCATTTTAATTGACGTCCATAAAAATCAATAAATGTATCTAATTGATGTTCAAACCAGAGCAAAAATTTATTAAAAAAATTGGTGGGTTGCAAATCTTCTTTTTTCCCTATTCGAGATGCCAACCAAGGAGTGAGTGTAAAACCAACAAGCAAACTGGTTAAAGTCGATGTGATAACAACAACCGAAAATTGTTTGAGCATATCGGCAACAAAAACCTGCAAAAATAATATTGGCAGAAAAACTACAACATCTACCAAAGTGATGGAAAGTGCCGAAAACCCAATTTCCATTCTACCTTCCATTGCAGCTGTTCGTTTTTCTTTTCCCATATCTAAATGACGTTGAATATTTTCTAAAACCACAGTTGCATCATCGACTAAAATACCTATAATGAGTGACATAGCTAACAATGTCATTAGGTTTAATGTATATCCCAAAATCCACATCATGGCAAAAGCCGTAACAAGCGATGTTGGAATTGCCACAATAACTATTAACGAATTTCTAAAACTTCGCAAAAACAAAAGCATTACTAATGAAACTAAAATTACGGCAAGAAACAAGTCAAACACAACAGAATCTACCGCTGCAATGGTGTTATCTGTACTGTCATCGGCAATAATAAATTGAATATTATCAGCCGCATTTTGCGTTTCAATTGCTTTGAATTTTGCTCGAACCAATTTAGATACATTTACGGCATTGGCATCGCCTTGTTTTTTGAGCATTAATCCAATTCCGTTTTTGCCGTTATAACGACTAATTGATGTTGTAGTTGCAATGCCATCAACAACTTCTGCCACATTTTTTACGTAAATTGGACTGCCTAAAACAGGCATTGCAATTTGCACATTTTGCACATCTTCTATCGTTGCAAATTTTCCAGTTAATCGAACGGAATTGTCTTGCGATTTTGATTCGATTTTTCCTGCAGGCAAGTCCAAACCCGAACGATTTATAGCATCTACAACTTGCGAAAGCGAAATTTTGTAGGCTTTTAGTTTATTTTGATTTACGTTTACTTGAATTTCTCGTTTCTCACCACCCAAAACAGTAATTTCGGCAACACCTTTAATTTGCTGAATTTGAGGCAAATATTCGTCTTGCATTTTTTGATAAAAATCAGTTGGCGACAAATTGCTCGTGGCACTAATGGACATAATTGGCAAATCGTTTGGCGAAACTTTACTCATTACTGGGCTTAAAATATCGGCGGGCAAATCTTTGCGAATATTGTCAATATATCGTTGTGAATCTTGCATCGATTTATCTAAATCAGTGCCGTATTTTAGATTGGCAATAATGACCGATGCATTTGGTAATGATTTGGTTACCAAGTAATCAACACCTTCAAGATTAGACAAGGCATCTTCAATTTTTCTGGAAACTGATGTTTCTACCTCGCTTGGTTCTGCACCAGGATAAACGGTTTTGATTACGATTACGGGCTGATTAAAATCGGGCATTAATTCATAACTCAAATTTTTGTAACCAATTATTCCTAAAAGAGTTAGCACGCTAAACAAAACAATTATCAGCGATGGTCGTTTGATGGATATATCTGTTATGTTCATGATTAATTTTTTATTGAAACGTTTGCATTATCAAACAAATTAATAAATCCATCAATTGCAATGACATCTCCATCAGATAATCCGCTGGAAACAACCACATTATTATCTATTTTTTTAGAAATAGTAATGTTTTTTAACACTGCTTTTTTATTTTGAATGACATAAACTTGTGTTGTATTTTGACTGCTAATAGTTGCCGAAACAGGAATCATAATTCCAATTTCTTTATTCGAATTATCAAATGAAACTTTGCCAAACATACCTGATTTTATTTTAAAATTTAAAATATTATTAGCCGAAAATTGCACAGGAAAACTGCTGCCGTTGTTAGATTTACTTCCAATTATTGGAAAGCTAGACGAGAGTGTAATATCTGGATAAGCGTCTGGAATAATAGTGAATTTTTTTCCAGAATTAAATTTGTTCAAATCGTTTTCGGATACATTTATGGTGAATTTTAATCTCGAAATATCGGTCAACTGCAATAATGGAATTCCAGGCGATGCAAAACTACCAACTTCGGCTAATTTTGCTGTGATATATCCAGAAAATGGAGCTTTTATGCTCGATTTTGCTATTTGTTCTAAAAGTGTCGCTTTTTGCACTTTTGCAGACTTTAAACCTAAAACGGCTTTTTCTAATTGTACACCTTGAATAGCATCGGCATTTGCCAAGATAGTATAACGTTTCACATCAGTTTCTAACCCATCTATTTGAATTTGAGTGTTTTGCAATTGCAATTTTAACAATGAATTATCTAACTGAACCAACTGCTGCCCTTGATGCACATAACTTCCTGCATCAACAGGAATCGAATTTATTTTGCCTTGCACTTCGGCGGAAAGTTTGGTTTCTTTATTAGGTTCAAAACTTCCTGAAAACGAAAAATTAGAACTAATTTTTTCGTTTTTTATAATTTGTGTAGATACATATATAGGTGCATTTTTATCGTGAGTATATACCTTTTCTGTTGCAATTTGTTTGTTCGATTTTAATTTAATAATAATTACTGCGACTAATAAAATTGGAATTAGTATGTAAAGTAATTTCTTGAAATTGAAAGATTTTTTTTCCATTTTTTTTGATTTTTAGTTTTTTAATTGATTAGAAAGTTTTTTTAATTCTAAATCGGCTTTTAAATAATCGATAACTATTGATAAATAATTTTGTTGTGCTTCTCGCAATGAATTGTCGGTTAGCAAAACATCAGTAAGTGCCACTACACCTTGTTTTTGTTGTAAAATTGTTTGATTATAAACATCTTGCGCCAATTTTATTTGTTTATCAGCAGTTTCAATTGCTCGTTTATTTGTCACAAGTTGTTGTGTTGTGTTTTCAATTTGCATCGAATTTTGATCGGTTGCAAGACTATTTTGAAGATCGTTATTTTCTATTTCAAATTTCTTTTGAACTATTTTTTTATTTGTAATAGTACCATTAAATAATGGATACGAAAATTGAATTCCTGTAAAACCAGTGGTATAAAAATTCAAAAATTTATTTGGGTTTTTGTCTTGACCAAGTCCCATATAACCATAATTTGCAACCAAGTTTAAAGTGGGGAGAATTTTGCTGTTTTTAAGTGTCTTTAATTCTGTTTTTAATAATTTATTTTGCGCTTTTAATAACTGAATATCAATAGTTTCTGATTTTTCATAATTTGATATTGGATTAAATAGTATGTTTTTATCAATTTCCATTTTTGACGAAATGGGTATTCCAATCGAAAATTTTAATAAATTCAATACTTGGTTGTATTTATTTATTGTCAATTCTTTTTGCGTAACAAGTTGGTCAACTTGCAATTGCACTTTATTCACATCTGTGGTTTTTGCCATTAAATTATCTCTTAACAACTGCATATTTTTTAATAATTTATTGCTGTTTTCAATGTTATTTTCAATAAAAAGCAATTGATTTTGCAAAAGTTGTGCGTTGTAATACAGATTTGTAATATCAAAAAACAATTGTTCTTCGGTTTTTTGATAATTTATTTGAGAAATTTCCTTTGCAATTTTTGACGCACTTATTCCTCCATTTATTTGTGGATTATATAACGGCATCAGTAACTGCAAATTGGCATTAATATTATGTGGCACACCAAATTGAACCTCTTTGTAAGTGCCTGCCGGACCTCCAAAAATAGTAGCAGGCATCAATTGTGTTGGCAAATCTATAAAATATTTATAATCGGCATTAGCAGTAATTTTTGGATATAAATTTGCGATTGCTTCTTTTTGCTTTTCGGCAGAAATCGCACTATTGTTTTTGCTGATTTTTAAATTTTTATTTTGCACTTTTGCCGAATCGATACATTTTTGTAGCGACCAAATTTGAGCGTTGATAGTTTGTTGAGATAATAGAAATAATATCCCGAAAATAAGTTGTTTGTAAGTGTTCACTAACATAATAAAGCAAATTTTTTTAATCGGTGAGTTTTGTTAAAACCCACCGAAATAATTATTTTAATTTCTTGTTCCTCCGTGACCTAATGCCACAACTAACATGATTTTGATACTTAAATAGAAGTATCTAAAAAGTTGCAGAAATGGGTTTTGCATTTTTGCGTGTTGTGCTTTTGATATTCTTTGTGCCATTTTTTTTAGTTTTGTATATTTTTATTCGGGAATTAACCACCAAAAAGGTCTCATTTTTGCTTTGTAAATAAATGCATAATGCAAAGTCATTTTAAGCCAATGTCCAGCAAGACCAATATCTCCAAAGGTTTTTTGAATATCCCGTCCGCCTGTTTTTGGATATTTTTTGTAATCTGGAACAATTGGATATGTGGTAATACTCACACCACTACCTTTTGTCATTCCATATCCTGCCGAAGCAATGCAAGCGGCTCCCATATTGCCCATCGAACCTTTGTGGTGCAAGTCCATTTTGCCGTTTTTAATGGCGTCAATAATGTTATCGGCAACCAAAACGGCTGTAATTCCTGCTGGCATTCCTGTTCGTGGTGGTGCAGGGAAAATATCGGTTCCGTTTTTGCTTTTTCGTGGTTTTGAAATAGAATGTGGTGGTGCAAATGCAATTCCTGGTGCAAAAATATTAGAATAACTTGGATTTTGATAGGTTTCTGGCCAATCTTGCACTGTCCATTCTTCATACGGTTTTAGCGAATAATCCGCATCGACAATCATAAACCCTTTGAATAATTTGTCGGTAATGTCATTATTTTGTTTGTCAAATGCTTTGAAACCGTGTCCAGAAAAAGACGGAATTAGCATTGCAAAATCGAACTCTTCTGTTTTGTATTCACCTTCTAGATTTTCGTAATGTGCTTTTCCATCTTCAATTTTTGTAACTCCCGCACCCAAAATCCATTTAATATCACGGTCTTCAAAAACCATTTCAACCATTTGGCTAGACTTCATGATGCTACTTCCGTAAGACATTAGCATTCCGTCCATTCCAAAATCTCCCAATTCAGCTTCGTTAGAAATCCAAGTTATTTCAAATTTGTCTCTAATTTGAAATTTGTCTAATTCTTTTTCGACATTCAAAATATATTCAAAAGCGGCACCTTGACAAGTTGCTTTTGCATGACCTGTTCCGATAAGGATTTTTGCTTTTTTATCAGATTTTTTTGTTTGGTCAATCAATTTATGCAAAGCCTCAGAGGCGTGAGCAGCGTGGTCATAGGTGCAAACAGAAAACGTTTTGTTGGTGCCTGGGAGTAATCCTTCGGTTAAATCGAAAGCTAGTTTTGGACCTGTTGCATTTATTAAATAATCGTAAGTAATAACTTCTTGTTGTCCTTGCTTTTCGCCAAATGGGTATTCTACTAAAACATGTTGTTTTTCTTCAGTTGCATTTCCTTCTGGATGAAATGATATTGCTTTTGCTTGCTTGTATCCAATTCCTTTTCGTTTATAAATTGGTTCCAGAGGAAAATAAACTTCTTCGGGTTTCATTTTTCCGATACCAACCCAAATATTTGATGGCACCCACTGGTAATTTCTGTTAGGTGAAACCACAAGAATTTCGTGTTCTTTGCTTAATTTTCTTCGCAAATGTCCTGCTGCTGCATGACCTGCAATTCCTGCACCTAATATTACAATTTTTGCCATAATAAAAAAATTATTTTGTAAAGTTACTCAATATTATTATACTTTGATTAATTTTAAGATCGATTGAATCATATTATTTCCTTCGATTTGAATATCATATTCAAAATCAGAAATTCGCCATTTATACATTTGCAATCGGAAGGCTCCCATTACTATATGCATTAAATCTTGTGGCGAAATGGTATAAACAAATTCTCCAGATTTTTGCCCTGCACTTATAATTGGGAAGAGATAGCTAGTTTTAACTTTCATAATTCTCAAAACGGCTTCGTTAATTTTTTCACTTTCTTCCCATAATCCATCTGAAAAAACAGCTACAATAAAATAGGGTCTTTCTTTAAAATAGGCAAATTGATTTTGAAAAAGAGCTACAAGATTATGCTCGGCACTTTTACTTTGATCAATAATATACTGGTAACGATTTGTCATACTTTCTGCTAGATAATCTAGGAGAGATAGTATAATGTCTTCTTTACTTTGAAAATGTCTATACAATGCACTTTCGGAAAAATGCATTTCTTGCGACAATCTTTTTACTGTCAAGCCGCTAACACCCGCTTGAGTAAGTATTTTGCCTGCTGCCTCTATAATTTCTAGTTGTCTCTCTGTAATTTGAACCATTTTTGTGCCAACAATTATGCTATTTTAATTGTAACCTGCATACTCACTTTAGATTTTATAGAATTTGAAATTAAGCAAGCTTTTTCTGCCTTTTCTACAATTCGTTCTGCTCTTGCTATATCTTTTTCATCTACAATGGTTACTGTTGGAGATAGTATAATTTCGCTCATCATGTACTTGCCATCTACCACTTCTAAAACCCCATTGGATTCGCAACTAAACGCTGTAAAATCTAGCTTAGAATTCTCGGCGATTGATAAAAAAGTAGTCATTAAGCAACTACTTACTGCGGCAGTAAATAAATGTTCTGGAGACCAAATTCCTGGCATTCCTTTTGGAAATTCTGGTGGTGTTGCAACAGCAATAGTTTCTTTGCTATGGTTGTTGTAAGCATCAATTTCTGGAGAAATTAAATTTCCCCTTCTTTCACCTTCCCAATTAACTGTAACACTATAAAGATGTTTATCCATTTTTTATATTTATTATTAAATCTTAATAAAAACCAATAAATCTTATTATGACTAAATCATATAGACCTGAACAAAAGTATTATAAATGCATTGTTTTTTAAGTAACAAAAGTTACATATTGTAAAATATAAAAATTTTTATTTATAGAGAAATGCTTTTGAAAACATCATAAAACACATTAATTCAATTAGTTATCCATAAAATTATTTTTAATTTTAATCTTTATTTTATACTAAGAAGATAATTAGACAACAACTCTTTATCTTTTGCAGTAAGCTTAGCGTCTCTATGAATTAAAAGATAAGATTCTAATGGCATACCTCCCTCTGTTATCTCTTTAGCTGCTTTATGTGCTTTTTTAACTTGTTTTGACAAATCGTAATCTGCGAAAGTAGAAAAATTAAGTTTACTTCTCCCTTCCTCTATATGGCTTTTTAGAAACCATCCTACTGGTTGTATGTTTGTGTACCAAGGATAAACAGTTTCGTCAGAATGACAGTCATAACAAGATGCTTTAAGAATGGCAGAAATATTTTTTGGTGGGTTATTTATATATAAAAAATCTTTAGTCTTATCTGCCGGAGGGTTTGTTTTGTCAATCCTGAAAAACTGAATAACAACAAAAACGATTAAAAATATTTTTAAAAAAGTTTTCATAGCAGTAATTTTAAGTTTTAAGGTAGCTAAGATAAAAAAAATAGCATCCCTGAACCACTTTTTATAAGCTATTTTTTCTAATTATTCAAAAACAATATCTAATTTCCAATTGCAAAGTGTCAGTATATTTTTTTTGCTTTATAATATTCTGTGATAAGTACCTTTCTCCCTATTGTTTTGGTAATAATATCTTTCTCTAAATCCCATCCTCTAGCCGGCGAATATTCTCTTCCATACCATATAATTTGCAAATGAAGATCGTTCCAAATTTCCTCTGGAAATATTTTTTTTGCGTCTTTTTCGGTTTGAACTACATTTTTTCCAGAACTCAAATTCCATCTATACATTAATCTATGAATATGAGTATCCACAGGAAATGCAGGTATTCCAAAAGCCTGACTCATTACAACACTTGCGGTTTTATGTCCTACAGACGGCATCGCTTCTAGCAATTCGAAATTAGCGGGAACTATCCCATCATGTTCCTCAATTATCATTTTAGACAAACCATAAATTCCTTTAGATTTCATTGGCGAAAGTCCACACGGCTTGATTATTTCTTTAATTTCTTCTACCGAAAGTTTTGCCATATCGTACGGATTATCTGCTTTTGCAAAAAGTATTGGTGTGATTTGATTTACACGAACATCTGTACATTGTGCAGACAATAAAACCGCAATTAGCAATGTATAAGGATCTTTATGGTCTAACGGGATTGGAATGGTTGGATATAATTCCTTTAACGTATTTATAACAAAATTTATGCGTTCTTTTTTTGTCATTTTTATTAAATTTGCTTTGTAAAAGTACAATTAATAATATTATTATTTTTTAAAATTAATTTATAACTATGATAACAGTAAAAATAGGCGACAAATCTCCTGATTTTTCGGGGACAGATCAAGATGGAATAACACATAATTTAAATGATTATAAAGGCAAGAAACTAGTGCTTTTTTTTTATCCAAAAGCAAACACTCCTGGTTGTACTGCCGAAGCTTGCGATTTAAGAGATAATTTTGACAAATTTGAAGAAAAAAATTATGCTTTATTAGGTGTGAGTGCTGACAATGCAAAATCGCAATTAAAGTTTAAAGATAAGTTTGCATTACCATTCCCGTTACTTGCAGATGAAGACAGAAAGGTTCTT
The DNA here is from genome assembly GCA_022730285.1 of Flavobacterium psychrophilum. Classification (GTDB taxonomy): domain Bacteria; phylum Bacteroidota; class Bacteroidia; order Flavobacteriales; family Flavobacteriaceae; genus Flavobacterium; species Flavobacterium psychrophilum_C. Next base: position 90,524 of record DZCQ01000004.1, read on the forward strand.
AATGCTTTTGGGATTTGGGGTCCAAAAAAATTTATGGGCAGAGAATATGATGGTATTAACAGAACTACCTTTGTTATTGACGAAAATGGATTTATTGAACATATAATTACCGACGTAAAAACTAAAATACATGCTTCGCAAATTCTAAAATAGAAATTTCATGATAAAAAAATAGCAACTAAATCTTTTATTTAGTTGCTACAATTTTTTTGAATGTTTTTTGTTTTTGTGATTCAAAAGAAATTTAATTTGGATTGCACAAAAATAAGTGATCTTTTTTAATCATATCTGCAATTCCTTCTGGGAGCATTTCTTCCCAGCCTGCTTTTCCTTCGCAAATCATTTTTAGTACTTGTCTGGAAAATATTTTTAAGTTTCTTTGGTCAAAATCTGTGATATCGATAACTTTTCCGTTATAAGCAAAAAATTTATACAACTCTTTCATTCTAGGGTGTACTTTCAAGTTTTTGGAATTAATAATAGAGCCATCTTCTGCTTCCATCGGATATAAAAATACTTTTAAATCTCGGTAGAATAATTTTCCAAAAGCTTCTAATATACCACCACTTAAATGACGATAGTATTTTTCGTCAAAGATATCAATTAAGTTATTAACTCCAAGTGCAAGTCCTATCCGTTCTTTTGTGTAATTAGAAAAATATTCTACCACTCTGTAGTATTCCTGAAAATTAGAAATCAGTACAGTTTGCCCTAAGGAACAAAGCAATTCTGCTCTATCCATAAAATCTCGCTCGTCTATTTCTCCATTACAACTTAGGTTAGAAAGTGTAATTTCAAATACTACAATAGTATTTTCTTTTTGCACCTTTTCTTCATTAACAAACATTTGATAGGACTTTTCGTACATATCCATATTTACCTTAGTTACTGGTCTGAAACTTCCACGCAAGGCTAAAATGTTTTTTTTGTACAAGGCATTTGCTGGCAAAATATTTTTTCCTGATGGATCAAACATAACGGCATCTGTCATTCCATTTTTAACCAATTGCAAGCTCATTAGTCGGTTATCGATATCCGCAAATCTTGGTCCGGAGAAATTTACGGTATCTATTTCCAGTTGATCTTTGTCTATGTGGTCATACAAATACCTAAGTAACTTTTTCGTATCATTGTATTTATAAAAAGCCCCATAAATAAGATTCACACCAAGCTTACCAAGTGTTTCTTGTTGCAATTTTGCATCTGTTTCTTTAAATCGGATATGTAGAATTATTTCGTTATAAGCTTCGTCAGGTTCTATTTGGTATTTTAAGCCTACCCAACCATGTCCTTTAAACTGTTTTGCAAAATCAATAGTTGCTACGGTATTTGCATAACTAAAAAACATTTTAGAAGGATGTTTTTCTCTATTTAAACGTTCTTCTATTAGGTTTACTTCGTGGTTTAGCATTTTCCGTAATCTATCTTCGCTTACATATCTTCCGTCTTTTTCGGCACCGTAAATAGCGTCGCTAAAATCTTTGTCGTAGGCAGACATTGCTTTGGCAATAGTGCCTGAGGAGCCTCCTGCCCTAAAAAAATGTCTCACGGTTTCTTGCCCCGCACCTATTTCGGCAAAAGTGCCATAAATATTGTCGTTCAGGTTTATCCGCAGAGCCTTATCGGTTATTGAAGGGATTTGTTCAATAACTTTATCACCCTTAAGAGTGATTTCTGTTTGTATGTTTTTCATAAATAGATTGCTTGTATGCAAAGTTACTAAATTAGATAGTTTTACATAGAAATATTCGTTATTTTTGTAAAAAATTACATCTTGAATATTTATTTTTTAGGAACAGGCACCTCACAAGGAATTCCAGTAATTGGAAGTAATCATCCTGTGTGTAAAAGTACCGATTTTAAAGATAAAAGACTACGGGTTTCAGTTTGGATAACTTGGGGAGAAAGTTCTTTTATCATAGATTGTGGTCCAGATTTTAGACAACAAATGCTGCGATGTAATTGTCCAAAGGTTGATGGCATTTTTTTCACACACGAACATGCAGATCATACTGCTGGATTAGATGACATAAGGCCTTATGTATTTGCTAAAGGAAAAATAAATATATACGCACACAAACGAGTACTTCGTAATTTAGAAAAGAGGTTTGATTATATTTTTGAAACGGAGAACAAATATCCTGGTTCTCCAGAAGTAAACCCAATAGAGGTTATTAACAATCATGACATAAAGATTCAAAATAACACCATCACTCCAATTAATGCAATGCATGGAGACTTACAGGTTTTTGGCTATAAATTCCATAATTTTGCATATCTAACAGACATCAAAAGCATTGATGTAGCAGAAATAAAAAAACTGCAAAATCTAGATGTTCTAGTTATAAATTCACTAAGAGAGGAGCCACATAATACACATTTTAGCCTGCAAGAGGCATTAGATTTTATCAAAATAGTGCAACCTAAAGAAGCATATTTAACACATATAAGCCATCATTTAGGCTTTCATGAAGAAATTCAATCCAAATTGCCTAAAAATGTTTACATAGCGTATGACAATTTAACCATAACCATCAATTAAAAAAACAACCATGAAAAAACTAGCTTTATATGCATTATTATTTTCTGTTTTAACCAACATATACCAATATATGTATGCTACAAAAAAATTTACGTTTGATGAAGAACATAATCAAAAGTATAGAACAAAGATGCATGATAGTTTAGAAAAAATGAAAGCTGAAAAAGAAGATGGCGATTACTTCTCATTAGCACATAACGACAAGGCAATTGACTATTTAGAAGACTATGACGTACAAAAATTAATGCCAGAAATAAAAGAAAAATTAATGGATTTAAACACTAATGCTGTGGGAAATAAATTAATTCCATATGACAACATGTTTGTTAACAAAGTAAGATTCTTAAACCACAGATGGATTATTGCAGACTTCTCTGGAGAATCTGGTTGGGGAGAAATAATTATAAAATATTTTATAGAAAAAAATGGAGAAATAAGTTTTGAACCCGCAGAAACAGTTTTGTACCCTGTAAAATAACATTAAAAATTTATTAGGGCAAACACATACTTTTTTAAATAAATATAGTAAATAATACT
>DZCQ01000005.1:0-23326 GCA_022730285.1 Flavobacterium psychrophilum
ACCAAAATTCTATAATTGTATTTGTCGCTCAAATTGTTGATTAAGTGATATGTAGGTTTCTGTTCTTGATACTCCTTCTATTGCTTGTATTTTTGTGTTTAGTAAGCTCATTAAATGCTCATTATCTTGGCATATTATTTTTATTAAAATGCTCCAGTTTCCAGTTGTATAATGAGATTCAAGTACTTCAGGAATTTTTTGTAATTCTTTTACGGCTTCTAAGTTTCTAGAGGCTTTATCTAAATATATTCCTACAAAAGCTATGGTGCTGTATCCAAGAATTTTTGGATTTATTATTAATTGTGAACCTATAATTATATTTGCTTCTTCTAATTTACGTAGTCTTTGATGTATTGCAGCACCTGAAATTCCAATTTTATGTGCTATTTGTAATATTGGTTTTCGTGCATCTTTCATTAAGTAGCGAAGTATTTCTTTGTCAATGCCGTCTATTTCTATTTGTAAGTGATTAACTTTCATATCTGTTTTATTTTAATCAAAAATAGAAATTTGATTTATAATTATTGCTTTTTTCTATCTTTTTTTATAAATACTATTTGTTTAATTCCTTGATTATGATTTTTTATTTAAAATAGTATAAATTTGTAAAATGATTATAGATAAGAGAGATATTAGAGCATTAAGTAAAGAAAGTTTGAGAGAGTTTTTTATTGCTAACAATGATAAGGCATTCAGAGGAAATCAGGTATATGAGTGGCTTTGGAATAAAGGAGCTCATACTTTTGCTGATATGACAAATATTTCGTTGCAGACTAGGGAGCTATTAGATTTACATTTTGTAATTAATCATATAATGGTTGATACAATGCAGCGAAGTAGTGATGGGACAGTTAAAAATGCAGTTAGACTTTATGATGGTTTGGTTGTAGAGAGTGTTTTGATTCCTACAAATACTAGGACTACTGCCTGTGTATCTAGTCAGGTTGGATGTAGTTTGGATTGCACTTTTTGTGCTACTGCCCGTTTAAAAAGAATGCGAAATCTTGACGCAGCAGAAATATATGATCAGGTTTTAGCTATTGATAAGGAGAGTAGGTTGTATTATAACCATCCACTCTCTAATATTGTTTTTATGGGTATGGGCGAACCTTTGATGAATTATTCTAATTTGATTAAAGCAATAGATAAAATAACATCGGAGCAGGGTTTGAATATGTCTCCAAAACGTATTGTAGTCTCTACTTCTGGTATTTCTAAAATGATAAAAAAAATGGCTGATGATGGTGTTAAGTTTAAGCTAGCTGTCTCTTTGCATTCGGCAATAGAGGAAATTCGTAATAGTATTATGCCATTTACTAAAAATTTTCCTTTAGTGGAGTTAAAAGAAGCTTTGGAATATTGGTACTTAAAAACAAGAAGTAAAGTTTCTTATGAATATGTAGTCTGGAAGGGAATTAATGACAATGAAGAATCAATTAAAGCCTTGGTTAAATTTTGTAAACATGTACCTTGTAAAGTAAATTTGATTGAATATAATTCTATTGATGACCCCACATTTTTGCAAGCATCTTCCGAGAGCTTAGAAGCTTATATCTATGCTTTAGAATTTGCAGGTATTATCGTGAAAGTTCGTAGAAGTAGAGGGAAAGATATAGATGCTGCTTGTGGACAGCTTGCTAATAAAGAAATTGATTCTAGTAATCCTTAATTAAATTAATAAAAGCTATTTACATACTAAAATGCTTACTGCATTACCACCAAATCCAACGGCGTTTACAAGTATTTTACGAATTGTTTTTTTAGTTGTTTCTTGTTTTTGATAAGGCGTTTTAATAAATTGATTATTTTGAATCATTAGAATTGCTAATTCTAAGCTAAGTAGTCCAGAAGTACCAAACGTATGTCCTATTTTCCATTTATTTGTAGTAAGAAATGGTATTTTTTCTCGAAAAACCTCTGTAATTGCTTTATACTCAGACAAATCTCCTTTAATTGTTCCTGGAGAATGCATTACAATAGCATCAATATCTTTTAGGTTTGTATTTTTGAGAGCCATCTTCATAGAAGATTGAAAACATAAAGCTTCGGTAGAAATGCTAAGACTATGTTCTAGAATATCAGTTGCATAACCAATTCCTTCAATATATGCAAGAGGCGACTTAGTTGGAAATTTTTCTAAACAACAAACAGCTGCTCCTTCTCCTAGTATAAGAGAGTTTTTTGTTTTTTCCATATTAGAAGCTTCGCAATTTTTGGTACTAGAATAGAGTTTTAATGCTTGCATTTGTGCTATTGTAAATGGCGTAAGTGGCGCTTCACTGCCTCCAACCAAAAAATGAGTTGCCATACCAGCCTGCAGCCAAGCTACTCCATTTAAAACTGCGTGTAGGGAGGTGGAACAAGTTATAGAGTGTGAAATGGTAGGTCCTTTCGATTGCAAATCGTGAGCTATCCACGAAGAGATATTCCCGAGCGTACTTGTTGGAGAACTTAAAACAGGAGTTTTTCCAGATTTTAAAAATTCTTGATGGTATTTTTCAAATAATTCGGTAGCACCACGAGAAGAACCTATATTGATTCCAAAATGAGAAATGGAATTCCAGCCAGCATTTTTTATAGCATTTCTTGAGGCCAAAATAGCGTATAATACAGATTTGTCTAAGGATTTGTATAGGGTGTTTTCTTCTTTTAAATTCTGCACTATTTTTTGTTCCTCTTGTGGAATTGTAGCAACATAAATTTCTTTACCTCCTATTATTTTAGCACTAATTTCCGAAGAGGAATTTAAATATTTTTCCCAAATATTTTTAGGATTACTCCCTAATGGGGAAAAAGAAGCTAGTGCAGTAATGGCAATTTTTTGTTTCAAATTTTTTCTCCAAAGTTCGTAATTTTTTTTCAATTTTTAAGGCAAGAATACTTTTCATTTAGAAAAAATGAAGTGTTTATAAGGCTATATTTATTTATTTTTACATGTGACTATGACTCAAAAGTCATTGGTATTAATACAGGTTTAAATTATATTCAGTACCAATGGTTTTAGCTATTTTTTCTCCAGAAACAATTTTGTCTTTTCTCAAATCTTTTATATTGAACATAGGAGGAGGAAGATTATATTCTCTTGCTTTTTTGCAATAGTATTCTTTTTTTGTAAAATTTAAAGGAGCTACAATATTAAACAATTCTCCCCATTTATCTCTAAAAAGTATTTTTTGAATATTTACAATTACATCTTCTATATGTACTAGATTAACCATTGTTTCTGGTTTTTCTATTTCTTTACGTCCAGACAAGAAATAAATAGGGTTTCTATCAATACCAACAAGTCCTCCAAGTCTCAAAATAGTTGTTTGAAGAAATTTGCAGTTATTCCAAACCATTTCGCAATTCAAAATATTTATTCCATTTTGGGTATTTGGTAATGCAATTGTATCCTCATTAATTAAGCCATTGCATCTTCCATAAACAGATGTAGAACTAATAAATACTATTTTTTTTACTTTTTGTAAAATAGCAATTTCCATTATTTTTTTATTATTTGCTACATAACTATTAGTGCTATTTTCTTTGTTACTTGGTGGAATAGTTATAATTAGGACACTACAATTAGCAAGAAAAGTATCTAAATTTGAGTCAGATGAGTTTAGATTTATTAAAAATGGGTTAATTCCTTCTAATTTTAAGTTGGATAATTTACTATTAGTTGTTGTAGAACCATTAATAATATATCCGGTAGATAATAGTTTTTTTGCAAGCGAAAAACCAAGCCAACCACACCCCAGAATTGCAATTTTTCTTTCTGCCATTATACTTCTTTTTTAACTAGCATAATCCAATCGTTTTCTAAAAATAAATATCCTTGATCATACAAAAAATAATAGATATTGCCTGTTTTTGTTTTGTAAATAGAGGTTATTAATTCAAAATCAAATCCATTGCTAATTAGTTTATTACGAGTTGTTTTAGACTTTCCATCTGTGTTTAATTCTTCTAAAATGCGATAGTTTTTACGTAATTTGTTGTTTGTATTTCGCATTAAATTAGTGCTATCTTTATTTATTTTGTTATTATATGCATTACGGCATCCATCGCTACAAAATTTTTTGTCTTCACGTCCTATTATCTTTTCATTGCATTCTAAACAGAGTTTCATTTTTTTTAAGTTTTAGTAAAACAATATTTTTAACTTATGTAGTTCCAAATAGTTTTGTTATTGGAAAGTTCTAAGAAAATATTTTTTAAATTTGTATGAATAGGTTTTTGCATATTTGGGTCGTCTTGTAGCAATTTTATGGCATAACTTCTAGCAATTTGTAATATTTGTGTGTCTTTTACTAAATCTGCAATTTTTAAATTTAAAACGCCACTTTGTTGTTTTCCCATTAAATCTCCAGGGCCTCTGAGTTTTAAATCTACTTCGGCAATTTCAAAACCATCGTTAGTTTTAACCATTGTTTCTATTCTGGTTTTAGAATCTACACTTAATTTGTGACTAGTCATTAATATACAATAACTTTGTTCGGCACCTCTACCAACTCTCCCACGAAGCTGATGTAATTGCGAAAGCCCAAATCGTTCGGCACTTTCTATTATCATTACACTAGCATTGGGGACATTAACGCCCACTTCAATCACTGTGGTTGCAACCAGAATATTTGTTTTTCCAGAGATAAAGCGTTCCATTTCGAAATCTTTTTCTGAGGATTTCATCTTTCCATGCACAATAGACACAGCATATTCTGGCAAGGGAAAATCTCTTGAAACCGTATCGTATCCATCTAGTAAATCTTTGTAATCTAATTTTTCTGATTCTTGTATTAGTGGATAAACAATATATATTTGTCTGCCTTTTTTAATCTCAGATTTTATAAAATCGTAAATTTTAAGTCTATGATTGTCAAATTGATGAATTGTCTTGATGGTTTTTCGACCTGGAGGCAATTCATCAATTACAGAAATGTCTAAATCGCCATATAAACTCATAGCAAGTGTTCTAGGAATGGGTGTTGCTGTCATTACTAAAACGTGTGGCGGAATGGTATTTTTTAGCCATAATTTAGAACGCTGTTCTACTCCAAATCTATGTTGTTCGTCTATAATTGCAAGTCCCAAATTTTTAAACTGTACTTTGTTTTCTAAAACGGCATGTGTTCCAATAAGAATTTGAAGGCTTCCGTTTTCTAAAGCTTCGTGAATTAGTCTTCTTTCGGAAGTTTTTGTTGATCCAGTTAATAGTTTTACAATTATATTTTGATTTTTAGCTAATTCCGAAATACCTGTAAAATGCTGATTAGCAAGAATTTCTGTTGGAGCCATTAAGCAAGCCTGAAAGTTATTGTCTAATGCTAAAAGCATACTCATGTAAGCTACAATTGTTTTTCCAGAACCAACATCTCCTTGTAGTAATCTGTTCATTTGTGCATTGCTTCCTAGGTCGTTGCGTATTTCTTTGAGGACTTTTTTTTGTGCATTTGTTAATTCAAATGGAAGATGATTTGCATAAAATTGATTAAAATAAACCCCTACACTTTCAAATAAAAGTCCTTTGATTTTTGTTTTTCTAATTAAATTTTTTGTTATAAGTTGTAGTTGTATGAAAAATAATTCTTCAAATTTCAATCTAAATTGTGCCTTGCTTAATATTTCTTGATTTTTTGGAAAATGAATATTTAATAATGCATCAGATTTTGAAATTAAGTTTAACTCTTTCAAGATATATTCTGGAAGTGTTTCTTGAAATAATTGGCTTGTTTCCTCTAATAATTGTGCCAGAATTTTTACCATTACTTTGTTTGTAATGCCTCTGGCTACTAATTTTTCAGTGCTTGGGTATATTGCTTGCATGGCAACTCTTAGACCTTTTTCATGTTCGGACAAAAGTTCTATTTCTGGATGTACCATACTATAGGTGTTGTTAAAACCAGCTATTTTTCCAAATACTACATAATTGGCATGTAACTTTAAATTTTCAAGAAACCACTTTTGTCCTTGAAACCATACGAGCTCCATTTGCCCCGTATCATCTATAAAAGTGATTACCAAACGAGTTTTTCCTTTTCCGAAAGGAATGGTTTTAATTTGGCTTATTTTTCCAACAACTTGCACTTCAGCATTGGTGTTTTGCAACTCGTTTATTCTGTAATACCGAGTTTTATCTATATATCTGTTTGGGAAAAAATTAATTAAATCTTGGTATTTAAAAATGTTTAATTCTTTACGCAATAAATCCCCACGTTGTGGTCCAACGCCTTTTAAATATTCGATAGGAGTTTCTAGTAAGTTAGAATACATTGTTTATATAAGTCCAAAATTATTTTAATTAATACGAAGATACATTTTTAAGATATATTTTATATGCAATTTTGTGTTTTTAAACCACATTAATTGGCAAAATAGATGTTTCTTTTTTCAGTTTTTAAACATTTTTTGTAAATTAGCAATATAATGCAACAATATCCAACAGAAATATAGTACTTGGTCGCTTTGTAAATTTAAAAAAGTTATGAGATTTCTTTTTTTTCTATTATTCGGTTTTTCTTCTTTTGCACAGCAAGTAAACAAGGTAGATTTTACTTCTGTTCTAGCAACTATAAGTGTTGATACAGTTTCAAAATCTATTTCTGGAGATGTAAAATACGACTTTATGTTAAAAAATGCAATAGACTCAATCCGAATTGATGCGAAAAACATGACTTTTAGCAATGTAACTATTAATGATAAATTGGTTAATTTTAAAAACAATGGAAAAGAATTAATTTTATTTGAAGGTTTTAATACTGGGGAGAACACCCTCGATTTTTATTACCAAGCAAAACCAAAGCAAGCATTATATTTTGTAAAAGAACAAGGAGAATTGCAAATTTGGACTCAAGGACAAGGAAAATATACCAGCCACTGGCTACCAAGTTTTGATGATGTGAACGAAAAACTAATTTTTAATTTTAATATTGTTTTAGATTCCGATAAAACAGCATTGACCAATGGGGTTTTGAAATTTAAAGATGTTATGAATCAGAAAACTATTTGGAAATATAGAATGGAAAAGCCAATGAGTTCTTATTTGGCGATGCTTGTAATAGGGAATTTTGAAAAGAAAACAGCATTGTCTCAATCTAAAATTCCATTAGAATATTATCTCAAACCGAGTGATAGTTCTAAATTTGAAACCACTTTTAAAAACTCGAGAATTATTTTTAATTTTTTAGAAAAGGAAATAGGTTTTAAATATCCATGGAAAATATACCGTCAAATTCCTATTCAAGATTTTTTGTATGCTGGAATGGAGAACACTACATCTACTACTTTCGACCAAAATTTTGTGGTAGATTCCAGTGGATATAATGATGAGAACTATGAGAATGTGAATGCTCATGAACTTGCCCATCAGTGGTTTGGAGATTTAATAACGGCTCAATCCAGCAAAGACCATTGGTTGCAAGAAGGATTTGCTACTTATTACGAGCTTTTAGCCGAAAAACACATTTTTGGGGAGGATTATTTTTATTCTAAATTAGTAGCTATTGCTTCGGATATTGAAAAAGCATCTGTCTATGATACTATTCCAATACTACACGAAAAAGCAAGTTCTTTATCTTATTACAGAAAAGGTGCTTTTGCATTGCACGTTTTAAAGGAGAGCATTGGAACAGCTAAATTTAAGCTAGCCATTAAAAATTATCTTAATAAATTCCAGTTTAAGTCGGTTACAACCAATGATTTTTTAGCCGAAATTAAAAAAGTTTCTCCTTCTTTTGATACAGAAAAATTTAAACCCAATTGGCTGACTACAGCAACATATAACGAACAAAATTATTTGCCAAGTTTACAAAAATGGAAACAGTTTATGTATTTTCAATTAATTGAAGAAAATAAAAATGCCAATTTAGAGAAGTTAAAATCAGATTATTTAGGATTACTAGCATCTAAAAACGTCCATTTTTCGGTTAAAGTAGCTATTTTGAATAGTCTTTTGAAATATTCTTTTCTGGATAAAGAAATTTTTTTAAATGCCGCTATATCCGATTATTCTATAAATGTACAAAAAGCAATTGCTGCTAATTTGGATAAGTATGCTGCTGATTTTAAAGAAAAAGTTTTCACCATTTTTAACTTACCAAGTTATGCTATTAAAACAATAATTCTAAATCTAGAATACAATAATTTAGAAGACCTCTCGGCATTATTAAACAAAAGTGAAGAGTTCTCCAAGAATAATGCGATTTTAAGAATTAATTGGCTTTCTGTTGCATTAAAAACGCAAAATTATCAAGAAAGCAAAAAACAAAAATGGCAAGAGGAGCTAAATAATTTTACTTCTACAAACTTTGATGCATCTACACGAATGGTGGCATTTTCTAAAATTGACTTGCTTCAAAAAGAAAACAGTATTGCATTAGCAAATTTATTTTTAGCTACAAACCATTATAATTGGCAATTAGTTAAATTTGCTAAAAAACATATTGAATTGTTTGTAAACCAACCAAATTCTAAAGAAATTATTATTGCGTTAAAACAAGAATCTAAACCTGAATTACAACAAATTATACAAAAATATTTAGAATTTTATTCGTTAAAAAAATAATTTTTTAGTTTATAATTTCAAAAAATGAGAGGCATTTTTCCGAACAGAATCACACAATAAAGTGTTCTCATTTAGTAATTCTCCGTATGAAGGAATAATTTCTTTTATCTTTTTTTGCCATTCTTCCGTATTGTATTCTTTTGGGAAACAACTTTCTATTAGCTGCAACATGATAGAAACTGCCGTAGATGCCCCTGGCGATGCCCCCAACAAAGCTGCTAAAGAACCATCTTTGGACGTTATTACTTCTGTTCCAAACTCTAAGGTTCCTTTTCCGACGCTATTTTTTTTAATAACTTGTACTCGTTGCCCAGCTTTTTCCAGTACCCAATCTTCTTCTTTTGCAGATGGAACATATTCTTTTAAAGCATTTAATCTGTCAGCGTTAGACTGAAAAACTTGTTCTATCAGGTATTTTGTTAAAGGAATATTTTTAAAAGCAACTTGAATCATGGGTTTTATATTGTCTAATTGAATAGACTTAAATAAATCGCAATACGATCCTGTTTTTAAAAATTTAGTTGAAAATCCAGCGTATGGTCCAAATAACAATGCTTGTTTTCCATCAATTATTCGAGTATCAATGTGTGGAACTGACATAGGCGGCGCTCCAACCGATGCCTTGCCATATACCTTTGTGTGATGTTGTTTGATAACGTCTGGATTAATACATTTAAGCCATTGTCCTCCAACAGGAAAACCGCCAAAACCCTTCCCTTCTGGAATATTTGCTTTTTCTAGTAATAATAAAGATTCTCCTCCTGCCCCTATAAAAACAAACGATGTTTGTGTAATTTGTGTGCTATTTGAATTTAGATTCTTTGTTTTAACAGCCCATTTATTCCCTTTTTTAGTTAAATTGCTAACTTCATGATTAAAATGAAGGCTCACCCCATCAAGACTTTCTAAGTGCTGAAACATGCTTCGGGTAAGATTGCCAAAATTAACATCGGTGCCTAATTTCATATACGTTGCAGCAACAGGTTCGTTGTTTTTCCTGTCTTTCATAACTAGCGGAGCCCAGTTTTCGATAGTCTTAAAATCTTCAGAATATTCCATTTCTTTAAATAAATGAAATTCATGCAAGGCTTGATGTCTTTTTTTTAGGAAAGATACATTTTTAGCTCCCCAAACAAAACTAAGATGTGGAACATTTTTGATAAAATTTTCTGGATTGGTAAGAATGTTTTTCTGCACTAAATAAGTCCAAAATTGCCTAGAAACTTCAAAGGATTCAGATATTTTAGTAGCTTTCAATGTCTCGACAGAGCCATCTGCTAATTCAGGTGTATAGTTTAGTTCACAAAAAGCAGCATGACCAGTACCAGCATTATTCCAGGCATCAGAACTTTCTGCGGCAGCTCTATCTAGTCGCTCATATATTTGAATTTGTATATTTGGTTGTAATTCTTTTAATAGCATTCCTAGTGTAGCACTCATAATACCAGCTCCTATTAAAATTACATCTGTTTCTTGGTTTTTTGTATGCATTTTGTTTTTTATTTTCTTGTCAAATAATCTTGTAGCATAATGGTTGCCGAAATTTCGTCTAGCAATGCTTTGTTTTTTCGTTGTTGTTTTTTTAGTCCACTTGTAATCATGGTTTGAAAAGCTATTTTAGAGGTAAACCGTTCATCTACTCTTTCCAATGGCATTTCTGGAAAGCTTTTCTGAAATTGTGTAATAAATAATTCAATTATCGTGGTGCTTTGCGATGGCTCTCCATTCATTTGTTTTGGCTCGCCTACAAGTACTTTTTCAACCTTTTCTTTTAAAAAATAATTTTGTAAAAAATCTATAACAATTTTTGAGTCCAATGTTGTTAGCCCAGATGCTATAATTTTCATTTCATCGGTAATGGCAATTCCAGTACGTTTTAATCCATAATCTATAGCTAGAATTCTTGGCATTTTTGTTGTTGTTTTTAACTTTAAATTAGTATAAAATTAAATTAGAAGTGTTTTTTAATATACTTATTTATTGTACAAAGATACCTTATTGCTAAATATTTTCAAAATTTTTTCAAAAAGAAGTGAGCCACATTTTTACATCGATAGGCTAAGATGAATATGTGGCGTAATTTTGTTATATTTTGTGTTAAATAACGTCTAAATGGCTGGGTCACAAAATTGGTTTGTAAATCCATCTCTTTTGTTCCAAAATTTAAATTATATTTGTAAAAAATATTACAAAAAATGACCAATCTACAATCTACAATAGAAAAAGCCTGGGAAAACCGTGCTTTATTGCAGGAAGAATCTACAATTAGTGCAATAAAAGAAGTAATAAACCTCTTAGACTCTGGAGAATTACGAGTTGCCGAACCTACCAATGGAGGATGGCAAGTTAATGAATGGGTCAAGAAGGCAGTTGTGCTATATTTTCCTATCCAAAAAATGGAAACCCACGAGGTTGGGATCTTTGAATACCATGACAAAATGTTACTTAAAACAGGTTATGCTGCAAAAGGAATTCGTGTAGTGCCTCCAGCTGTTGCTCGTTATGGTGCATATATTTCTAAAGGGGTAATTTTAATGCCTAGTTATGTAAATATTGGTGCTTATGTAGAGGAGGGAACTATGGTTGATACTTGGGCTACTGTTGGGAGTTGTGCTCAAATTGGAAAAAATGTGCATCTTTCTGGAGGTGTCGGAATAGGTGGGGTTTTAGAGCCACTGCAAGCCGCTCCTGTTATTATTGAAGATGGTGCTTTTATCGGCTCTCGATGTATTGTGGTAGAAGGTGTGCATGTTGGGAAAGAGGCAGTTTTAGGTGCTAATGTAGTGCTTACAGCTTCTACAAAAATTATAGATGTTACAGGTGAAAAACCGATAGAGATGAAAGGATTTGTGCCAGAGCGTTCGGTTGTAATTCCTGGAAGTTATACAAAAAGTTTTCCTGCTGGAGATTTTCAAGTGCCTTGTGCTCTAATTATAGGTAACCGAAAACCATCTACAGATTTAAAAACAAGTTTAAACGATGCTTTAAGAGAATATAATGTAGCAGTTTAGTGTGATTACTTTGTACACAAATCAAGAAATAACTAAATGAAAATACTTGTAATTCAAAAAAAAAGAATTGGAGATGTATTAACTAGCACTATACTTTTAGAAGGATTGAAGGAAAAGTTTCCAAATTCAGAATTGCATTATTTAGTGTATGAAAATAGTCTTGCAGTAATTCAAAATAATCCATTTTTAGATAAAATAGTGGTACTTAGCGAAAAGGCAAGAAAGCAAACGTTTGGATTTATAAAGTTTTTATTCTCTATAAGAAAAGAACGATACGATGTTGTAGTAGATGCTTATGGAAAACCAAACAGTGTTATAATTGGTTGGTTTTCTGGTGCTAAAAAAACAATTACTTTTGACAAACCATATTCTAAATTATTTTATTCTGATGTAATACACAGAAATGAGCTTTCTCAACATGGTGCCAGTACTGCTATTGAGCACAGAATGAGCTTGCTAAAGCCATTAAATATCGATTTTAAATTAATAAAGCCGAAAATATTTTTAACAGAACAAGAAATATTTAATGCAAAAGCAACTTTAATCGAAAAAAAGATAAATTTAGCTATTCCATTAGTGATGATCAGTGTTGTTGGGAGTAGTCCCATTAAGACCTTTCCGTTGCAAAATATGGCAATAGTGGTACAAAATATTTGTAAGGATAGAGATATACAAGTATTATTCAACTATTTTCCACATCAACAAGAATTAGCAAAACAAGTTTACGAAATTTGTGATAGCAAAACACAAAAAAAAATATTTTTAGATATCTATGAAAACGATTTGCGAAAATTTTTAGCAATTACAACTCATTGCAATGCATTAATTGGCAATGAAGGAGGTGCGACAAATATGGCAAAAGCATTGAATATTCCTACTTTTACAATATTTGCAACAGGTGTTGTAAAAAACAGTTGGAATATTTTTGAGAATGAAACAACAAATGTTTCTGTTCATGTTCACGATTATGTTTCTCCAACAGTTGTTTCTTATACAGAATTAATAAACCTTTTTGTTCCTAGTTTGTTTCAAGACAAATTAAATTCTTTTTTAAACTTTAATTGTACTAAAAAATGAATATAGGATTTGATGCAAAAAGAATTTTTCATAACAAAACAGGACTGGGGAATTATAGTCGAGATTTAGTCCGAATTTTAAGTGCCTATTTTCCAGAAAACACCTATTCTTTATATAATCCTAAAAAAAGCAAAGAAATACTTTTTACTACAAACTCTTTGGTAGTTTCAGAAAAGCTTCCCGTTTTTCCTTTTTATCAAAAATTTTATAATCTATGGAGGCAAAAAGGAATAGTTACAGATTTAATTGCAGATAAAATAGAAATTTTTCATGGATTATCTGGCGAAATTCCTTTGGGATTAGCTAAAAATAATGTAAAAAGTGTGGTTACCATACATGATTTAATTTTTATGCGATACCCAAATTTATACTCTTTTTGGGATCGAAAAATACATTACTATAAATTTAAAAAAGCAGCAAAAAACGCGAATTTGGTTATCGCAATTAGTGAGCAGACCAAAGCCGACATTATCACATATCTTAAAATTCCTGCTACTAAAATACAAGTAATATACCAAGGTTGCCAAGATGTGTTTAAGCAAAATTTCTCGACCCAAGAAATGGAAGGTGTTTCTGTGAAGTATAATTTACCAAAACAATTCATACTAAATGTAGGAACAATCGAGGAACGAAAAAACGCCTTACTAATTGTGAAAGCAATAAAGGATATAGATACCAAATTAGTTTTAATAGGAAAACAAACGGCATATTCGAAGAAGATAAAAGAATATGCAAAGAAACACAATCTTCAAGATAGAATAGTTTTTTTAAGCGGATTGTCTAGCAAAGAACTAGCAATTACATATCAACTAGCAACTGTTTTTGTATATCCATCTATTTTTGAGGGCTTTGGGATTCCAATAATTGAGGCATTATTTTCTAAAACACCTGTTATTACAACCAATTCTGGTGTTTTTCCAGAAGCAGGAGGGGAAAATTCTATTTACATTGACCCAAAAAACGAGAAAGATTTAGAGCATCAATTAAAAACACTTTTAAACGATAAAAATTTGCAAACTGAAATTGCAGAAAAAGGGTTTCAATTTGTTCAAAAATTTAACGATGTGTTAATTGCAGAACAAGTCATGCAGTGTTACAAATCGTTGTTTTGATGCAAATCATACAGCGTTGCATATTTCACAAAACTACCAAAAGCCGAAAGCATACTCCATACAAAACCTTGGTAGCCATTTAAAAAATTGCGTTGGATAAAATAAAATCGAATAAAATCGAATGGAAATTTTATAATCACCTTTCCTAATGATGTTTTTTTCCCTTTCTCGAATAAAAATTCGGCACTTAACAAAGAATATTTTAGCTGTTTTTGAATTGCTGTCGAAACAGTAAAAACAGTATAATGCAACATTTCATTTTTTAAGACACCTATTTCTCCAGACACTTCTATCACTTCATGCACTTTATTTTCTACAAATTTTCCATAATTTTTATTAAACAAACGCAAAATAGACTTTTTGTTTTCGCTTCCAAATTTAAAGACCTTATGCAAGAAAACATGGGTTCGTGGTACTAGAAAGCCATGTTTTGTTTGGTTTTCAAAAACAACATCTTTTATTTCTTGAATTAAATTAGCAGAAAGCACTTCGTCTGCATCTAAGGACAGTACCCAATTATTTTTGGTTTGATTTAAAGCAAATTGCTTTTGTTTTCCAAAATTTTCAAATTTATTAAATACAACCTTTGCACCAAAATTTTCACATATTGTAACTGTGCTGTCTGTGCTGCCAGAATCTACGACCACAATTTCATCACACCAATCTAATTTTTCAAGGCATTTTGTTATAATCTTTTCTTCGTTATACGTTATTATAAATACCGAAATAGAATGTTTCATGACCAATATTTTTTTGCTAAAATACATTTTTAATAAACAGACTATATAAATATTTTATTTTATTTTTAAGATGTATAAAAAAAATGTATCTTTGGGTTTGTTAAACAATTAAACTATAAAAAGATGAGTAAAAGAGAAGAATTAATTGCAGTGTATGCTGCAGATTTAAAAGAAAAATGTGGTGTAACTCCAGACATGGATTTGCTAACAAAAGTAACTATTGGTTGTGGGCCATCTATCTACAATAAAGATGCTGCAACAGTTGCAGGAACACAACAGGCAGAATTAGATACTGTTAAAAACAATTTTTTAATTAAAAAATTAGGACTAACAGATAGTGCTGACCTTGACAAAGCAATAGATGCTGTTTTAGAAAAATACGGAAAATCTAACAAAAACAAATATAGAGCGGTTGTATATTATTTGCTAGCAGTACACTTCAAAAAAGAAAGTGTTTATAATAAATAATAGCTACAAATTTACTTTAATGAAGCGTTTGCAATACAGCAAACGCTTTTTTATTGGTACAACTTTATAAACTTTGTATCTTTGCCATTATATACAAAAAATTATGATTGAAATAGGAAAATATAATACTCTTAAAATTGCTAGAATAACAAAAGTTGGACTGTATTTAACAGACCAAGTAACCGATGTGCTTCTGCCAAATAAATATCTTCCACAAAATTATAAAATTGGAGACGATTTAGTTGTTTTCGTTTATTTAGATCACGAAGAAAGACCCGTAGCCACAACTTTAGAGCCATATATTCTACTTAATGAATTTTCTCTTTTACGAGTAAATTATGTCAATCAACTAGGAGCTTTCCTTAATTGGGGAATGGAAAAAGATTTGTTTGTTCCTTTTAAAGAACAAGCTAGACCAATGGAACAAGGAAAAAGATATTTGGTTTATATGTATTTAGATCCGAAATCTAACCGATTAGTTGCTTCCAGCAAAACGAATCAATTTTTAAACAATGAGAATCTAAGCGTAGAAGAAGGGGAAGAAGTAGATTTAATAGTTTCCCATATTACAGAAGTTGGCATTAATGTTATTATAAACGAAAAACATAAAGGATTACTATACAAAAATGAAGTTTATGATGACGATTTAAGAACAGGCGATAGAATAGTTGGCTATATAAAGCATATTCGCCCAGACGGAAAAATTGACGTTTCTATACAAAAATTAGGTTTTGAAAAAGTAGAACCAAGTGCACAAATAATATTAGATGAGCTAAAAGCAAGCAGAGGATTTTTACGCTTAAATGACAATTCACACCCAGAAGACATTAAAACCGTTTTAAAAATGAGTAAAAAAACATTTAAAAAAGCAATTGGAACACTCTATAAAGAGAAAAAAATAGAAATTAAAGAAGACGGAATTTACCTAAGTAAAGAAATATAAATGAACACAATACCTTGGATTATAGCTAAAGAGTTTGAAGATATTACTTATAAAAAATATAACGGCGTTGCCAGAATTGCCTTTAACAGACCAGATGTTCGAAACGCTTTTAGACCAAAAACCACTGCCGAGTTGCTACAAGCATTTCATGACGCACAAGAAGATACTTCTATTGGTGTGGTACTACTTTCTGCCGAAGGACCAAGTTCTAAAGATGATATTTGGTCATTTTGTAGTGGAGGAGATCAAAAAGCACGTGGACAACAAGGATACGTTGGAGAAGATGGTTACCATCGTTTAAACATACTAGATGTGCAAAGGTTAATTCGATTTATGCCAAAAGCAGTAATATGTGTAGTACCAGGTTGGGCAGTAGGAGGCGGACATAGTTTACACGTAGTGTGCGATTTGACACTTGCTAGTCTAGAAAATGCTATTTTTAAACAAACAGATGCTGATGTAACAAGTTTTGATGGTGGATATGGGTCTGCATATTTAGCTAAAATGGTTGGACAAAAAAAGGCTCGTGAAATTTTTTTTCTAGGAAGAAATTACTCTGCACAAGAGGCTTTTGAGATGGGAATGGTTAATGCAGTTGTTCCACATGATAAACTGGAAGACACTGCCTATGAATGGGCCCAGGAAATTTTAGCAAAATCGCCAACTTCTATCAAAATGCTAAAATTTGCAATGAATTTAACTGATGATGGAATGGTAGGACAGCAAGTTTTTGCTGGCGAAGCAACCAGACTTGCTTACATGACCGAAGAGGCTAAGGAAGGTAGAGACGCATTCTTAGAAAAAAGAAAACCAAATTTCGAAAAAAAATGGTTGCCATAAATTTGTTATACTTTAATTATTTTAACACAAAAATATTTTAAAATGAATATAAAAACAAAACATTGGATTCGGGCTGCAAGGCTCAATACCTTGCCACTCTCTGTCTCTGGGATAATTGTAGGAATTTTGTATTCTTATGCCAATGTTGTGGAAAAAAGTTTGTTTAATTGGAATTTGTTTTTACTTGCAATACTTACAACCTTGGGGTTGCAAATTCTTTCTAATTTTGCAAATGATTATGGCGATGGTATAAAAGGTACCGATAATTCTAATCGAGTGGGTCCAGAAAGAGCATTGCAAAGTGGTGTTATTTCTGCATCGGAAATGAAAAAAGCCATTGTTATTACTGCATTTTTAACCTTACTTGTGGCTGTTTTACTTATTTATACTGCATTTGATACTTCTTATGTCTATTTTTCATTGTTTTTTTTAGCACTTGGCATTGCAGCAATTATGGCTGCAATAAAATATACTGTAGGAAAATCTGCTTATGGTTATAAGGGATTTGGGGATATTTTTGTTTTTGTCTTCTTCGGACTTATAAGCACATTGGGTTCTAGTTTTTTATATTCTAAGCAGTTTTATTTTCCATTATTATTGCCAGGAGCAGCTATTGGATTGTTAAGTGTGGGAGTTCTAAACCTTAATAATATGCGAGACGAGGCTTCGGATAGAGAGTCTGACAAAAAAACTTTAGTGGTAATTATGGGAGGCAGAATAGCTAAGTGGTATCATTTTGGGCTGGTTGGTACGGCCTTGATTTTGCTTCTTGTTTTTGGAATTACGTATAATACTGTTGGGTTTAAACTGGAACAATATGCTTTTTTAGTTGCTTATTTTCCGGTGTTTGCTCATTTAAAATCGGTTTATAATTGTCCTAACCCAAAGGTTTTGAATCCTCAGTTAAAAAAATTGGCTATCAGTACTTTTTTAGTTTCACTTATTCTTGCCTTGGGACTTCTTTTTTAATTAAAAAGTGTATTTGTTGCAATTTTCCTTGCGTGAAGGATTGTCGTGGAGCTCTTTTCATATTTGGCAAAAAGCCAAATATGAAAAAGCGGGAACAGAAAGCCTGACCCGTAGTTTTTACGAAGGGTCACGCCCAAATTAATATTAAATTTTGTCGGGATTGTATCCAATATAAGGCATATTTGTTTCGTTAAAATGTATGCCATACTCTTCTAGTTCTTTTAAAATAGGGAGATATACTTCTTTGCGAATGGGGAGTTGTACGCCTGGCGTTGTTATTTTGCCATTTAGGATTAATAGGGTTGCTATTGCTACGGGGAGTCCTACGGTTTTTGCCATTGCTGTATAGGTTTGGTTATCGCCAATACATACCATTTTGGAGTCTATTTGTTTTTGTTTTCCATTTATTTCGTATCCAAATTTATGATACATTACAATCATATCTTTGTCTTCTGGCTGTAGTGTCCAACTGTCAGTGAGTATTCGTTCTAGTATTTGTGCTGGAGTAGCGTTTTTAATTCCTACAATTTTGTTTGAATTAAAAATATCTAATTCCACTAATTTTTCCCACATAATATCGTCTTGTTCAATTCCTAAGTTTAGTCTCAGCTTTATTTCAACCGAGTCTGTTGGGTGGTATGGTAGAAATAAATTGACAAAATCTCGGTAACTTATATTTTCGGAATTGTCTATTACATATGTGTCGTCTGTCATGCCAAGTTGCACAAACATATTCCAAGCTTTAGAATATCCTACTCTACGAATAGTTCCACGATATAGAGTCAAAATATTGTCTAATCCATAAATACTTCGGTATTTTAACGAATCTCTATTTGCATAGCCTTCAAATCTTCCGTAGCCTTCCACTTCTAAAAATTCTGTTCGTCTAAATAACTTTTGGTAAGGAATGTATTTGTAGGTTCCTTCTTGTATAAATTTTGCAGCACCTCCTTGTCCCGACAAAACTACGTTTCTGGGTGCCCATGTGAATTTGTAATTCCATAAATTATTATCAGATTCGGGAGCAACTAAACCACCACAGAAGGATTCAAAGAGTAATATTTTGCCGTTTTTTTCTCTTATCTCATCAATTATTTTCATGGCACTCATGTGGTCTATTCCTGGGTCTAAACCTATTTCGTTCATGAAAATTAGATTGTTTTCCTTGACAGCTTGGTCTAATTCTTGCATCGCATCGCTGATATAGGAGGCAGTAACCATGTGTTTTTTGTGATAGATGCAGTCTTTGGCTACCTCTATATGTAAATGTGCAGGAAGCATAGAAATAACAATGTCTGCTTTTTTTATTTCTCGTTTACGCTGACTTTCGTCAAAAATGTCTAAGGCAATAGCAGTTGCATTTTTATGATTATTTATCTTTTTAAGGGCAAGTTCTACCGATATGTCTCCAATTGTTAAATGTAATTGTTCGGCTTCCGATTTGTCTAAAAGATATTTTATTAAGGATGATGCAGATCTGCCCGCACCTATTATCAATACATTTCTCATTTTTTGTTATTAAATTGTAATACAAATGTAATAAAATGTTCTATTTTTGTAGTCTAAAATACAAATAGATTGACACTAAATTAATTTTATGGAAAAGAAAATTGTACTTATTGCTTTACTATTCGGATTTATATCCATTGTTCTTGGGGCTTTTGGTGCCCATGCCTTGAAAAAAGTGTTGCAAACAGAACAGCTTAATTCTTTTGAAGTTGGAGTTAGATATTTAATGTACCATGCTATTTTCTTGCTTTTTATTAGCAATACTTCCTCGCTTTTGTCTAACCAAAAAAGCACTATATTTTATCTTACAGTTTTGGGAGTTTTCTTGTTTTCTGGGTCTATTTTTCTTCTTGCAACTAGTGCTATATCAGGCATTAATTTTAAATTTTTAGGACCCATAACTCCAATAGGAGGGTTATTGCTTATTAGTGCTTGGGGAATGTCTTTTTATTACATTATCCTAAAAAAAGGATAATATTAAAATAATATTTATACTTTTGCACTTTTAGAATATACAACACACTTACATAATATGGAACAAAATACCATGTCTTCGCAATCGATTTCGTTAGAAAAATACGGAATTAAAAATGTTACAGAAATTATTTACAATCCTTCTTTTGAATTTTTATATAATGAAGAATTAAACCCTAACCTAGAAGGGTATGAGAAAGGACAGCTTACTAATTTAGGAGCTGTAAATGTTATGACTGGAGAGTTTACAGGACGTTCTCCAAAAGACAAGTACATAGTAAAAGATGCAGTTACAGAAAATACTGTTTGGTGGACATCTGATAAAGCAGTTAATGATAACAAAGCAATTACTACAGATACTTGGAATGCTTTAAAAGAAAATGCGGTTACTCAATTATCTAACAAAAAGCTTTTTGTAGTCGATGCCTTTTGTGGTGCCAACGAAAACTCCAAACTCAAAGTTCGATTTATTGTGGAAGTTGCATGGCAAGCACATTTTGTAAAAAATATGTTTATTAGACCTACAAATGCCGAATTAGAAAACTTTGGAGAGCCTGATTTTGTGGTAATAAACGCTTCTAAAACCACATTTAAAGACTATGCAAAATATAATCTTAATTCCGATGTGTATGTAGCTTTTAATCTAACCGAAAAAATACAGCTTATAGGAGGAACTTGGTATGGGGGTGAGATGAAAAAAGGACTTTTTTCTATCATGAATTATTATTTGCCTCTTGAAGGAATTGCCTCTATGCATTGTTCTGCAAATAAAGGAGTTGCCGGAGATGTTGCTGTGTTTTTTGGACTCTCAGGAACAGGAAAAACAACACTATCAACCGATCCAAAACGCGAATTGATAGGCGATGATGAACACGGTTGGGACGAGGAAGGTGTTTTTAATTTTGAAGGAGGTTGTTATGCCAAAACTATCGATTTAAGTCAAGCAAACGAACCAGATATTTACAATGCAATTAAAAAAGATGCTCTTTTAGAAAATGTTTCGGTAAATGAAAATGGCGTAATAGATTTTTCAGATGTATCGCTTACACAAAACACTAGAGTTTCTTATCCAATTAATCATATTCAAAATATTGTTGCTCCTGTTTCTAAAGCGGGACATGCAACAAAAGTTATTTTTTTAACTGCCGATGCCTTTGGTGTAATGCCTCCGGTTTCTAAGCTTACTCCAGAACAAACTAAGTATTATTTCTTATCAGGGTTTACTGCAAAATTAGCTGGAACAGAACGTGGTGTTACAGAACCACAACCTACATTTTCGGCTTGCTTCGGAAAAGCATTTTTGTCTTTGCACCCTACAAAATATGGACAAGAATTAGTAAAAAAAATGGTGCAACATAAGGCTACTGCCTATATGGTGAATACTGGCTGGAATGGAACGGGAAAAAGAATTTCTATTAAAGATACCCGAGCAATTATCGATTCTATTTTAAATAATTCTATCGAAGAGGTTGCCACCACAATAGTCCCTATTTTTAATTTTGTTGTGCCTACCGAATTGCCAAATGTAAATACTTCTATTCTTGACCCAAGATTTTCTTATAATGAGGAATCAGAATGGACGGACAAAGCAATGGGACTAGCTAAAAAATTTATTGAAAACTTCCAGCAATATACGGACAATGAAGAAGGAAAAAATTTAGTAAACGCAGGTCCTAAATTATAGTTTTTTGTTGCTCACAAAAATAGTTAAAACTATGCACTTTTAGCGCATTTACCTTTAAGGTTCTAAAAAATTTAACACGAATTTCACAAATTCACACAAATTTAATTCGTGCAAATTTGTGAAATTCGTGTTAAAAAATTAAAGTTTAGCGAGCTTGCAGACTTTCAGTCTGCCGAGCCAAATCTATGAACGTCCAGTCCATAGTGGTTTAGTTCATACAAAAAAAGCTTTGCAAATAGGATACTTTGCAAAGCTTTTTTACTTAAAAAGATATTTTATATTTTACTTAATTCCCTATCACAATGGTATAAGAGTTTCCGTTAATAATAAATATTGCAGAATTATCGCAAGTTCCATCTCCATAATTTAGCGTAGCAGAATTAGAATTTCTTGTAAATGTAATAATCCCTTGTACTATTAGAGGTTTGTTTTGTAAATAACAACTCGCTTTCACTATTAGTGGTGTTGTGATAGTACTAGTTTGGATTGTAGTACTTGGAAAAGTAGTAGTCCAACTTCCTGTTATTTGATATACATTGTCTGTCCAAGTATCTACAGTGTCGTATCCAGAAGTTATTTCTCTAACTCTCTGTCCAATTCTGGTATAAGAATTTCCGTCAGGAAAAGTAGCTACAAAATCCATATTCATAGTAACAATAGGATGACTAGGGCTATTTGGGGTAGCAACAGACATTACTCTTGTAAAACTTTTATTGCCATTAAATCTTATATTATTATGATAAAAATTCTCAAAAGTATAAGTAATGGTGTGTGTGGTAGCGTTTGGATCGTAAACAAATGTAATAATAATTTTTCCTTTCACAACATTTCCATTGTATAATGTACAACCAGTTGTGCCATAATCTATTGTTTTAGTAACTAATGTACCCACAGGAACAGCAGTTCCAAATGCAGGATTTCTAGTAATAGTTGCACAGGGAGCAAAAACAGATACTGCTACTTCTAATCCACGACCAGATGTGCTATTCTCATAAGTAGCACTTTCTTGCTCTTCTACAATGTCTGTAACATCATTGTTTGCAATTTCAATTTTGTTATTTGCAGTTGCTTCCTCTGCGGTGATTGTAGTTCCGTCTTTCTCTTTACTACAGCTCATCATCACTAAAGATAATGCGATTCCGAATGTTAAAAATTTCATTTTCATAATATATAAATTTTAAAGTTTATAAATATAAGACTATCAAAGTTAAAAAAGGTTTAATGTAATTGTATTTTTTTTTAATTTATTTTGCGTTTTTAAAAAAAATAATAAAACGGCATACTTTTTGAAATATTTTTGTAACTTTGTCTATTATTTATAAAAATGAAGAAAAACTACACACTATCATTACTAATATCTCTTTTATTTTCTTTGCAATTGCTTGCACAAGAAAGTAAGGACTCTTCTTTTTATCTTAAAAATCAGGATCAACCTATTGAAAATTTGAGTGTATATCCCAATCCTGTAGATAATAATCGTATTTATATCTCTTCTAAAAATAATGCTCCAAAAGAAATAGAAATATACGATGTGTTAGGGAAACGTGTGTTACAAGCAACGGTTACTACTAAAGAACTAAATATCACACCACTAACTCCAGGTGTATATCTTATAAAAATTAAAGAGGGAGACTTGCGTGTTACTAGAAAACTTATAGTAAAGTAACTCTTTTTATTTCTAAAACTTAACTATTTTTTTACATTGTTTTTTTTGTATTACACACAATACCTTGTATCTTTGTTGAGTTAAATCAAATTTTAATTAAAAAAACAAAATGAAAAAAAATTACACTCTTTTGCTTTTGTTAGCAAGCATGGCATCTTTTGCGCAATTTACAGAGCCTTTTATGGGAACAGGAACTTTAATAACAAATGGTTGGGAACACCACAGTGGATCAATGTCGGGTGAGTTGACTATTGCGAGCGGAAGTTTAGTTTACTCTACTATTGGTACAGA
>DZCQ01000005.1:23426-91527 GCA_022730285.1 Flavobacterium psychrophilum
CGGGTGAGTTGACTATTGCGAGCGGAAGTTTAGTTTACTCTACTATTGGTACAGAGGGGAATAAAGTAGCTTTTTCAGATGCAAATTCAGAAGATGTTAACAAAAGCGTTGGGACAGCTATTACTACTACTGCTTATTATTCTGCAATTGTAAATTTTCCAAACACAACTGATTTAGCTGTAAATACTGCTATTGGAGATTATTCTATTTCTCTTGGTGGAACTACAGGAACAAGTGTGACAGGTTTACCTGCTCGTATATATTTTAGACTTGGATCGGCTGCAAATACTTTTAATATTGGAGTTTTAAATAATTCCGGTGGTACTGTTGCCCCTTCTTATGTTGCAACAGATTTCCCAATAAATACTACGGTTTTTGTGGTTGTTAAATATGAGATAGGCACTAATTTTGCTTCTTTATTCATAAACCCAACTTTAGATACTATGGAGCCTGCTGCAACAATTACAAATGGTACTGGTACTTCTGTGACAACAGAAATTGCTAGTCTTGCTTTGAGAGAAGGAAGTAATACAGGAAATGTACAGTTCGATGCAATTAGAGTAGCTGATAACTGGGCTTATGTTACTACAAGTGTTTTAGGTCGTACAGAATTTGATGCAATTGCTGGTTTGCAAATATATCCTAATCCTGCAAAAACTTTTTTAAATGTTACTTCTACTAATTTTGAGGAGAAAGAAGTAGAAATATACAATGTATTAGGAAAGGTAGTGCTTTCTAGCAAAGTAATAAACTCTCAAGTTAATGTTTCTAACTTAGCTGCCGGTTTATATGTGGTAAAAGTTACAGAAGCAGGAAAAACTTCTTCAAGAAAATTAGTTATAGAATAACAAAAAGTCTATATTCAATAAAAAAAGCGGTATCTTAGATATCGCTTTTTTTTTAGGTAAAACTAAAATGGGCGAAATACCAAATAAAGAATTACTATCTTTGCACAAATATCAAAAAAATGAATAATTCAGGTGGTAATAAAAAAGCAACTAGTTCTAGATCAAACACATCTAAACCAAGTTCTAATAAACCAAAACCTCCAATGGCAAAACGTGCCCAAGGAACCAAAAAAGCAAAACCTACAACCACAGAAAATACTGTGAATAAAGTAGAAAGAAAACCAAACCAAGCGCCTAAGCGTCCAAAAGTGGCAGATGAAATTAGGTTAAATAAATATATTTCAAATTCTGGAGCTTGTTCCCGAAGAGATGCAGATATATATATTCAATCTGGAAATGTAAAAGTAAACGGAATCCCAGTTGTAGAAATGGGATATATGGTAAAACCTGGCGATGTGGTAAACTTTGATGGTTCTGTACTTACACCCGAAAAAAAAGAATATATATTATTAAATAAACCTAAAAATTTTACCACCTCTCTTGACGAAGGGCAAGAAAACAGAAATGTGCTAGAACTTGTTCGTGGTGCTACTAATTCTAAAATTGCTTCGGTAGGACGAATGGACAAAAATACTACTGGCTTACTACTTTTTACTAACGATACCGATATGATTCGAAAATTTAGTTTGCCTAACCAGAAGTCCTCCAAAATTTACCAAGTAGCATTAGACAAAAATTTAAAATACGAAGATCTAGAAAATATTAGCAAAGGAGTTTTTATCGATGGGCATAAATTGTATATTGAAGAAATAAGTTATGTAGAAAACCAGCCAAAAAGTGAAGTAGGATTAAAGTTGAAGACTGCGAATGTAAAAGTAGTTAGAGCCATTTTTGAAAATTTTGGTTACGATGTTTTAAGAATGGATAGAGTTTCTTTTGCTGGACTAACCAAAAAGAATTTACCTCGTGGAAATTGGCGTTTTTTAACAGAACAAGAAATTATAAACTTAAAAAACATGTAATTTACATGGGTGATATTAAAAATCAGAGTATTGCATACAAATGGTTTGAAGCTTTTAATAATCATGATTTAGATAAATTATTATTCTTATACGATGACGAGGCACGGCATTATAGTCCTAAATTAAAAATTGCAAAACCAGAAACTAACGGACTAATTGTAGGTAAAAATAACTTAGAAATGTGGTGGAAAGAGGCATTTGAGCGTTTGCCAACTTTGAATTATGAAGTAAAAACACTAACGGCTAATGGAGATCGAATTTTTATGGAATATATTAGGAGAGTAGCACACACAGAGGACATGATGGTTGCAGAAGTTCTTGAAATTAAAAACGACAAAATTATTTTTTCTAGAGTTTACCACGGATAATTTTTTATGACTGTCCGCTAAGCGGACTAAACTTTAATAGAACGAAATATTTAAACACGAATTACACAAATTAACACAAATTCTATCTATGACGTTAAAAAATTCGTGTTAATTTGTGTAATTCGTGTTTAAAAAAACAGTTGGTATTAGTAACGGATAGTCATTTAATTTTTTATAAGAAAGCATCTAAAATTGCAATTAATTCTTTCCTGTTTTCTATAAAACTCATGTGTCCGTCAGGAAGTGTTGCTAGCTGAATAGAACTTTCTTCTACCTGTTTTCTGTTTTCGGAATAATTTAAAATAGGATCTTTTTCGCTCAGAATTAATAGTTTGGGTATGTTTATTTTTCGAAAAATTTCCAATCGGTTTTTTCTAATTTTCATTCCCTCTTGTGCAGCAATAATTCCTTGCAAAGGCGTTTTTAAAGCAATTAGTTTTACTTTTTCTATTTCTGTAATCAGAATATTTCTGTTTTCTTCGCTAAATAAATTACTTATGGACAGGCTTACAAAGCTGGTATAATCTTTTTTTGCCATTTGAATGGCTCTATCTCTATTTTGTTTTCGTTCGTTGCTGTCATCTAGCGAAGTGGAGTTAATTAAAACTAGTTTTGTTACTTTTTGAGGGAAGAATTCGGCAAAAGCCAAAGCAACATAGCCACCCATAGAATGCCCTATTAAAGTTGCTTTATTTATTTTTAAATACTCTAAAACAGTAACTATCATTTCGGCCTGATCTTCCATGGTGTGTATGTATCCTATGCAACTAGATTTGCCGTGACCAAGTAAATCTATTGCAATAACACGATTGTTTTTTGTCATTTCTGGAGTGTGAAAATCCCACATGGAATGATTTTCTAAATAGCCATGCAATAAGACAATTGTATTCCCCGATCCAGTATCAGAAAAATGAATAGTGCCATTTTTGTACTCAAATTGTTTCAAAAGGTATAAATAATTTATGGGTTTTTAGTAACAAAGAATAATTTGCAATATTTAGCTAGTTGTAAGTAAGTCGAAAATAAAAAGAGTTAAAATGATTTTAATAATTAAAAATCAATATTTTATGTAATTTCCGTATAACTCAAAATACGACATTATATCGTTTGTACTGCTTATTATTGCATTAAATTTTCTATTTCTTCTATTTCAATTGGAATGTTTTTCATCAAATTGATTGGCTCTCCACTTTCTTGAATTACTACATTATCTTCCAATCGAATACCAAAACCTTCTGCTGGAATATAGATGCCTGGCTCTACTGTAAATACCATATTTGCTTTCATCGGTTTGTGTAACAAACCGTAATCGTGTGTGTCTAATCCCATGTGGTGAGAGGTTCCATGCATAAAATATTTTTTGTAAGCTGGCCAGTCTGGATTTTCATTTTGTACATCGGCTTTGTCAATTAGTCTTAAGTTTAAAAGCTCTGCAGTCATCATTTTACCAACTTCTAAGTGGTATTCTTTCCATAA
Organism: Flavobacterium psychrophilum; assembly: GCA_022730285.1. Lineage (GTDB taxonomy): Bacteria > Bacteroidota > Bacteroidia > Flavobacteriales > Flavobacteriaceae > Flavobacterium > Flavobacterium psychrophilum_C. Next base: position 27,141 of record DZCQ01000005.1, read on the forward strand.
ATTACCAGGAACTAACATTTTTGTTGCTTCGTTTTTTACTCTTAAAACGGCATTGTAAACTTGTTTTTGTCGATCAGAAAAGCGTCCAGAAACTGGAATCATTCTTGTCATATCGCTGGAATAATTAGCATATTCTGCAGCTACATCTAACAGGATTAAATCGCCAGCCTTGCATTTTTGATTGTTTTCTATATAATGTAGCACATTTGCATTATTACCTGATGCAATAATTGGTGTGTAGGCAAACCCTTTGGAACGGTTCCGTATAAACTCGTGAATTAATTCTGCTTCAATTTCGTATTCGGCAATGGTTGGTTTTACAAATGGCAACAGTCGTCTAAAACCTTTTTCGGTTATGTTGCAAGCGGTTTGTATAAGTTCTATTTCTTCAGGTTCTTTGATAGAACGTAATTTTTGTAAAATAGGGTTTGATTTCGCTACACTATGAGCTGGATAGTTTTCTTTACACCATTTTATAAAACGAGCTTCACGAGTTTCTGTTTCTATATTTGCCCGATAATGTTCGTTTGTATTTAAGTAAATAGTATTGGCATAAGCCATAATTTCTTTAAATGTTTTTTGAAAATCTTGAAGCCAAAATACTGATTTAATACCAGATACTTCAAAGGCAGTTTGTTTAGTAAGCTTTTCGCCTTCCCAAATTGCTATATGTTCGTTGGTTTCTTTCAGGAACAGAATTTCTTTTAAATGTGGATATGGAGCATCAGGAAAAAGGACTAATATGCTTTCTTCTTGGTCTATTCCACTTAGATAGAAAATATCTCTGTGTTGTGCAAATGGGAGGGTACTGTCGGCGGAAATTGGATAAATATCGTTAGAGTTAAAAACAGCTACACTGTTGGCAATCATTTGCGCAGTAAATTTCGCTCTGTTTTTTATAAACAAACTATTTTTTATAGGAGAATATTTCATGGTTTTAAAAAATTATTTAGAGAATGCTTTACAAAAATAAGACTTATTTTTGAAATTTATCCAATGCTTTTTTGGTAAAATTAGACAAAACTAATTCTCCAGAAATGGCAGCACGTTCTAGTAATAAATTATCCCAATGTTTGGTGTCTTGCCAAAATACAGATTTTATTTTTTGTAATGCTTCTGGATTGTATGCTGCAATTTTTGAAGTGAATATATCTAGATTTGTGTCTAAATCTTGTATTGTTGAAAATATTTCGGAGTATAAATTTTTCTCGAATGCCCAAGTTGCCAAAAACCATTTTTCTGGGTTTAAGGCAAGTTGCGAAAATGGAACCAAGCCAACTTTTCTGCTTACCACGGGTTCAATTACAAAAGGACCTATACCAATAGCAATTTCGGATAATTTTATATTTGCTGTAGTGGTTGCAAAACTATAATCGCAGGCGGCAACCAACCCAACTCCTCCACCAACTACTTTTCCTTGCACTCTTGCAATTACAATTTTTTTGCAGTTTTTAATAGCATTTATCAAATTTGCAAAACCACTAAAAAATTGAGTTCCTTGTGCTATGTTTTGAATAGAAAGTAATTCGGAGAAAGATGCTCCAGCACAAAAAGTATTTTCACCCAAACTTTTTAACACAATTACAGTTATGTTTTCTTGATTGTCTAGGGTAATAATTTGTTGGGTTAAATTATGTAGTAATTTACTAGGAAACGAGTTGCTTGCAGGATGCCAAAAGGTTACAGTTGCTACTTTATTTTGAAAAGAAACGTTTAAACTGCCATCTTGTTCCATCTTTTTTGTTTAAAATATTGTGTTCTATTTTGTTTTATTGGACTTGCAAACGTATTTTTCTAATGCCATGGTCATAGATGGAGATTCTGGTGTTGGTGCGAGTATGTCAATTCGTAATCCATGCTCTAATGCTTCCTTTTGAGTTGTGCTTCCAAAAACTGCAATTCTAGTATTTTTTTGTTCAAAATCGGGGAAATTCTTAAACAATGATTTTATTCCTGTGGGGCTAAAAAATGCAAGAACATCATAAGAAACATCTTTTAAATCGGTTAAGTCACTCATTACTGTTTTGTAAAAAGTTCCAACTGTCCAGTCCAGTTTTAATTCGTCTAGTGTTTGTGTAACATCTGCATTTAATTGGTCTGATGATGGAAGTAAGAATTTTTCGTCTTTGTATTTTTTAAAAAGAGTAGTCATTTCTACAAAATCTTTTTTGCCTACATAAATTTTTCTTTTTCTATAAACAACATATTTTTGGAGATAAAAAGCAACCGCTTCCGATTGACAAAAATAGCGTAAATCTTCTGGAATTTTGTATCTCATTTCTTCCGCAACTCTAAAAAAGTGATCTACCGCATTTTTGCTTGTTAAAATTATAGCATTGTATTTATTTAAATCTATTTTTTGAGTCCGAATATCTTTTGCTGGAATTCCTTCAACGTGTATAAATGCTCGAAAATCAACTTTTACTTTGTGTTTGTTTTGAAGTTCAAAATAGGGTGAGTTTTCAACCTTTGGTTCTGGCTGGGATACTAAAATTGTTTTCACTTTCATAATAAAGGAGTTTACAAGGCTCTATTTTTTGTAATAATATAATACATAAAGTAATAAGGTGCAATTTCAAGAGTGCAAAGATACAAAATAAAATAAAACAATTTATCAATTACAAATTTTTGATAATTTCTTAACGAAATAAGATATGTAGCTATATTTATTATTAAAAGTATGGTAATAATGCCTGTAATAATATAATTATTTGTAATATGGGTATAATATAACACTAAATTTATTGGTAGTAAAAGAAGTCCTATGTAGTTTCTGTAGCTAACTTTAAATAAATTGAACTGTTCTGTTAAACTTTCTATATTGAATGCAGTTCCTATAATTTTTTCGATCAAAAATTTTGCTAGTACAAAAAAGGTTAAAAATGTGCTAATTTGAATATAACTTACCCAGTTTGTAATTTCTGTATAATGGTAAAAGCTCAATACAATTTGGATGAAAAAAGAAATCGAAAGCAATTGTACAACAAATAGTAAAACGGTAAACCAAGTCATTAAGTTGCTACTGTCTTTGTAAATCCGAAGGTATTTGTTATTAATAATTAAATTAAGATAATCCTGAAATTTGTTTTCAAAAACTGCTTTTGTGATAACTACCAAACCAATGGTTACTATAAAAAGAACGGTTATCCAGTCCTTGTTTTCATAAATTCTAGGGGCTAATTCCATTTTATTCATTTGGCAAATTTACAAAAATTTTAAACCTAAATTTAATTATAAATAATTTAAGAAACTAATTTAGTAAAAAGACTATTTTTGTAGCACAAATTTATATAATGAAAGACGGAATTGTAATTATCCCAACGTATAACGAAATAGAAAATATCGAAATTATAGTTCGGGCAGTTTTTAATTTGCCCATACTATTTCATGTTCTAGTGGTAGATGATAATTCGCCAGACGGAACATCTAATATGGTTTTAAAATTAATGGAAGAGTTTCCAGAGCAATTATTTTTAGAAACTAGAAAAGAAAAATCAGGTTTAGGAACTGCTTATGTCCATGGTTTTAAGTGGGCATTACAGCAAGATTATAACTATATTTTTGAAATGGATGCCGATTTCTCCCACAACCCAGCAGATTTAGTAAAGCTTTATGAAGCCTGCCATCTACAAGGAGCTGCTATGGCAATTGGCTCTCGATATGTAACGGGGGTTAATGTAGTAAACTGGCCTTTAAATCGTGTTTTAATGTCTTATTTTGCATCTGTTTATGTCCGTTTTATTACTAGAATGCAAATTCATGATGCTACAGCTGGATTTATTTGCTACAGGCAAGAAACCTTAAAAACCATACAATTAGACAAAATAAAATTTACAGGATATGCCTTCCAAATAGAAATGAAGTATCGTACCTTTGTGAACAATTTAAAAATCATTGAAGTTCCTATTATTTTTACCGATAGAACCAAAGGAGAATCTAAAATGAGTAATGCTATTATTAAAGAAGCTGTTTTTGGAGTAATAATGCTTCGAATTAGAAAAATATTGGGCAAATTGTAATGCCGTTTTTTAGGAAGAAATTTAAATAAATCTATTTTGGAAACAAGTACTCTTTTAATTAAAAATGCAAAAATTGTATCCGACGGAACAATTACAAGCGGAGATGTTCTTATTAAAGGAGAATTTATTCTACAGATAAGTCCCAATATTCAAGCGCCTACAAACTGTACAATAATAGATGCAGAAGGAAATTATTTACTACCAGGAGTTATAGACGATCAAGTGCATTTTAGAGAACCTGGACTAACCCATAAAGGAACTATTGAAAGCGAATCTAGGGCGGCAATTGCTGGAGGAATTACTTCTTATATAGACCAGCCCAACACAATCCCAAATGCAGTAACACAAGAAATATTACTTCAAAAATTTGAAATAGCAGCAAACTCCTCTTATGCAAATTACTCCTTTATGATGGGAGCTACCAATAATAATTTAGACGAAATTTTAAAAACAAATCCCCAAAAAGTAGCAGGAATTAAAATCTTTTTAGGGTCTTCTACAGGAAATATGCTGGTGGATAATCAAGAGGTGTTAGAAAAAATATTCTCTAGTACCAAAATGTTAATAGCAGTGCATTGTGAAGATGAAACCACTATTAAAAGAAATCTAGAAACCTATCAATTAAAATATGGGGAGAATATTCCAATAGAATGCCACCCTTTAATTAGAAGTGAGCAGGCATGTTATATTTCCTCGTCCCAAGCAGTTACATTAGCACAAAAAACAGGAGCAAGGCTACATGTATTTCATTTATCTACTAGTATTGAAACATCTTTGTTTACTAATTTACTTCCTATTGAAGAAAAGCAAATAACTGCCGAAGTTTGCATTCATCATTTGTGGTTTACCGATGCAGATTATGCTACAAGAGGAACTTTGATTAAGTGGAATCCAGCAATCAAAACCCAAAAAGACCAAGATGCATTGTGGGAAGCATTATTAGACGACCGAATAGATGTAATTGCCACAGACCATGCACCACATACTTTGTCGGAGAAAAATCAATTCTATTCTGCAGCACCATCAGGTGGTCCATTAGTGCAACACGCACTTGTGGCTATGTTTGAAAAATACCATCAAAAGAAAATTAGTATTGAAAAAATAGTAGAAAAAATGTGCCATAATCCTGCTAAAATTTTTAAAATAGCAAAAAGAGGATTTGTAAAAGAAGGATATTATGCAGATTTGGTTATCGTAAACCCAAATCAGCCATGGAAAGTTACTACAAGCAATATTTTGTACCAATGTGGTTGGTCTCCTTTTCAAGATGAAACTTTTCAAGCAAAAGTAATTCGTACATTTGTTAATGGAAAATTAGTATTTAGTCAAAATAAAATAACCGAGAAGCCATTTGGGAAACCATTAGAATTTAATAGATAAACTTTTATGATATATAGAATTATAGTTTTCGTTTTCACACTATTTATTGTAGCTTGTACGAGTAAAAATAATATTCCAATACCTAAAAAACCAATAAAAAAAGAGGTAATGGAAAATATATTGTATGATTTAGCCATATTGCAAGCCTTAAAATCGTATAGCCCAGAAGTTTTAACCAAAAACAATATTAATAGCAAAACCTATATTTACCAAAAATATAAAATTGATAGTTTGCAACTAGTACAAAACAATCTCTATTTTGCTTCTAACACAGAAGAATATGCAAAAATGTTTGAAAAAGTAGTCGAAAAAATTCAAAAGCAAAAATCTAATATCGATGCAATAATTTTAAAAGAAATTACCTTAAAAACAAAAAAGATAAGAGATTCTATGCAAAAAAATAGCAAAAAAGCCAAAGAGAAACCTAAGTCTAAAATAATAATTTCTGGTTAGCTTGTAGTGCTTTAAAAAGTTACAAAATAATATCGTATTTTTGCAAAATGGAAACAAATAGACAAAAAAAAATTGGAGGAGTTATACAAAAAGATTTAGTAGATATCTTACAAGGAGAAATTCGTAAAAATGGAATTTCAAATCTAGTGATTTCTGTTTCTAAAGTAATTGTTACCACAGATTTAGGATTGGCAAAAGTATATTTAAGTATTTTTCCGCAAGAAAAAGCACCAGAAATATTAGAAGCAGTTAAATCTAATAGGATACTTATAAAACATGATTTATCTCAAAGAGTCAAACTGCAGTTACGAAAAGTTCCTAATTTGTCTTTTTATATAGACGATAGTTTAGATTATATAGAAAAAATAGATAATGCACTTGCAGGCAAAGAAAACCCGATAGAAAATAGAGACCTTTTAGAACAAAGAAAGAAAATTTAATTTGAACTTTTCATTTTATATAGCAAAGCGATATATTTTTAGCAAAAGCAACAATAATGCTATTAATATCATATCAAAAATTGCCTTTGTAGGGATTGTTGTAGGAGCATTAGTGCTTTTCGTTTTCATGTCTATTTTTAGTGGATTAAAAACATTTAGCCTTTCTTTTAGTAATAATTTTGACCCAGATTTAAAAATATTTCCCAAATATGGCAAAAGTTTTGTGCTTTCAAAACAAGAAAAAAAGGGTTTAAAAAACAACCAAAATATTGCTTTTTACAGTAAAATTATAGAAGAACGCGTGCTGTTTGTGTATAAAAACAAAGAACAAGTTTCGTATTTAAAAGCGGTAGATAATCAGTATGGTTTAGTAAATAAAGTAGGAAAAGTAATGTATCAAGGGCAGTGGCTTTCGCCCGAAACGCCACAAGTGGTAATAGGAAATGTAATCAGTCAGAAACTATCGTTAGGATTATTTGACATGGAAAATCCTCTGGAAGTATTTGTGCCAAAACCGGGAAAAGGGTCTATTACTAATCCGGAAAATGCGTTTAACAAAACAACTTTAATCCCCGTAGGAATATATTCTATTAACGATGAACTCGATGCAAAATATGTCTTTGCAGACTTAACTATAGCACAGCAACTCCTAGAATATGCTCCAGACCAAATTACTGCAATAGAAATAAAATTAAAAAATATAGAAAACAGTAACGAGGTGGCAAAGCAACTAAATTCTATTTTTAACAACCAAGTAATTATTAAAAATAGAAAGCAACTAAACGATAGTTTGTACAAAATGTTAAACACAGAAAACACCATACTATATTTAATATGTACTTTAGTTATTATTCTAATTCTATTTACTTTAGCTGGTGCAATTATCATGATGATTATTGACAAACAGCCAAATTTAAGAACCCTCTATTGCTTAGGGACACCAGTTTCTGACTTAAAAAATATATTTTTATTTCATGGAGCAATTTTAACCTTTATTGGAGGCTTAATAGGACTGTTAATAGGGATTGTATTGGTTGTAATACAGCAATACCACAAGATTATCATGATTACCGAAACACTAGCATATCCAGTAGTTTTTAATTTTGAAAATGTATTAATTGTAATGCTAACTATAAATATTTTAGGATTAATAGCAACATTAATAGCAAGCAATAGAGTAAATAACAAGCTGTTACGTGAGTAATTTTTGAAAAATAACTATTAGAATAAAATTAGGGATAATTTATCCGTAAATTCTTCTTTAAATATAAAAACAGCACCTTTAATTTATAATAAAAACACAAGTAAAATGCAACACATTATCGATAGATTTATAAGTTATGTAACTATAGATACCGAATCGGATCCAAACTCAGAAACTACTCCAAGTACCTGCAAACAATGGGATTTGGCTAATAAACTAGTTCAGGAACTTAAAGATATTGGCATGCAAGACGTTACGATAGATGAAAAATCTTACATCATGGCAACACTGCCCAGCAATGTATCCCACAAAGTGCCTACAATAGGATTTATTGCACATTTTGATACCACACCAGACTTTACAGGAAAAGGAGTAAATCCGCAAATAATTAAAAATTATGACGGAACTGATATTATTTTAAATAAAGAAAAAAATATAATTCTTTCTCCTAAATATTTTAAAGATTTACTTCAATACAAAGGGCAAACCATCATCACTACAGATGGAACAACCTTGCTGGGAGCAGATGATAAAGCTGGAATTACGGAAATAGTTTCGGCAATGGAATATTTAATTCAAAATCCAGAAATCCCACACGGAAAAATACGTGTTGGTTTTACTCCAGATGAAGAAATAGGGCGTGGTGCTCATCATTTTGATGTCAAAAAATTTGATTGCGATTGGGCATACACCATGGACGGCAGTCAAATTGGAGAATTAGAATATGAAAATTTTAATGCGGCAGGTGTCAAAATAATTTTTAAAGGCAAAAGCGTACACCCAGGCTATGCTAAAGGCAAAATGATAAACTCTATGCTGCTAGCAAATGAGTTTATGAATGCTTTGCCAGAAAATGAAATTCCGCAAGAAACCAAAGGATACAAAGGTTTTTTCCATGTAACAAAGCTCGCAGGAAGTATTGAAGAAACTAATTTGGAATTAATAATTAGAGATCACGACGCCTTAAAATTTAAAAAGCGCAAAAAAAAGATTGCAACTATTGTTCAAAAAATGAATAAAAAATATGCCAAACAATTTGGCGAAGATATTGTAGTAGCTACCATAAACGACCAATATTACAATATGAAAGAAAAAGTACTCCCAGTATTTTATATTATAGATATTGCTGAAAAAGCTATGAAAAACTTAGGAATTACACCGCGTATAAAAGCAATAAGAGGAGGTACCGACGGATGCCAACTTTCGTATAAAGGACTACCTTGTCCTAATATTTTTGCTGGAGGACATAATTTTCATGGAAAATATGAATACGTTCCAGTCGAAAGTATGCAAAAAGCAACAGAAGTTATAGCACAAATTGCCCAAATTACAGCTTCTGGAAATTACAAGAAAAAATAAAAAGGAAAGAGCCAAGAGCCGTGGAGCGAATTATTTTTCAATTTCTTCCCATAATTTAATGCACTCCATTGCTTCTTTCACATCATGTACTCGAAGGATATTTGCTTTTTTAGTCAAAGCAATTGTATTCAAGACTGTTGTGCCATTCAAGGCATTTTCGGTATTAGTATTTAGGGTTTTATATACCATCGATTTTCTGGAAATTCCAACTAATATAGGTAATTCTAAAAAATGAAATAATTCTAATTTTTGCAATACCTCAAAATTTTGCTTTGTTGTTTTAGCAAATCCAAAACCAGGATCTACAATTAAATCGTTGATTCCTAAAGACCTCGCCTTTGCAATTTTTTCAGAAAAATAAAATAAAATTTCTTGCACAACATCTTCATAATCTGTAAAACTTTGCATGGTTTTTGGTGTTTCTCTTAAATGCATCATGCTATAAGGAACTTGTAATTTGGCAATTGTTTCTAACATCTGAGAATCTAAATTCCCAGCCGAAATGTCATTTATCATTGCAGCACCTTCGTTTATACAAGCAATTGCTACTTCACTATTAAATGTGTCTATAGACAATATAGCTTTTGGGAATTTTTTTACAATTAACTGCACCACTGGAAGTACTCTGTTTAATTCTTCCTCTGCATTAATAGTATTTGCGTCCGGTTTGGTAGACTGCCCACCAATATCAATAAATGTTGCTCCGTCCTGTAGTATTTTCTCCACTTGATTTAAAATAGATGAAGAATCTTTATATTTTCCGCCATCGTAAAAAGAATCTGGTGTAATGTTTAAAATTCCCATTACTTTTGGTGTTGATAAATCTATAAGTTGTCCGAGGCAATTAATGGTCATGCTATATTTTATGAATAATTTGATTCAAAATTACTATTTATATTGCTTAAAAAATCTTATTTTTGAAAAAAATAGAACAAAGAAAATCAAAAATGAGTAACACCTTGCAAGAATATGACGCAATCATTCTAATTTGTAGAGATTTATTCGAAAAGAAAATGTCCGATTATGGAAGTGCTTGGCGTATTATGCGGCTGTCTTCACTTACAGATCAAATTTTTATCAAAGCACAACGAATTCGAGGTTTGCAAGAAAATGCAGTGCAAAAAATTGCTGAAAATGAGACGACAGAATTTATTGGAATTATCAACTATGCGATAATAGCATTAATTCAGATTGAAAAAGGAATTGCCACGCAACCGGACTTGAATCTTACAGCTGCCTTGCAATTGTATGATAAAAATGTATTGATAACCAAAGAGTTAATGGAAAATAAAAACCATGACTATGGAGAGGCTTGGAGAGAAATGAGAGTAAGTTCTCTTACGGATCTGATTTTGCAAAAAATATTGCGTGTAAAACAAATTGAAGATAATAAAGGAAAAACAATCGTTTCTGAAGGAATAGATGCCAACTACCAAGACATGATTAATTATGCCATTTTTGCCTTAATTTTAATTAAATATCATGAATAATTATACAAATATACTTTCTTGGATGCTAAGAATTATCGTGTCTGGATTATTTGTCATTTCCGCACTTGGTAAGTTGTATCCATCGCCATATTTTGCAATTTCCACTTTCGAAGTGCAACAACTATATCCTTTAGGAATCCCAGAAGCAATAGCTCCTTTCTTATCAAGAGCTTTGATAGGATTTGAATTTGCTTTAGGAATTTTACTATTATTAAATTTTCAGATTAAAAGAGTTGTTATTCCTGCAACTATTTTTGTCCTTTTGGTATTTACGATACACCTTTCTTATGTGAGTTTTCAAACAGGTGGAACTACTGGAAATTGTGGTTGTTTTGGTGATTTAATTCCAATGACTCCCATAGAATCTATCATTAAAAATAGTATTGCAATGGTTTTGTTAGTAATTTTATATACTATCACGACTAAAAGAAATAACGATAAATGGCTTCCAATTATTGGAATTTCATTACTATCTATCGGAATATTATTTTTTATAGCTCCAATCAAAAAAATCACCACAGATTTTGTTGTAGTTCCTGAAACCTCTACAATCGAAATGGATACAATTAGCAAACCTTCTGTGCAAGAAACAGAAAATATTTCCTCTGAAATAAAGTTAGATACTGTAGAAAAAAAATCTAAACTACCCAAAAACACGCCAGATATAATGGTAGAAGACAAAACCCAGCCAGCAAAAGTAAAATCTGGATATGCTAAATTTTTCTCCAAAATAGATTCTGGTAAAAAGACATTATGCTTTTTTGTGCCAGGCTGCGATCATTGTAGAGTTGCTGCAAAACAGCTTACAGAATTAAAACAAAAAAATCCTAATTCCCCTGCTGTATTTGTATTATTTATGAATGAAGAAATAGATTTGATACCAGATTTTTTTAAAGAAGCAGGTGCAACATATCCTTATAAAATTATTGAAGTTATCCCATTTTGGACCTTCCTTGGTTCGGGAAATCAAACCCCTGGAGTTCGCTATCTGTGGAATGGAAATACTATAAAATATTACGAGGGAATAACCACCAACCAATTTAACCCAACAGATTATGAAGTTATAATCGAAAAACCCTTTTCCCCATCTAAATAATTAAATTATGAAAAAGTTACTTTGTTTGTTTTCGGTATTGTTGTTTTCTATCTCGTGTACAAAGGCTCAAAAGCAATTTTTTACACCACAAGCACTCTCTAGTACTTTGATTACTGAAAATAACAGTAAAATTACATTTCAAGAAATTTTAAAAAACAACCAAGGCAAACCAATCGTTTTGGAAGTTTGGGCTTCTTGGTGTGGCGATTGTGTGAAAAACATGCCAAATATTAAACAATTACAAAAAAATTATCCGGTAGCAAATTTTGTATTTCTATCTTGTGATAAAAATGAAGAAGATTGGAAGGCAGGAGTAGAAAAGCATGAATTAGTTGGAAAAAATTATCTAATACCAGATGGCATGAAAGGATCTTTTGCAAAAGAAATAGATGTAAACTGGATTCCAAGATATATAATTATAGATAAAAACGGAAAAATTGTTTTATATAACGCCATCGAAACGGATTATGTAGCTGTAAATGAATTACTTAAAAAACTAACCAATGAGAACTAAAATTGTTGCTGGAAATTGGAAAATGAACAAAAATTCTGAAGAAACAGAAGACTTAATTAATGAACTAATAGACAAATTGCCGACAGAAACTTCTGTTGAAATTATTATTGCACCAACTTTTGTAAATTTAGCCTCGGCTGTAGATCATACCGAATTTACAAACATTCAAGTGGCGGCACAAAACATGAATCAGGAAGAAAGCGGTGCATATACAGGAGAAATTTCTGCAAGCATGTTAAAAAGTGTAGGAGTAAGCACCGTTATTTTAGGACATTCCGAACGAAGATCTATTTTTCACGAAACAAATGCAATCATTGCCTATAAAGTAGATACAGCATTGCGTTATGAAATGCGAGTTATTTTTTGTTTTGGAGAAGAATTAAAAGATCGTCAAAGCAATCAGCATTTTAATGTGGTAGAAAATCAACTACGTGACGGATTATTTCATTTAGATAAAGACTCTTGGTCTAAGATAATTTTGGCATACGAGCCAGTTTGGGCAATCGGGACAGGCGAAACAGCAAGTCCAGAACAAGCACAAGAAATGCATCAATTTATACGAAATTTAGTTCAAAAAGTTTTTGGAAGTGAAATTGCAAACCAAGTTTCGATACTTTATGGTGGAAGTGTAAAGCCGAATAATGCTCTTGAAATTTTTTCGCAACCAGATATTGATGGAGGCTTAATAGGTGGGGCAGCACTAAATGCTGAAGATTTTACGGCTATTGTTGTTGCAAGTGATAATTGCTAAAAATATTATACAGCAACTGCTCCTTTTATGTGTGGGTGTGCATCATAATCTTGAAGGGTAAAATCTTCAAATTTGAAATCTAAAATATTTATTATTTCTGGATTTAAAATCATTTTTGGCAATGGTTTCGGCTCTCTAGATAGTTGGAGTTCTAGTTGTTCCAAATGGTTGTTGTACACATGTACATCTCCAAAAGTATGAATGAATTCGCCTAATTCCAAATTGCAAACTTGGGCAATCATCATGGTAAATAATGCATAAGACGCAATGTTAAAAGGCACACCTAGAAAAACATCGGCACTACGTTGGTATAACTGGCAAGAAAGTTTATTATCTGCAACATAAAATTGAAAAAATGCATGACATGGAGGCAATGCCACCTTTTTATTGGCAACATTCTCTGCAAAAGATTTTGTAACATCAGGTAATACCGAAGGATTCCAAGCAGAAATTAACATTCTGCGACTGTTTGGATTTGTTTGTAATGTTTGGATAAGTTCTGTTATTTGGTCTATTTCTTCTCCATTCCAATTTCTCCATTGATAGCCATAAACTGGACCTAATTCGCCGTTTTCATCTGCCCATTCATCCCAAATTTTCACGCCATTTTCTTTTAAATATGCAATATTTGTGTCTCCTTTTAAAAACCAAAGTAATTCATGGATAATGGATTTTAAATGCAACTTTTTTGTAGTTACCATTGGGAAACCTTGACTTAAATCGAACCGCATTTGGTAGCCAAAGATGCTTTTGGTACCTGTTCCTGTTCTATCTCCTTTTTGTACTCCATTTAGAAGCACTTGTTTTACTAAGTCGTGATACTGTTTCAATTTTTTTAAAAATAAGTTTAGCTATTTTGACAAAAAGTATTTGGAATATTAGGACTCTCTTCTAGAAATTTCATCACGAATTTTTGCTGCTTTTTCATAATCTTCTTCTTGTACAGATATTTCTAACAATTCGTGTAGTTGAGATATACTATGTTCGTGATAAGCATTTGTTTCTGTTACAGTTTCCTTTTTTATTTCAAATGGATTGTGTGTAGTCTCCTCTTTTTCTTCTGGAGGTGTATTTGGATTTATTTTTAAATAAATTCCAGCTTTCTCTAAAATGTTTCTATAGGTAAATATTGGAGCTTCAAATCGTAAGGCTAATGCAATTGCATCGGAAGTTCTTGCATCTATAATTTCTTCAATTTTATCTCTTTCGCATATTATGCTAGAATAAAAAACACCATCTACGAGTTTATGAATAATTACTTGCTTAATAACAATGCCAAACCTATCAGCAAAATTTTTAAACAAATCGTGAGTTAAGGGACGCGGAGGGTTAATTTCTTTTTCAATAGCAACAGCAATAGATTGTGCTTCTGAAGCACCAATAACAATAGGAAGCTTCCTGTCTCCATCTACTTCATTTAATATCAACGCATAAGCTCCATTTTGAGTTTGGCTATATGATATTCCTTTAATAGTTAATTTTACTAAACTCATCTTTTTAATTTATAAATGATTTTGGATAAATAAAGCAACTATCTAAATATAATAGAAACATTTATTATTAGTTGGATTTTTTAAATAAAATCTATTGCAAAGTAACAAAATCTTTTTGCTTAAAAAAAATGAAAATAAAAAAAGGTACATAGTAAATGGAAATACTACATACCTTGTGTTAAAATGTTTTGGTTAATAATAGCTATTAGTTCTTACAAAAAATATTTTTTAAGAATTTTGAGCTTTAAACAGTTTTAGTTTTTCTGTCAATTTCGGGACAATGTCAAAGGCATCACCTACTATTCCATAGTCTGCTACTTTAAAAAAAGGAGCGTCTGGATCGGAATTTATAACTACTTTTACTTTAGACGAATTGATTCCGGCAATATGCTGTATTGCTCCAGAAATTCCAATAGCAATATATAAGTTGCTAGCAACAGGTTTTCCTGTTTGTCCAACGTGTTCACTGTGAGGTCTCCAGCCCAAATCTGAAACTGGTTTAGAACAAGCAGTTGCCGCTCCTAAAACATTGGCTAAATCTTCTATCATTCCCCAATTTTCAGGGCCTTTTAGTCCACGACCACCAGATACTACTATGTCCGCATCAGCAATAGTAACTTTTCCGCTTCCTTTTTCTACGGATTGTACTTTTACACCTAAATCATTTTCTGACACAATTGCGGCAAAATCTTCGATTATTGATGTGCTAGGATTTTCAAACACTCCATAGCCATTTTTGGTAATGCTTAATACTTTTGTTTCAGAATTTAGTTGCGTTATTACAAATGCTTTGTTAGAAAACACGGTTCTTTTTACTTGAAACGGATTTGTATTAACTGGCAATCCAACTACATTAGAAGCATAATCAGCATTTAATTTAATAGATAATAAAGGAGCTAAATACAAACTATTAATAGACGATGACAGCAAAATTATTTTTGCGTTTTCTTTTTGTGCAACTTGTTCTAAAACAGAAGCGTATGCTTTTGCAGAAAAATTATTTAATGCATTGTTTGTAATTTTTAATATCTTATCAGCTCCATAAGTGGCTAAATCAGAAGCATTATCAATATTAATAGTAACTGCTGTTACGGTTGTTCCAGTTGTTTCGGCTATTTTTTTTGCATAAGAAATTAGTTCAAAAGCTACTTTTTTGAATTTTCCTTCGGCAGATTCAGCATATATAAGTATAGACATAATTTTTTTGTAAAAGATTAAATTAAAATTTAGATAACTTTTGCTTCGTTGTGCAATAAATTAATTAATTCGTCAAGGTTTTCTGGGCTAATAAGTTTAACAGCTTGTTTTGCGGCTGGTTTTTCAAACTCGATAGTATTTGTGTTTGCGGAAATTGCTAATGGTTCTATAACAGTAAGTACTTTGGTTCTAGCAGTCATAATACCTCTCATATTTGGTATTTTTAAATCCTTTTCTTCCACAAGACCTTTTTGCCCACCAATAATCAATGGTAAAGTTGTAGTTACAATTTCTTTTCCACCATCAATTTCTCTTGTTGCCGTTACCATATTTCCATCTACTTTAATATCTATACAAGAATTAATAAAGTTTCTGTCTAAAATTCCAGCTATCATTCCTGGAACCATTCCACCATTATAATCTAATGATTCTTTTCCTGCAATTACAAGGTCATAGTTTCCATTTTTTATAACCTCTGCAAGTTGTTTAGCAACAAAAAAAGCGTCTTTCGGAAAGGCATTTATTCTTATTGCTTCATTTGCTCCAATAGCTAGAGCTTTTCTTAGTGTTGGTTCAGTATCTGCCTCGCCAACATTTATTACAGTAACAGTAGCTCCTTGTTGTTCTTGAAACCAAATGGCTCTAGTTAAACCAAATTCGTCGTTTGGATTAATTACATATTGTACGCCATTTGTGTCAAATTCGGAGTTGTTGTTTGTGAAATTAATTTTAGAGGTAGTATCAGGAACATGGCTGATGCAAACTAATATTTTCATGTTTTTTTAAATCTTAAATTGAAAAACAAATTTAGTAATTTATTTTTAATAAATTACTATGCACGCATAATATTTTTTAAGAATACCTTGTTAATTTTGTTTTTCGTAATTATCAAATAAAAAATGTAGGGATATATTGCTAAAAAAAATTACTTTTGTACTAATAACTATTAGGTGCCTAAAGTTTGCTGAGGTACTTTTTTATTAAAATATCAAAAAATAAAAAATGAGAACAATACAATTTAGAGAAGCAATTTGCGAAGCAATGAGCGAAGAAATGCGTCGAGATGAAACGGTATATTTAATGGGTGAAGAAGTTGCCGAATACAATGGTGCTTACAAAGCTTCTAAAGGAATGCTAGATGAATTTGGTTCAAAAAGAGTTATTGATACTCCAATTGCCGAATTAGGATTTGCTGGTATTGCGGTTGGTTCGGCTATGAATGGCTGCCGTCCAATTGTAGAGTATATGACATTCAATTTCTCGCTAGTTGGAATCGATCAAATAATTAATAATGCTGCAAAAATGCGTCAAATGTCGGGTGGGCAATTTCCAATGCCTATCGTATTTCGAGGGCCTACAGCATCAGCAGGGCAATTAGGTGCAACACACTCACAAGCTTTTGAGAACTGGTTTGCTAATACTCCAGGTTTAAAAGTAGTTGTTCCATCAACAGTTTATGATGCAAAAGGTTTGCTAAAAGCCGCAATTAGAGATAATGATCCAGTTATTTTTATGGAAAGTGAACAAATGTATGGAGACAAAGGAGAGGTGCCAGACGGAGAATATATTATCCCACTAGGTGTTGCTGATATAAAAAGGGAAGGAACAGATGTCACAATAGTTTCTTTTGGAAAAATTATCAAAGAAGCAATTATTGCCGCAGAAGAGCTTGCTGCGGAAAATATTTCGTGTGAAATTATCGATTTAAGAACTGTTCGTCCAATGGATTATGATGCGATTATTAATTCTGTTAAGAAAACAAATCGATTAGTAGTTCTAGAAGAAGCTTGGCCATTTGCATCTGTCGCCTCTGAAATTACGTATATAGTACAAGAAAGAGCTTTCGATTTTCTAGATGCTCCAATACAAAGAATTACAACAGCAGATACTCCAGCACCATATTCTCCAACGTTGTTGAAGGAATGGTTGCCAAATGCACAAGACGTTGTTAAGGCAGTTAAAAAAGTGCTTTACAAGTAATATTTATAATTATGATTTTTTTCTATTCTTAAGTATAAAAATAAATTGCACAATTGTAGAACAAAAAACGAATTTATATGTTGAATATGAAAAAAATAATACAACTGTTTGTGCTTTTTGTTACGTTAGGTAATTTTGCACAAACAAAGGTTAGTGGTGTGGTTTATGACGACTTTAATTCCCCAGTACCATATGCAAATGTTTGTTTTAAAGATACAAGAGAGTGTGTAACTACTGATGAAAATGGTAAGTTTTACTTAGAATCTGCCTCTGCTAGAAAAATAGTAGTGGTGTCGTATGTGGGTTTTGAACCCAAAGAAGTTGTTTTGACCAAAGCAGTCAATTATGGAATGAAAATTTCTTTTGCAGCTGCAAATACTCTCGAGGAGGTTAAAATATTTTCAGGAAAAACCTCCAAAAAAAATAATCCAGCTTTGGATATTTTACGAAAAATTTGGGAAAAGAAACGAAAAAATGGTTTGTACAAATTTAATCAATACCAATTAAATAAGTATGAAAAAGTAGAATTTGACATGAATTCTATTGACTCGTCTTTTATGAATAACAAAGTATTTAAAGGAATGGAGTTTATTTTCAAACAAATAGACACTTCTAAAATTACAGGAAAAACCTATTTACCTATTTTTATAAACGAATCTATTTATGATGTATATGGCGATAATACAAAGGGTAAGAAAAAAGAAATTTTAACAGCAAACAAAAATTCAGGACTTGGGCAAGGGAATGGTGTAGATACTTTTATTAAAGACTTATATTCAGAATACGACATTTATAATAATTATCTCAACTTTTTTGATAAAAATTTTGTTAGTCCATTATCCAAAACAGGAATTAACACCTACAATTATGTTTTAAGTGACAGTACTTTTATCGACAATAAATGGTGTTACAATATTGTTTTTTATCCTCGACGAAAAAATGAACTTACCTTTAAAGGAGATTTTTGGGTAAATGATACAACTTTTGCTATTAAAAAAATTAATTTAACGGCATCTAAAAGTGCAAATATTAACTGGGTTCGCGATATTTATATAGAACAAGAATTTGATGTGTTAAACGATTCTGTTTTTTTATTAAAACGAGATCACATGATGTCTGATTTTGCTCTTAACAAAAAAGAAAACTCCCAAGGGTTGTATGGAAAAAGAACTACGTTGTATAGTGACCATAAATTTAACGAGGTCAAGCCAGATAATTTTTATAAAGAAGACATTAATACCTACGATGTATCTGCATTTACTAAATCGGACGAGTTTTGGAAAGAAAATAGAGCAGAAGTTTTAAACAAAGATGAGCTTGGAGTATATAAAATGCTGGATACTTTAAAAACAGTGAAGAAGTTCAAACAGCTATACAATCTAGTTACCATTCTAGGAAGTGGCTATATAAATAAAGGAATTATAGATATTGGACCTATTTTTTCATTAGGTGGATATAACGATGTGGAAGGTGCAAGAATAAGACTTGGAGGTAGAACTTATTTTGGAGCAAACGATTATTGGCGTATTCAAGGCTATACTGCTTATGGATTTAAAGACAATAAATTCAAATATGGATTATCTGCCAAGTGGATGGTGGATAAAAAAAACAGAGTAATTCTATCCATCGGAAATAGAAGAGATATAGAGCAAATAGGAGTTAGTTTAACCACTTCTAACGATGTTTTAGGTAGAAGTTTTGCCTCTTCTTCTTTCTTTGCAAGTGGCGATAATAGCAAACTAACCAATGTTAATTTGTCTAGTTTTTCTGCCGAAATAGAGCCAATTAAAAACCTAACTTTTCAAGCTGGATTTTCTTATAGAACATTACAATCTGCATCACCTACATTTAGCTTAGATTATTTTATTGAATTACCAAGTAGCACTAACCCAACTGGCACGATACAATCTGCAGTAACCCAATCGGAAGCTACCATCGGAATTGATTTTACACCAAACAAAAAAACAGTTGGTTATGGAGTAGATAGATTAATTGTAGATGAAAATTATTCCCGATTATTTATCAATTATAGTCAAGGTTTTAAAGGCGTTTTGAATAGTGATTTTGAGTATCAAAAATTACAGCTATACTACAAACAACCAATTTATATGGGAGGAATGGGACGTTTGTATTCTACTTTTGAAATAGGTAAAATATTTGGAAAAGTACCATTAGGGTTAATGGCGGTTGTGCCGGGAAATCAATCTTATTTTGTAATAGATAATACGTATAGTTTGATGAATTATTACGAATTTATTACAGATCAATATTCTTCCATACATTTAGAACAGCATTTTGGAGGACGATTGTTTTCAAGAATCCCTTTTATGAAAAAGTTAAATTGGAGAGAAATTATAGGGATTAAAGCAATTTATGGCAATGTTTCTAAAGATAATATGCTTCTGAATGCTTCTGGAATTGCCTACCAAGCACCTACTAGTGGCTACTGGGAATATCATGCTGGAATTGCAAACATATTTAAAGTTTTTAGAATAGATTTTGCATGGAGAGGAAGTTATTTAAACCTTCCAGATGCTAACAAATTTACAGTAAAAGGTTCTTTTGGGTTTTATTTTTAAAATGCATCATAAAAGTTGCTATTAAATTTAAGAAATAATATATTTGCAGTCTTAAAAATAAAAGTATGAGTACAAGTATGGTTAAAGCTTTTGATGTTTTAATAGAAATTCCAAGAGGAAGCAGAAATAAATATGAATATGATTTTGAGTTAAAAAGAATGCGTTTCGATAGAATGCTTTTTTCTTCCATGATGTATCCAGCAGATTACGGATTTATCCCAGAAACATTAGCGCTAGATGGAGACCCGTTAGACGTGCTAGTATTAATGAATGAGCCTACCTTTTCAGGATGTGTAATAGAAGTTAAACCTATTGGGGTTTTTCACATGGCAGATGATAAGGGGCCAGATGAAAAAATAATATGTGTACCAGTTTCAGATCCGATTTGGAATAAATTAGAAAATTTAAATGATATAAATCCTCATTTACTAAAAGAAATAACACATTTTTTCCAAGTTTACAAAGATCTAGAAAATAAGATTGTAGATGTAAAAGGATGGGGAGATTTGTCCGAAGCTCTAAATATTATCGAAGAGTGTACCCAAAGATTTAACGATTTAGAAAATAAACCAGCAGGATTATTTAGTATCAAATAAAAAAGTTGCCAACAGGCAACTTTTTTATTTTTATAACAAATCTTATAATTCACCTTCCCACTCACTGTAAAATTGTGCTAAAAAACGTTCCATAAAATCGTGTCTTCTTTGTGCAATTTTTTTTGCAGTAGCAGTATTCATTTTGTCTTTTAACAGCAATAGTTTTTCGTAAAAATGATTGATAGTTGGAGCATCACTTTTTTTATACTGCTCTTTATCCATGTGCATATTAGGGGCAATTTCAGGATTGTAGATGGTTCTGTTTTTAAAACCACCATAATTAAACGCTCTAGCAATTCCGATAGCACCAATGGCATCTAGTCTGTCTGCATCTTGCACTATTTCTAATTCTATGGTTTTTGTGTTATTTTCAAAATTCCCTCCTTTAAAAGAAATATTTTTAATAATATCTGTTACTTGTTCTATAATGCTTTCTTCAATATTTTTAGAGATTAAAAAATCTTGGGCAATTTTAGGGCCAATAGTTTCATCTCCATCATGAAATTTGCTGTCTGCTATATCATGTAGCAAAGCACCTAGCTTTACCACTATAACATTACAATTTTCTTCTTTTGCAATTAGTAAGGCGTTTTTATATACTCTTTCCACATGAAACCAATCGTGCCCAGACTCTGCTTTTTCTAGTTTTTGTTTTACAAAGGCAATAGTATCTTGAATTATATCCATTTTAAGCAATAAGAGCAGGTTGTACCCATTTAAAAATTTTCTCTTCAGCTGGAACAATAAGTCTTTCTGCAATTCTAGACATTCTAGACGGCAATTTTACCAAATAATCTCTTGCTTTTTCTGCTTCATCAGTAAGATTGTTCATTTTTTCGATATCCCATTTTACAATTAATTTTTGTAAAATTTCTACATAATCATTTGCTGTATAAACGCCTATTCGTTGTGCTGATTCCGAAAATTTCTCAAAAGCAGAACCAATTCTGTCTCCAGATTCTCTAATTAAGTGTGCTGGCATCGTTATTTTTTGTTTCATCATGTATTGAAAGGCTAGCATCATTTCGCTAGCATCAATTTTGAATATCTTATCTACAAATTCAGAATAAGCATGGTGGTGTCTCATCTCATCTCCTGCAATTAAGCGACACATTTTAGAGAGTTTGTTGTCTCCAAATTTTTTTGCAATTTGTGCAACTCTATTATGGGAAATATACGTTGCTAACTCCTGAAAGCTAGTAAATACAAAGTTTTTGTAGGGATCCCTACCAGTGCCTGGGTCAAAACCATCGTTTATGAGGTGTTGGGTTGTTACTTCTACCTCACGCATATTTACACGACCAGAAAGATATAAATATTTGTTCAACACGTCTCCATGTCTATTTTCTTCTCCAGTCCACTGTCGTAGCCATTTAGACCAGCCATTATCTGGTTTTTGTGAAATACCGTCTATGTCCATTAGCCAAGATTCGTAGGTTGGCAAGGCTTCTTCGGTTATGGTATCACCTACAAGTACTATCCAAAAATCGTATGGTAAGTCTTTTGCAATTTCACGCAAATCTTTTACTTGCTCCATAAAATTTTCACTTTCTGGGTTTGGTAACAAATCTGTTGGTTGCCAAATTTTTTCTACAGGTAGTAAATAGGTATCCACAAAGGCATCAATATTTTTTTCTAAAAATTGCATAACTTCACGGCGTATGTTTTGTACAGACATATTATATTGGTTTAATTTATTTTTAAGATTTTTTAATATCTTTAATTATTGCTTTCTCACAATTTAGTAATACTTCATCTATTAAATGATCTTTAACTTGTATTGCATCATGAATAATAAATTCTAATTTACTTCCTAATCCCATTGGAAATTTTCCAAATTTTAGCATTTTCCAAGAATTATTAATGGATATAGGCACTATATAAGCAGATGGAGCATATTTGCAAAGGGTTTTAATTCCGTTTTCTGAAAACTTCTTTGGCTCTCCATTCTTGCTTCTTGTTCCTTCTGGAAAAATTACCGCTGCTCTTTTGTTTTTTTCGATATATTTTGCTAGATTTTTGATAGCTCCCAGTGCTTGTTTTGGATCTTTTCTATCTATTAAAACGGAACCACCATGACGTAAATTATATGAAACACTTGGTATTCCTTTCCCTAATTCCATTTTGCTAACAAACTTTGGATGAAATTTTCTTAAAAACCAAATTATTCCAACAATATCATACATGCTTTGATGGTTTGAAACAAAAATTACTGGCACATTTTTTGGCACTTTTTCTATGTTTTTAAATGAAAAAGTAGTTCCTAAAATTCCAGTGCATGCAATAATGAAAAAATTCATGTAATCAACACTTTTCTTATGAGCTTGGTATCCAAATATATTAAAGAAAATCCATTGTATTGGATGAAAAATGACTAGCACAATTAGAAAAAATAATGCAAAAATAAACGTAAGTGGGTAAGATATTATCTTTTCCATTAAAAAAAAGTTATAACTAAAAACCACGTATTAAATTGGTTTTTAATTGTTTATGTTTAATTACAAAATTCGCTGTAAGCGTCTTGTAAATTTTCGGCTATTAATTCTGCTGGACGACCTTCTATATGGTGTCTTTCTAACATGTGTACTAGCTCGCCATTTTTAAATAATGCAATACAAGGAGAAGATGGGGGGAAAGGGAATAAAAATTTTCTTGCAGTATCTACGGCTTCTTTGTCAACACCAGCAAACACGGCCGCTAATTTTGTTGGCTTTTTACTTCCGTTTAAGCTCTTTTTAATTCCAGGTCTTGCATTTCCTGCTGCACAACCACAAACAGAATTTATAACTAATAATGTTGTTTCATTTTGAGATATTGCTGCTTCTACATCTGAAGCTGTATATAAATCTTGGAAACCAACATCTGTTAATTCTTTACGCATTGGTTTAACCATTTCTTCTGGATACATAATAATAATTTTTAATTAAGAAACAAAATTACAAAATTAGAATGAGCTAGAATAAAATTAGCTAAATTTTAACCATTATATTTTATTTTTTGACCAAATAAATTGCTGGAAGAATAAAAATCACTACCTTTATCTTAGTAAAATTTGTTGTTTAAAATGTAATTTTAAACTTGTTTATTATGCTAAAATTGATAAGATGTTGGATATTTTTTTTAATGATTTAAAATTATCATGTTCAATTTCAAAATCTATTTTTTCATATTCCCAAGTGGTATGATATGCTACATGATATGCAAAGCCACCAATGTTTAAAACAGGCAGAATATCCGATTTTAAAGAGTTTCCAATCATGATAAAATCTTTAGGATTTATATCTAAGCGATTTAGCATTTTTTCATAATCCAATTCTTTTTTGTCGCTCATTACTTCAATATGGTGAAAATAATGTCCAATTCCAGAATCGTGTAATTTTCTATGCTGGTCTTTTAAATCGCCTTTAGTAGCCACAACAAGTTTGTATTTTCCTTTCAACTGCTGTAAAACATCTTCCACTTCGGGCAAAAGTTCAACAGGTTTTTGCAATAAATCTTTCCCTATTTTGATAATTTTTTCAATTCCGTTTCCTGATATTTGATAATTGGTTAACTCCAAAGCCGATTCTATCATGGACAAAACAAATGCTTTGATTCCAAAACCATAGAGCGGAAGATTTTTGACTTGATGATTCAAAATCAATTGTAAAATTTCTTGATTAGAAGCATAATTAGAAAATAGTTCACAGAATTTTGCTTGTGCTTCATCAAAATAAGGTTCATTATGCCAAAGAGTGTCGTCGGCGTCGAATGCAATTATTTTTGGGTTCATTATTTTTTGTATTTAACCCTGTCAGAATTTTAAACTCTAACAGGGTTTTAGTTGTTTATAACTTAAATTAAGAAATCAACGTACCATTTTCAACACCATCAGCATCTGGATTTACAAAAACCAATTTCCCTTCGGAATTGTTGGTCATCAAAATCATTCCTTGACTTTCAACTCCACGTAATGCTCTTGGTGCTAAGTTCACTAAAACCGTAACGCGTTTTCCAACCACTTCTTCTGGCAAAAAATGTTCAGCAATTCCAGAAACTATGGTTCTTACATCCATTCCTGTATCAATTTTTAAAACTAACAGTTTGTTGGCTTTTGGCATTTTTTCGGCTTCCAAAATAGTTCCAACACGCAAATCTAATTTTGAAAAATCTTCAAATGTTGCGGTTTCTTTTTGTGGTTCAATCACTTTATTTTCGGCTTTATTTGCCACTTTTGTAGCTTCTAGTTTGTCTATTTGTTTTTGAATTTCGGCATCTTCTATTTGAGAAAACAATATTTCGGATTGTCCAATTTTGTGTCCAGATTTTACTAATTCTGATGTTTCAGAAATAGTATTCCATTTTAAATCTTTTAAATTTAAAATTGTAGCCAATTTATTGGAAGTAAAAGGTAAAAAAGGGTCGCATAAAATTTGTAAGGCAGTCGCAATTTGCAATGCCACATACATTTGCGTTTTTACTCTTTCAGGATTTTCTTTTACCGTTTTCCACGGTTCTTCGTCGGCTAAATATTTATTTCCTAAACGAGCTACATTCATCAATTCGCCTTGAGCTTCTCTAAATCTATATCTTTCAATTGATGATGAAATTACCGCTGGATAGGCTTTTAATTCGGCTAAAATTTGTTCATCAACTTCTGTAAATTTATTTGGTGTAGGAACAATTCCGTCGTAATATTTGTTAGTTAAAACAACTACGCGATTGATGAAATTTCCAAAAATAGAAGCCAATTCATTATTATTTCTCGCTTGAAAATCTTTCCAAGTAAAGTCATTGTCTTTCGTTTCTGGAGCGTTTGATGTCAGTGCATAACGCAAAGAATCTTGTTTGTCTGGAAAATCTAATAAATATTCGTGCAACCAAACAGCCCAATTTTTAGAAGTCGATAATTTGTTTCCTTCTAAATTCAAAAACTCATTGGCAGGAACGTTATCTGGCAAAATAAAACTTCCTTCGGCTTTTAACATCGCAGGAAAAATGATGCAATGGAAAACTATATTGTCTTTTCCAATAAAGTGAACCAATTTTGTGTCTGAACCTTTCCAATATGGTTCCCAATCTTTTCCTTCTCGAGCTGCCCATTCTTTGGTAGATGAAATGTAACCAATTGGTGCGTCAAACCAAACGTACAATTTTTTTCCTTCTGCACCTTCCACCGGAACGTCAATTCCCCAATCTAAATCACGTGTTACAGCACGAGGTTTTAATCCGTCGTCTAGCCATGATTTTACCTGACCAAGAACATTTGTTTTCCAATCTTTAGCATGACCAACTAAAATCCATTCTTTCAAGAAATCGTCATATCTGTCCAAAGGTAAAAACCAATGTTTAGTAGATTTCAAAATAGGTGTTTCACCAGTTATAGTCGATTTAGGGTTTATTAAATCAGTTGCATTTAGTGTAGAGCCGCATTTTTCACATTGGTCGCCATACGCTTCTTCGTTACCACACTTTGGACAAGTTCCAACTACAAATCTATCAGCCAAAAACTGATCTGCCTTAGCATCATATAATTGCTCGGTAACTTCTTCAATAAAATCGCCGTTATCGTATAATTTTCTAAAAAATTCAGAAGCCGTATCATGATGAATTTTAGAAGAAGTTCTTGAATAATTGTCAAATGAAATTCCGAAATCAAGAAACGATTGACGAATAATTCCGTCGTATTTATCAATAACTTGTTGTGGCGTAATGCCTTCTTTTTTGGCTTTCATCGAAATGGCAACACCATGTTCATCGCTTCCGCAAATAAACGCCACATCTTTTCCTTGTAATCTCAAATAACGCGCATAAATATCACTTGGAACATAAACTCCTGCTAAATGTCCTATATGAATAGGTCCGTTAGTATATGGCAAAGCCGCCGTAATAGTATATCTTTTTGGATTTTGAATCATAATTGTAATAAAATAGATTGCAAAAATACATAATAGAAATAGAGTTAAAAAGTTTGCGAGATGCTATTTTACAAAAAAGTAGCTATTTTATAGTATTATTTTTATATTTGTCTTTATTTTTTTAGATGAAAAATTACTTTTTAGCCATAAATTTATTTATAGCACACACAATATTATCACAAACAACTATGATTCGTCCTGCTAATTTACAAAAAGGAGATACGGTAGCTATTGTTGCCACTGCCCGAAAAAATATTGATAACGATTTGTCTTTTGCCAAAAATCTATTGGATAGCTGGGGTTTACATTACAAAATTGGAAATACAATAGGATTGGATTTGAACCAATTGGCAGGAACTGATATGCAACGTGCAGCTGATTTTCAGGAACAAATGGATAATCCTAATGTTAAAGCAATTTGGTGTGTAAGAGGAGGTTATGGTACGGTCAGAATGGTAGATTTGTTAGATTTTACAAAATTTAAACAAAATCCTAAATGGATAATAGGCTTTAGCGACATTACGGTTTTGCATAACCATTTAAATGTAATGGGTTTTGAAACCATTCATGGTATTATGCCTGTAAGTAGTAAAGCAACGGAGCAAGCAAAAGAAAGTTTATGTATGGCTTTGTTTGGCGAAAAAATAACTTATGAAATTCCTACCAATGCAAAAAACAACTTAGGTTCTGCAAAAGGAGAGCTTGTGGGTGGAAATTTATCTATCATTTACAGTTTACTCGGTTCTCCATCGGCAATTAGCTGTCAGGATAAAATATTATTTATAGAAGATTTAGATGAATATTTGTATCATATTGATAGAATGATGATGAATTTGAAGAGAAATGGTTGTCTGGGTAGATTAAAAGGAATTATAGTAGGCGGAATGACAACGATGAAGGATAATGATGTTCCGTGGGGTAAAAATGCACTTGAAATTATTGCTGATATTACTAAAGAGTACCAAATACCTATAATATTTAACTTTCCTGCAGGACACATACAAGATAATAGAGCATTAATTATGGGAGCTACTGTCCAAATTTCAGTAAATGAAACTACTAGCAAAGTGGTTTTTGAATAGCATGAATGCACCTTTAGCCGAGAGAATTAGGCCTAAAAACTTAACAGAATACATAAGTCAATCTCATTTAGTGGGAGCAAATGGCTCTCTTACTACCCAAATTAAGAGTGGTACTATTCCATCTATGGTGCTTTGGGGTCCACCAGGAACTGGTAAAACTACTCTAGCACAAATTATTGCACAAGAATTGCAAAGACCTTTTTTTGAATTAAGTGCTATTAATTCTGGCGTGAAAGACATACGAGAAGTTATTGAAAAGTCAAAGCAAAGTGGGGGATTGTTTACTACTAAAAATCCTGTTTTGTTTATTGATGAAATTCATCGATTTAGCAAGTCGCAACAAGATTCTCTATTAGCGGCAGTAGAAAAAGGGTGGATAACTCTAATAGGTGCTACTACTGAAAACCCAAGTTTTGAGGTAATTCCTGCTTTATTGTCAAGATGTCAAGTGTATGTTTTAAATCCTTTTTCAAGAGAAGATTTACTTGCACTTTTATCACGTGCAATGCTAGAAGATATTGTTTTACGAACAAAAAAAATACATCTCAAAGAGCATGAAGCATTGTTGCAACTTTCTGGTGGTGATGGTAGAAAATTGTTAAATATTTTCGAATTAGTTATCAATGCTCAATTAGACGATGAAATTGAAATTACAAATGATAAAGTGTTTCAATTAGTCCAAAAAAATACGGTATTGTATGACAAAACAGGAGAGCAACATTATGATGTTGTATCGGCATTTATAAAATCTATACGTGGGAGCGATCCAAATGGTGCTGTATATTGGCTTGCTAGAATGATAGAAGGTGGCGAGGACGTCAAGTTTATTGCTAGACGGTTACTTATTTTGTCTAGTGAAGATATTGGTAATGCAAACCCGACAGCATTTATAATGGCAAACAATTGTTTTCAGGCTGTTTCTATAATTGGATATCCTGAAAGCAGGATTATTTTGAGTCAATGTGCTGTTTATTTGGCTACTTCTCCTAAAAGTAATTCTACTTATCTTGCAATAGGTATTGCTCAAGATGTAGTGGCTAAAACAGGAAATTTACCCGTACCAATTTCTTTAAGAAATGCTCCAACAAATTTAATGAAGGAAATAGGTTATGGGGAAGATTATAAGTATGCACATAATTATACCAATAATTTTGCCGAACAGGAATTTTTGCCAACAGAAATTAGCAATACAACATTGTATATTCCTGGAGACAATTCCAGAGAAAATAACACTAGAGAGTTTTTAAAAAACAGATGGAAAGACAAATATAACTATTAAAAACTTTTTTACAACTTAATATCTAAATATTCTGAAACAATCAGTCCATCTTCTAAATATTCAAAATACCACAAGTCTTTTTTAGAAAAAACAACACCTTCTGTTTCGTTTTTAATCCCTATATATATTGCAGATCTAGAAGTTTTGTATAAAATAAGTTCCTCTTTTGTGGAAGGTATTATTACTTTAAAATAAGGACTGTTTTTAATTGGTTTGTCATTCTGAGATGTCTTTTCATAAGTTACGTTTTTTTCGGTTTTAATTACTTTGGTTACTTCTGTAGAAATATTTTCTACATCTCTGGACTTTATTTTTTCCTGTGCTTCTTGGTCATAATAAGTTTTCCCTGAAAATTTGTATTTAGCTTTATCAAAAGATTTTAATGCCATTAACAATGCTTGATTGTATGCTTGAGGCAAATCTTTTGTACGACTTTCTCCTAAATCGGTAGTAAAAAGGATTTTATTTTTGCAATCTTTAAATTCAATTTTTAGTTTGGTAACAAAAAGGGTGTTTTCTGGAACCACGTTTACAAAAACTTTATTACAATTATAATCTAAAAAACCTTCTGGAAGCTCCTCATTAGATACGTATGCTTCAAAACCTTTTTGTTTTAAAAATGCTTTGATAGTTGTATTAATACGATATTGATTATCTGTTGTTTGAAATTCAAACTTTGCAGGAATTAATGCCATTTCATAATCGTTTAAACTACCTTGAGAATAGTTTATAAAGCTCACTAATAGCGAAAAGTATAAAAATAAATGTTTCATGTGCTTTGGTGTTTTGTGTTATTTTAAAAAAAATCTTTTAATTCTGCTAAAGTACTAATTTGATTTATATTTTGAATAACTTTAGTGTTATTTGGGTTAAAATAAATTGCTTTCATGCCAAAATTTATGGCTCCATATACATCAGCGTCTATGCAATCTCCAATCATCACACTTTCATTTTTTGTAGCATTTGCAGTAGTTAAGGCATGGTTGAATATTATTGGATTTGGTTTTTTTGCTCCAGCTTTTTCAGAATTTGTAATGGTTTTAAAATAGCTTTTAATGCCAGAGTTAAGCATCTTTTTGTCTTGTACTTGATCAAAACCATTTGTAATTATATGTAATTCGTAGTGTAATTTTAAATAATCCAAAACTTCTATTGTTCCTGGAAACAGGTGTGTAAATGTTGGTAGTAAATAAATGTAATCTTCTGAAATTAAATTAATTAAATCGTCCGTTATTGTATAATCAAGAAGTTTAAAGGTTTCTTGAAACCTTCCATATCGAAGTTCTAGTTGTGATATTTTGTCATTTCTGTATAATTCCCAATATTTTGCATTTGTAGGGACATAAAAATGCATAAATTGTGAGGTGGGAATGCTAATTTGGTGTTTTTTTAATACAAAATCAAAAGTTAATTCTGAGTTTTTCTCAAAATCCCAAAGTGTGTGGTCTAGATCAAAAAATAGATGTTTTATGGTGTTTTTCATACTTATAATTTCCCGTCGTCGTTAAAGCTATAATAAGCATTTTCGGTAATTATTAAATGGTCTAATACCGAAATTTCTAGTTGCTTTCCAGCTTGTTTTATTTGATTTGTAATTTCTATATCCTGTTTGCTTGGAGTTAATTTTCCAGATGGATGGTTGTGTATTAGTAGTATAGAAATGGCATTTTGTTCTAATGCCATCTTAAAAAGGATTCTTACATCTACCACTGTACCAGTAATTCCTCCTTTACTTAGTTGCGTTTTATATAGTAGTTTTGCGTTATTATTAAGGTATAATACCCAAAATTCTTCATGTGCTAAATCTCCAATAATGGGTTGCATCAAATCAAAAGCTATTTTACTAGATGTTACAGAGATATATTTTTCTGTTTCCTGCAATCTTCTTCTTTGCCCAAGTTCTAGTGTTGCAACTATGGATACAGCTTTTGCTTCACCAATTCCTTTAAATTTGGTAAGTTGCGAAATGGTTAGTTTTCCTAATTGGTTTATATTGTTGTTTACCGATGCGAGTAATCTTTGTGATAATTGCACTGCACTTTCATCTCTAGAACCAGAACCGATTATTATTGCAATTAATTCTGAATCGGACAATGCAGATTTTCCTTTCAAAAGCAACTTTTCTCGTGGGCGATCATCTTCCGCCCATGTTTTTATAGAAAAAGAATTGGTTTTTGTCATGATTTTAAATGCTTTTTAGCGTTCATTTTTGTTTTCCAGCAAGTCATTTAACGCATCTAAAAAATTAGAATCATAATGTCGTTTTCTTACTTGTACAGTAGCCTTAATTTCTAAAAAACTATAATTTTCGTCTATCCATTTCAAAAATTTATTTCGATATTCCATTTCCATTTCGTCTAGCGGATTAGCATAGCGGCTTAATGTGCCTTCAATTAATGTTAATGCTACTAAAAATGCAGATTTATGATGCGTATATAGCTCTTTTCTGTATTCAAATAGTATAGAATAAGTAGTGTAAAGAGAGATGTTTTCTAGTATTTTTTGATAATTTTTCTCTAGAAAATAAATATCGATATATGCTTTTACGAATTTAGAATTCCCGTGAAAATTTCTTTTTAAATACCCCAGCACTTTTGTTCTAAATACTTTAAATGCTTCTGGCGAAGAGTGTTTTTGTATTTCAAAATAATCGTCCATTTCAAAATTATAGAAAATGGTTTTCATGGATATCAAAGCATTTTTTTGAGAATTTTCTGTTTGTTTGTAAATTTCTTTGAGAATGTTAAAATAGCCAGTATTGTATTTATCATTAGAATTTCGAAAAATTTGTTCATTTGCAATGTTCTCTGCAACATCGTATTTTTTAATTTCAATTAATTTTTCTAATAGAAGTATGTTGTAGTCGTTTTCATAATACTTAGCCTGAAAATGTTCGTAAATATCTTCAAAAAGTCCGTTTTCGGATAAAACTTTTAGCATAAATCTCTGAAGAGAACTGTTGTAACTTGTTTTTTTAAGAATAGATTTGTTAAATATAGTTAGAATTTTTTTAGCAAAATAACCCTTCTGTTCTTTGCTATGTATGCTCTCGTAAAGATGAAATATATTATCCTTTTCAAACTCAAAATAGCTTTTAGCATTAAAGTAAGAGTCTATTCTATAATCGATAATTTTTTGCCAAACCTCGTGATCTTTAATGTTATGGATATAAAGATTTATTTCCTTATAAATTCTCTCCACAAACCTAATAATCTTAATACTAGACAAATACATTTTGTGATGAAAGTCAATAAGCTCTGTATTTATAAATAAAATCAAATCTGTCGATTCTTTCTTTTCGATATTTTTTTGGCAATAGACAACAAACGGTTTTAAGGTAATATCTAACAAATCGATTACTTTTTTCAGTTCTGTTCCATCAATTGTTCTTTTGTTTTTAATAACAGATTTAATGGTGCTTTCGATACTGGCTTTTGCTTCGACTTTTGTAAAAATGATTTCTTTTTTAGAAAAATTATTTACAAATAGAAATTCAATGTCTTTATTTTTTTTAAGTAATTCAGAAAACCATTGTTTTAAGTCCTGATGACTTATTTGTTCTATTAAAATATCTGTTTCGGTTTGTTTTTTTCGTACGGTGTTTTTAGGTGTTTGTTTTCTGTTTTTTAAAAAATATAAAAATGCATTTTTATGAACACAAAGCGACGCACCATTTTCGCAATCGCACGTTAGGTTTGTAATTAACGTTTTATTAAAAGTAATTGAAACATCAAAACTATCTGTTCCTTCATCTACATAGGCGGCAAGCTTGTTAGCAGAAATTTCTTCTAAATCTCGAACTAGCAGTTTTTTGGCTTTGTTGCTAATTGTTTTGGTTATTTTAGACTCAAAATTATCTAAAGTTAGTTGTTCCATACTTGTTTTTTTATACTATCAAACTTTTTACTTCCTCAAAATTTAAGCCACCATAATTTCCAGAACTCATTAGTAATAAGGCAGAATTATCAAATTCTTGACTAAATAGAAATGTTTTAAAATCTTGTGGATTGGTATAAATTATTAAATTTTCTTTGTTAAATGCCTGTGCAATTTGCTGGTAAGTAATCTCATCTAGTTGTTTTATTTTTACAGCATCTGGAGAGTAAAATACTATGGCAATATCAGCAGCATCTAATGCACCTTGGTATTCTTTTAAAAATGCAGCATTCAAGCTACTGTAAGTATGCAATTCTAAACAGGCAATTAATTTTCTGTCAGGATACTGATTTTTAACCGCTTTTGTAGTAGCAGCAACTTTGCTTGGGGAGTGAGCAAAATCTTTGTAAGCAACTTTGTTGTTGCTTTCTGCAATTTTTTCTAGTCGTTTGCTTGCTCCTTTAAAACTTGCAATTGCTTCGTAAAAATCGACTTCATCAACTCCCATATTTTGGCAAACCCATTTGGCTCCAGCCAGATTATTTAGGTTATGACCACCAAAAATTGCTATTGGCATATCTCCTTCGGGAGTTTCCAGTAGAGTAGTGCCATTTTCAACTTTATAATTTGGTGTTTTGTAGGCTATTTTCCGAATAGGATTTGTAGCATCTTCGGCAACTTTTTTTACAGTTTCGTCTTCTTCATTATATACTAAAATGCCCCCATTGATTATTTGCTTGACAAAAATTTCAAATTGTTCGACATAATTTTCGAAGGATGGAAACACATTAATATGGTCCCATGCAATGCCAGAAAGTAAAGCGATATTAGGTTGGTATAAATGAAATTTTGGTCGTCTGTCTATTGGAGAGCTCAAATACTCATCGCCTTCTAGCACAATAAAGTCGTTTGTTTCTGTAAGATGTACCATTGTGTCAAAACCTTCTAGTTGTGCACCAACCATATAATCTACATTAATATTGTGGTAATGCATTACATGCAAAATCATGGAGGTAATAGTGGTTTTTCCATGCGAGCCACCTATAACAACTCTCGTTTTATATTTAGATTGTTCATACAAAAATTCTGGATAGGAATATATTTTCACTCCTAGTTCCTTCGCTTTTAGTAGTTCTGGATTGTCTGCTTTGGCATGCATTCCTACTATAATCGCCTCTATGTTTGGGGTAATTTTTTCTGGAAACCAACCTAAATATTCTGGAAGTAATCCTTTTTTTTCTAATCTAGATTTAGAAGGTTCAAAAATAGCATCGTCGCTACCAGTAACTATGTATCCTTTGTTGTGTAATGCTAATGCTAAATTGTGCATGGCTGCTCCGCCAATGGCTATAAAATGTGTTCTCATCTTTTTTAAATATTCAAAAATCTTTTTTGTATAAGTTGTTTCTAGCTTTCAAATTTTTCTTTCAAATTTTTTGCCTTTTCTTTGTCTTTTAGTTTGTTCCAATATAAATCGTATAGTTTTTGAAAGGTAGTCTTGGAATTTCCTAGTTCGTGTGCTTTAAGATAGTTTTGTTCTGCATTAGTATTTCTGTGATAATATTCTTCTATATATCCTTTGGCAAGATAGCCATCTATTGCCGAAATTACCATTATTTCTTGTGCATATTTTTTTGCTTTTGTTTGGCTACCGCCTACAATTCCGGGTAATTCTGTGTACAGTATAACTAGTGCCCATCTCGAATCCACATGCTTTTTGTCTAGTTTTGCAGCGGTTAAAAATGCTTTTTCTACTTCATCTACCATGGTTAAGGCCTTCCATTTAGAAATAGATTTTGACTTCATACCTAATGCTCCACCATATTTATACCAATAATTTGCAGTATTAGGAAATTGTACTTTTAAATATTTATAATATTTGATTGCCTCGTCCCATTTTTTGGAATGACCAGCAATATCGCCTAAATATTCTACGGATTTGTAGCTATTTGGATTTTTTTTTAAATAACTTTCAAAAAGCACTTTTGCTTCGCTGTATTTTGCTTGATTGTATAATTTCTCAGCCTTTTCAAAATCGGTTTCTGCCATTGTATGGGTGCTTATTAGTAACAATAATAAAGTTAAAAATTTCATACAGACCTAATTATTTTTCAAAAATAACGAAATGTAAGCAATTAATATCTATTAATTTCGGTTTTTACAACTAATTTAGAACAAATGCGGTTGCTGCATAATTTTTATAAAAAAACAGAATTACCACATAAGAATAGTTTGAGTGTAATTTTTTGATGTAATTTATAAAATAAAAAAACCGTCTCATTATTTGAGACGGTTTAATTCAGGTTATTCGCTAAATGTTATTTTGCAATAGTCATCTCATCTACTAAATGCTTTGCGTTAGAAAAATTTTCCATCACCCAAAGTATGTATCTAATATCTACATTGATAGTTCTTTGCAAAACAGGATCAAAAATAACATCTCCTGCCATCGCTTCTATGTTTCCATCAAAAGCAAGACCTATTAATTCTCCCTTTCCGTTTAGTACTGGCGAACCGGAGTTTCCTCCTGTAATATCGTTATCGGTTAGAAAGTTTAGGTGGAGTGAGCCATCTTTGTCTGCATATCTTCCATAATCTTTATTTTTTGCCATTTCTAACACACGTACAGGAAGATCAAATTCGGCATCTCCTTTTTTGTATTTTTGTATTTGACCATCTAGTGTTGTATAATAGTTTTTAAGAGCATCGTTGCGCTTGTCTGCTGGCAAACCTCTTACTTTTCCGTAGGTTAATCTTAACGTTGAGTTGGCATCAGGGTATTTAATAGTTGCAATATTAGACTCTCTTAGTCCTTCTACTAATAAACGAAAAGAGGCTCCAAAATCGTTTTGAGCTTTAGTTATAGCATCAGATTTGGATAAAAAATGATTTGTTAAATTAGAAGACAGTAAGAATAATGGGTCGTTTACTACTTGTTCTTGATTTGGGTTTAGTAAAAAAGCATCTATTTTCACTTTTGAGGTAAGTATGCTGACATCAAAAGCATCGTTTACATATTTGGTAAAATCGTTGTTGTTTTCTTTGGCAATTTTTTCAACTAGCGAGGCAATTGGATAGTCTTTTGTTTTAGTAACATAAAGTTGCAGTTCGGCAGCAAGAATATCTTTTTCGGCAGGAATGTATATTTCTTTATACATTTCGTTAGTTAGATGTTTAATTTCGTTAGCAAGTTCTACTCTTTCTGTTGGGTCTGCTTTGCTGTAATTTTCTAATTTTTTTCCAAGAGTTCTAGAAATTGTTCCAAATGCCGAACCTCTAAATAGCTGTTGCAGATAGTTATCATGTTGGGCTTTTTGGTTTGTTAAACTGTAAAAATTATTAATGGTAACTACTACATTTCCGTATTTTGCTTTGTTTTCTGCTTTGTTTGCCCAGTTATTAAATTTTGTTTCCTGTGTGGCTTTGGATTTTGCAGTTTGAAATTTGGTTAAAGCATCTATCATTCCTTGTCTATTTTTCCAATAGTTTGCAATTCCTGCATATTTAGATGCATATATAAGGTTTAATGCTTCGCTTTGATTCATGTACTTTTTCATGTTGTCCATTGCAACCTTAGAGCCTTCTACCCAAGCAGGATAGGCATATTTTACATTTTGTTCTATTCCACCTGCTGGCATCCATCTGTTTGTTCTTCCAGGATATCCTAAAATCATGGCATAATCTCCTTCTTTTACACCATTTAGATTGATAGGTAAGTAGTGTTTAGGTTGTAATGGAACGTTGTTTTCAGAATATTCGGCGGGATTTCCATTCGCATCTGCATATACTCTAAACATAGAGAAATCGGCAGTGTGTCGTGGCCATTCCCAGTTGTCTGTGTCTCCACCAAATTTTCCTAAACTTTCTGGTGGTGTGCCTACTAATCGTACATCTTTGTAGTCTTGGTACACAAAATAGTAATATTCATTTCCTTGAAAAAATGGACGTACCGAAACGGTATATTTTCCACCTTCGTTATTTTCTTTTTGGATAATGGCAATTTCTTTGTTAATAGTAGCTTCTCTTTCTAGTTCGGTCATGGCAGTGTTTACTTTAGAAAGTATTCTTTTAGAAACATCGTCCATACGCACAAAAAAGCGAACGTAAAGGCTAGATGGTTTCTTCTCTGCTTTTCTATTTTCAGCCCAGTAACCATCTTTCAGCAAGTTGTTTTCTGCGGAAGATAGTTCTGCTACGGCATCATACCCGCAGTGATGATTGGTTAAAACCAATCCATCTTTCGAGATTATTTCGGCTGTACATCCTCCATTAAATTGTACAATTGCATCTTTTAAACTGTGATTATTTATGCTATAAATTTCTTCGCTGGTTAATTGTAACCCCATTTTTTGCATATCACGATGGTTTAACCGTTCTATGAACATTAAAAACCACATTCCTTCATCTGCTTTTACGCTAGACGGAATTAGTAAAAGAGCTGTAATAAATGATAAAATTATCTTTTTCATAGTTATTTTTAAATTTTGTAATTGCGAATTTAGGCTATTTTTGAGATTAATTTTAAATTATAGATAAATAAAAGTGTATTTGTGGTTAAAATTTAACATTTTTAATTTTTTCTAATTCCTAGACTGGACTATTTCTTGGTAAGCTCCGTTCCAAAGTGTTATTCTTTTTTGTAGAGATTCCGGAATATATTGTGTTGCTTCGTCCCAAAATTTTTGGTTTTCTCCACAAAGAGAATTAGTCATTCTATTGCTAAATGGCTGTGATAATCTCCATCTACCTCGGTATGGCATTCTAAATAGTATTTAAAAATAGATAAATTGTTAGGTATTTTGCTATATATATCGTTCACAATGGCAATAAACATATTTGGTATTAAATCTTCTCGGCCAAAAGTAAATATTGCCGATTGCAAGTATGACTTGTGCGTTTTTATTGTTTGAAATGTAAAATTCACAAATTCTTGTGCTTCTTTTGGGGTGTTCGAAATTTCAAAAGCCTTTTGTAAATTGTTTGTTTCTTGCAATGTTTTTACAAATGTTTCTATCGGAATGGTGTTTGCACCACATTGTTTCATGGCATCTACATATATTTCGAAATGACTTTTTCGTATTCCGTCCAAATCTACATCTGATTCTTCTCCTAAAACAATCTCGTTAATTAGATATCTATTATTCGCATCTTTTGTAGGAAACCAATGAACGGAAGTACAGGTTAAATTGTTTTGTAAACTTTTAAGTAACGACATAAAATCCCATACAGCATAAATATGGTGTTTCATAAAAATTTGTACATCTTACAAGGTGTGTATAGCACCGTACAAAGGGTGGTTTATTATTTGTTCAATTAATGGACGGGAGGATTCTTGGATTTTTGTAATTTGGCTATTCATTGGTTTATTTTAAATTTGTGGGAATCACACATACTGGAATAGGATTCATTTTATGTTGGTTGCTAGCATTTAATTTTTTATAAATTCCAAGCACCTTTTTTTCTCGTTCAGTATAATTAGAAATATCGCTTTCATATTCTTTTGCTTGCATTGCCCATTCTAATTCGGAGTAAGTTGCTCCTAATTGTGCTTCGTCTGTTTTATCATCACCAAACAATCCGTCAGATGGAGCTGCAATTTGTATCGAATGGACTATGTTTAAAAATTTTGCCAATTCTCGAACTTCCGTTTTAGTTAAATCTGCAATTGGACTTAAATCAACGCCACCATCTCCGTATTTTGTAAAAAAGCCAACACCAAAATCCTCAATTTTATTACCCGTTCCCGCCACTAGTAATCCCTGAATTCCTGCCAAATAATACAAGCTAGTCATTCGTAATCTTGCTCTAGAATTAGCTAAGGATAGTTGGTGTTTTTTATCAGTAGTAGCCACTGGTACAACTTGTTTAAAAGTTTCAAAAACGGGTGTCAAGTCCACTTCTGTTTTCTGGATATTGGAATATTTTTTTTCTAACCAATCAATGTGTTCTTTAGCTCTATTAACATGGCTAGAAGCCTGATGTATAGGCATTTCTACACAAAGTGTTTGTAACCCAGTTTGTGCACACAACGTGGAGGTAACTGCCGAGTCTATCCCGCCAGAAATCCCTACAACAAAGCCATTGGTGTTTGCTTTTTTTGCATAATCAAGAAGCCAATTTACAATGTAGGTGTTAATTTTTTCATAATTTAAGAAGCTATTTTCTGCCATGAGTCGTATTATTTTTAAAAACGAATGTATATTTGCAAAAATAATAAATAAATTAGCACTATTGTTATTCAAATAATTTTTTAGAAGCTATTTCCTGCTGTTTGCTAAATCTTTTGTTTTTTAAAGAAAAAAACCAAAAGGATATCGCTTCCATCAGGGCTAAAAACACAATTTTATGACCAGATTCTTAACTGTACTTACCTTGATACTTTTATTTTCGTGTTCTAAAAAAACAAAAGAACAAGAAAAAATAGAACAAATACCAGTTACTATTAATGTTGCTAGATTTGACAAAGATTTTTTTGAAACCTCCCCATCTAATTTAGCAAGCCTTAAAAAAAAGTATCCCTCTTTTTTTCCTGCCAATACACCAGACAATGTTTGGATAGAAAAGATGACCAATCCACAATGGCGGGAACTCTATGCCGAAGTAGAAAAAAAATACAGCAGTTTTGATACACAAAAAAAAGAAATAGAAACGCTTTTTAAACACATAAAATATTATTTTCCTAAAACAAAGATACCTAAAGTAGTTACCTTAATTTACGACATGGATGCTAACTACAAAACAATATATGCGGATAGTTTAGTGCTTATATCCTTAGAGATGTATTTGGGTAAAAAACACAGATTTTACGAATATCCAGAATACGAAAAAGCAAATTTTGAACCCTCTCAAATACTACCAGATATTGTACAAGATTTTTCTGTAAGAAAAGTAAAGCCACCAGTAGAAAAAAATTTTCTATCCTACATGATTTATGCTGGAAAACAAATGTACTTAAAAGACATTCTGTTGCCAGAATATACCGATGAGGTTAAAATAGGATATACATCAAAACAACTAGAATGGTGTGACGCACACGATGTAGATATTTGGCGTTATTTTGTAGATAACAATTTGCTGTATAGTACAAATACAAAATTGCTTCAAAACTTTATTGCCCCAGCACCTTTTTCTAAATTTGGTATGATAAATGATAGCGAATCTCCAGGCAGGACAGGTGTGTGGATGGGTTGGCAAATAGTGCGTGCATATATGCAAAATACAAATGCTACATTGCAACAAATGCTACTATCAGACGCAAATGATATTTTTAAATATTCAAAATATAAGCCAACAAAATAAACAGAACACTATGAACTCAGAAATTAAATTTAACATTCTACTAGACGAAAATCGTGTGCCAGAGAAAATGCATTGGTCTGCACAAGATGGTGGTGTAGAAAAGGAAGATACAAAAGCAATTTTACTATCTGTTTGGGATAGTAAAATACAGGAAACAATGCGTATAGATTTATGGACAAAAGAAATGCCAGTTGATGAAATGAAAGTATTTTTTCATCAAACCTTAATTAGTATGTCAGATACTTACCTTAAAGCAACAGGGGACGAAAAAATGACGGATACCATGAAAGATTTTTGTGATTATTTTGCCGAAAAATTAAACTTAAAGTAATCTAAGTACGTTAAACAGAATAATGTCGTATTTTTTCAAATTTAACAATCTACATTTTTGATGATAATTAGATTAGAATTTTCTAAATATGTCTTATCACCACCTATATGACTTTTGACTTTTACGATATTCAACCTTTTCGACTTACTTAAACGTCAAATTTGTTCTGATTATATATTTGTTCGTTAATTTCCAATATGTAATTTAGTAATTCTTCCTTCCCAGTGCCTTCACTGGCAGAGGTTACAAAATAAGGAGGCATTTCTTCCCAGTTGTTAGCAAGTAGTGCTTTGCGATAACTACTAATATGTTGTGCAACTTTTCCACGACTTATTTTGTCTGCTTTTGTAAAAATAATACAAAATGGAAGTTCTATTTCTCCTAAGTAAGTTATAAATTCAAGGTCTATTTTTTGGGCTTCGTGTCTAATATCTATTAATACAAAACCACAAACTAATTGCTCTCTTTTTTCAAAATAATCTGTAATGAATTGCTGAAAAACTTCTTTCGTTTTTTTAGAAACTCGAGCATAACCATATCCAGGCAAATCTACCAAAAACCAATTGTTATTTATTTTAAAATGATTAATTAACTGTGTTTTCCCTGGTTTCCCAGACGTTTTCGCTAAACCTTTGTGACCAGTAAGCATATTTATAAGCGAAGATTTACCTACGTTAGAACGGCCAATAAAGGCATATTCTGGGAGGCGTTCTGTAGGGCAATTGCTAACCACAGAGTTACTTATAATAAATTCGGCAGCATTAATTTTCATCTAAAAATTGTAATATTACATTTTGATTATACAAAGTAGGAAATTATTTTTAATGTTCTGCTTTGGTTGTAAGCCATTCCTCTAGCAATTTGTTGAATTGTTCTGGGTGTTCCATCATTGCGGCATGCCCACACTCTTCAATCCAGTACAAAGTAGAATTTGGTAGGAGTTTATGAAATTCTTCCGCAACATCTGGGGGCGTTACCATATCATTTCTCCCCCAAATAATACCAGTGGGCACATGCATTTTAGGTAAATCTTTAGCCATGTTATGTCGGATAGCACTTTTGGCAATTGTAAGGGTTTTTATCAATTTAATTCGGTCGTTTACTGTAGCATATACCTCATCTACAATTTCTTTGGTTGCTATTGCAGGATTATAAAACACACCTTCTGCTTTCTTTTTAATATATTCATAATCACCACGTTTTGGATAGCTGTCTCCCATTGCACTTTCATACAAACCAGAACTCCCAGTAATCACTAAACCAGAAACTCTCTCTGGATACATTTTGGTAAAATACAGTGCGATATGTCCTCCTAAAGAGTTTCCCACTAGAATAACTCGTTCAAATTCCTTAAATGTGATGAAATCTTTTACGTATTTTGAGAAAGCTTTTACATTTGTTTTTAAGATATTTTGAGTGTACAATGGTAATTGTGGGATAACTACCTTGTACCCTCTGGAAGGAAAGTAAGCTGCTAGTGCATCAAAATTACTAAGTCCTCCCATTAATCCATGAAGAATAATGATTGGTGTGCCTTCTCCCGCTTCAAAATATTCGTATCTACCTTCTTTTTTTAAATTGTCCACCAATGTCTTTTTTGTATTATGCTACAAATATAGTTTTAAATTATGAAATATAAAAAACCGAATTAATCATTGAAGGGTTAAATTGTTGTTTTGTAAAAAGAAGTTGTGTTTTTTCTGATATGCTGACAAAGAACATATAAAGGAAATCTATACTATCTGCTATTAGACTTTAAAATTCTAAAAATATTTTGTGATAAAAAAATATTTTTCCAAAAATAATATACAGTTCCCACACAAAAGGAGTCATGTTGGAGCAAGGGATAATTGGTTGTTTTGTGAAAGGAAGTTGAAACCCCCTCTTTTTTATCATATGCTTAAAAAAAAGACGAATATTTTTAGATTATTTATTTTTATTGTACCTTGTGGGAGAAAAATAGTAGGCACGCATATTATTTTAACAAAAATTTATATTCTAACATAATTTATTGATATGAAACTAAAGTACCTGTTTTTATTATTTGTTGGGTTTTCGCAAGCTCAAAATCTTAAAAAAGTAGATTTTTCAAAATTTGATAAATCTGGCATGAAAACGTCTTTATTGCTAACTACTGTAAAACCATTTTCAGTGTTAGGTCAAGATTTAGACACTTATGGAATGTATGGTTTTCGACAATCTTACTTGGAGTTGTCTTCTTCCGATACGGATAATAGATTTTCTAATTATACACTTTTGCTAAAAGAAATGCGTATAGAAACTACCACACAACCAGTTGATATTGGATTGATTCTTGCTGATTTTGAAGTAATTGGAAAAAATGCTTATGAAAAAGGAGAAATTAAAATTATTAATAATGTTGTAAGTCGTCATAGTAATAATTATGTTTTTGATAGGTATAATAATACCATTATTGCTCCACTTACTTTACGCAAAAAGGGTTTGCAAACTATTTTTAATTTAAATAGTAAATTATTTGTAAATGTCACTGCAGACAAAATTAGTGCTATAAAAGCTAATTTTGACGATGGTAAAGGGTTTGTAAACTTGAGTTTTGATACAAATATGTATGTAAACTATCAAACCGAAGGGCAAAAGCAGTTGGTTTTTGAAATTATTTTAGATAATGGAAAAAAAATAATCAGAAAATCAAGCATCTCTGTTACATACTCTAATGAAGATACAGCACGAATTTTTAGCAGAGCACCTTCTTTGTTAACAGCGACAAGAGCACCAGATTTAGCAATTTATGGTGCAACTGACATGTCTGTTGGAAAGTGCGAATATGAAATATTTTTAAGTCCAGATGGCATTTTGGACAAGCCAATTTTCGTGGTTGATGGGTTTGATCCTTCCGATACTCGAAATATTACTGCAGTATATAATTTACTAACTTATACTGATGGAGCTGGGGTCACTAGGAATTTAGGAGACAGGATTAGAAACGAGGAAGGTTTTGATGTTGTAATTGTTAACTTTCCTACTTATATAAATGCTTTAAATAATACAATAGACGGTGGTGCCGATTTTATAGAAAGAAACGCTTTGTCATTAGTGTCTGTAATTGAACAAATTAATGCAGATAAAATAGGCACAGAGCAAAACGTTATAATAGGGCCAAGTATGGGAGGGCTTGTTTCTAGATTTGCACTTAGATATATGGAAATGAACGGATTGAGCCATCAAACTAGACTTTGGGTTTCCTTTGATTCTCCACATTATGGAGCAAATGTACCTATAGGATTGCAATATTTATTTAACTATTTTGCCTATGGATACGCTGATTCTGATGCAGTGAAACCACTAATATCTAGTTTGTTGCGTTCAGCAGCGGCAAAACAAATGTTGATAGATCATTTAGATGCACACACAACAAGTATAGTTGGGGTAGATGATCCACGTGCTCCCACAACAGGATTGCCATTAACGCCAACGGGTTGTCCAAATTATCGAGATAATTTCCAGAACCGATTGAATTCAATGGGTTTTCCTCAAACTACTCGAAATATTGCTATGACTAACGGAAGTGGGGTAGGTTCCTTATTTAATGCCGTAAATGGATCTCCAGTTACTCCTGGCTTTGATTTAATAAATAGTAATATTAACACTGGGACTGTATATGGATTAAATACTAGAGCAGTGACTTTTTGTGAATACATGCCTAATGCAAACGTGCAAGAAAAAATTGTAGATGTTAAAATCCAAGCACAAATATTTGTATGGGTATCACAAGATACTTTTATTGCTAATGCAAAACAAACTGCTTTAAGCAATGGGGTAGATTCTTCGCCAGGAGGTTTGTTTGATATTCTTGGTCTAGGAGCATCTGTTGGAAATGACCCAACATTAACAAATTTTTTAAATGCGATGAGATCAGGTTATTTCAGTTTTATTCCTGCGGTGAGTGCAATGGGTTTAAACGTGGGTGGAAATATTGAGAATAATCAACCAAACTATTACCATTCCATAAATTTAGGAGTTACAGATACGCCTTGGGACGGAATAGTATCACCAACCTCTAATACCACTCCTTTTGTGAATTGGTTTTTGCCAACAAACAATGAGCCTCACGTACAAATTACAAACGATAAAGTGAATTTTATATGGTGTGAAATTGTGAAGCCAGATTATAACTTTGCTCTAAATGGGAGCAATAGTATAGTAGCTTGCAATAATACAGATGTAAACTTCAGTTTCAACTATAATGGACTACATGGTTGCCCATCAACTACAACCTTTACTGCTACGGGGAATCCTAGTGGATCTACAATTTCATTTTCACCAAATTCTATCAGTGAAGATGGTGTAGTTACAATGATTGCTAGCAATTTTTCGCCTGGCACTTATACAGTGGTTGTTACACCGGACAATAATTCGGATAAGGCAATCTCTATTGCTATAACCATAAATCCAACCAACCCTAACCTTATTGGAACAACGGAATATAGTTTGGATAATGCACAAACATTTATTCAAGCGACAGCTGTTACAGTTAGTGAAGGGGCTAATTTAGAATTAACTATACCAACAAATTTATACAATGGAACCATAGAATGGTACAAACCAAATGGTGTTTATTATGGAAATACAAACCCTATAATTACTTCTATTATGAATAATAGTTCTGATGAAGGAATTTGGATTGCAAAAGTTTCTTTTA
This sequence comes from Flavobacterium psychrophilum, assembly GCA_022730285.1. GTDB lineage: Bacteria > Bacteroidota > Bacteroidia > Flavobacteriales > Flavobacteriaceae > Flavobacterium > Flavobacterium psychrophilum_C. Next base: position 72,137 of record DZCQ01000005.1, read on the forward strand.
CAAATGATTGTTCCAGAATGGCACCTGTTGATATTCCTTTTGAAGTAATAGTGCAAGATTCATTAGGGACAAGTTCTAACGAATTTAATAATTTAACCATGTATCCTAACCCAAGTGAGTCTTTTGTAACAATTTCAAGTTCCAATAATTTGAAGGATGTATCATTGCAAATACTAGATTTAAGAGGGAGGGTAATTTGGAACCAAAAGCCAACTTTTGTAAATGCCAAAACTCTTTTGTTAGATGTTTCTAGCCTTTCAAAAGGTACTTATTTTATAACTTTAGAAAACGAAGAGTTGAAATCTGTAAAAAAATTATTAAAAAAATAATTGACTTCATCGAATTTTATTTATAAGGAGTGGATAAACTTCACAGTTGTAAAAATTGAACAAATGACATCAGCTATTATAAAATTGGTAAGAATTAAAAGAACTTAACATTCCTGTAACACTTGTTCCATCTAGCATTTTGTAACTTTGGAATCTAAATACAAATTACTATGCTTAACTTCGAATTATACAACCCTGTAAACTATATTTTTGGTAAAGACCAAATTGCTAAACTTTCTGAATTTGTTCCTACTAATAGCAAAGTGCTTTTGGCTTTTGGTGGTGGAAGTATTTTTAAAAATGGTGTTTATGAACAAGTTAAAACCGCATTAACTAGTTTTGAAATTATTGAATTTGGTGGTATTGAACCCAATCCAAGATTTGAAACTCTGATGAAAGCTGTTCAAATAATTCGGGAACAAAAAATTAATTTTATCATAGCGGTTGGTGGCGGAAGTGTTATTGATGGCGTGAAATTTATTTCGGCCGCTGTCAATTTTGACGGAAAGGAAGAAGATATTCTTAGAAAAAGAATTTTGTTTAAAGACACTAACTTAGTTGTTCCCTTTGGAACGGTTTTAACTTTGCCAGCAACAGGTTCTGAAATGAATTCGGGTGCTGTTGTAACAATAGAAGCAACACAAGAAAAACTAGTTTTGGGTGGAAGTGCATTGTTTCCAAAATTTTCTATTGTTGATCCAACCGTAATTGCTTCTTTACCAAAAAGACAATTGCAAAATGGAGTTGTAGATGCCTTTACACACGTTATGGAACAATATCTAACCTTTACACACGATGCACTTTTGCAAGATAGATTTGCCGAAAGTATTTTGAAAACTTTAATCGAAGTTGGGCCAAGTGTCGTAGAAAATCCAAGCGATTATAAATTAGCTTCTAACTTTGTTTGGTGTGCCACGATGGCATTAAACGGACTGATTCAAAAAGGGGTTCCGTCTGATTGGGCAACACACATGATTGGTCACGAATTAACCGCTTTATACCAAGTAGATCATGCCAGAACATTAGCTATTATCGCTCCAAACTTATATAGAGTAATGTTTGAAACAAAAAAAGAAAAACTAGCACAATATGGCGAAAGAGTTTGGAACATCACAGGAATTTCCATTGAAGAAAAAGCCGAAAAAGCTATTGAAAAAACAATAGGATTTTTCCAGATAATGGGAATGAAAACAAAACTTTCTGAAAATGCAGAAAATATAGAGAAAACTGCTGATTTTATTGTAAATCGTTTTAAAGAACGTAACTGGTTAGGTTTGGGTGAAAAACAAAATGTCACTTTAGAAAAAGTACGTGAAATTGTGGAAATGAGTTATTAGTTTTACTAATCTTTTTGACTCAAAAAAATTTAACTATCGGTGTTTCACTTTTTATTTAATACAAATAGCATAAGAGTGGATTTACCTACTTCACGATATTCGCATATGCCATTTAAAATTCTTCTCTACCTAATTCGGCATAAATCCTTTCGTGTAGTTTTTACAGCGAAGAAAGTTTTTGTTATTAAAAATACTAGCTGTAAGCAGAAATTATAAGTTGAAAAACAGAACTTAATTTTACAACTTTAGAAACAAAGAATTGAAAGAAAATATTAAAAAATAACTGACATCTTGTCATAAGTATATTCAAATGTACTATCTTTGTATCAGAATATAATTTATGGAAAAAAGTATAGACGAGAGTAAGCAAGGAGTTCATCTTGTATTGGAACTAAAAAATAGCAACGTTAAAAAATTATTTTTAGAAAGTTATGGTTGTGCAATGAATTTTGCAGATAGCGAGGTTGTTGCATCAATATTATCTGATAGCGGATATAATACAACAAATGTTTTAGAAGAAGCAGATTTGGTGCTAGTAAATACTTGTTCCATTCGTGATAAAGCCGAACAAACAATTAGGAAAAGATTAGAGAAATACAATGCTGTAAAGCGAGAACATAATCCTAATATGAAAGTAGGAGTGCTTGGTTGCATGGCAGAAAGGTTAAAAGAGCAGTTTTTAGAACAAGAAAAAATTGTAGATTTAGTAGTGGGTCCAGATGCCTATAAAGATTTACCAAACTTACTTGCAGAAGTTGAAGATGGCAATACTGCAATTAACGTAATTTTGTCAAAAGACGAGACTTATGGAGACATATCTCCAGTAAGGTTAATGAGTAACGGAATTACTGCATTGGTTTCTATAACCCGTGGTTGCGATAATATGTGTACTTTTTGCGTAGTGCCTTTTACTCGTGGACGTGAGCGTAGTAGAGAGCCACAAAGTATTTTGACAGAAATTAAAGATTTATGTAATTTAGGGTATAAAGAAATTACACTTTTAGGGCAAAATGTAGATAGCTATCTTTGGTATGGTGGAGGGCTTAAAAAAGATTTTAACAAAGCTACCGAAATACAACAAGCTACTGCTACAAAATTTGAACACTTATTAGAACTTGTTGCAGTTAACTTTCCAAAAACACGAATTCGTTTTTCTACTTCTAATCCGCAAGACATGCACGAAGAGGTTTTGCATATTATTGCAAAATATCCCAACATTTGTAAGCACATACACTTACCAGTGCAATCTGGAAGTAATCGGATTTTAAAAGAAATGAATAGATTGCATACAAGAGAAGAATATTTAACTCTTGTAGAAAAAATAAAAACTATAATTCCTAATTGTAGTATAACACAAGATATGATTACTGGTTTTCCTACCGAAACCACACAAGACCATCATGATACATTAACATTAATGGAAAAGGTAAAATACACCTCAGGGTATATGTATGCTTATTCCGAAAGACCTGGAACGCTTGCCGCTAGAAAAATGAAAGATAATATTTTAGAAGCTGTTAAATTACAGAGGTTACAAGAAATTGTAGATTTGCAACGGAAACATAGTGCTATTCGTACACAAGAATTTGTAGGCACAATAGCAGAGGTTTTAATAGAAAAAGAATCAAAAAAATCCAAAAGTGAATATTCTGGTCGAAATTCACAAGGTTTAGTAGTAGTTTTTCCTAAAGAAAATTATACTATTGGAGACTTTGTAAATGTAAAAATAACCAATTCTACCAGTGGAACATTAATTGGAGAAGCAATTGACTTAAGTGAAATGAATTAAAAAATTAGTATATTTTTCTAACTTTTTATGCATCTAAAAAAAGGAGATTCATATTTTTTGAAAAAACTAAAATCGAAGAAAATTTAAAAATACATTCCTGACTTTTTTAATTATGGAAACAGTACAAAACATCAAACAACGATTCGAAATTATAGGTAACGACCCAAAACTCAATCGTGCAATAGAAAAGGCAATACAAGTTGCTCCTACAGATATTTCGGTATTAGTAGCGGGAGAAAGTGGTGTTGGAAAAGAAAGTATTCCTAAAATTATTCATTCACTCTCACACCGAAAACACGGCAAATATATCGCTGTAAACTGTGGTGCAATACCAGAGGGAACCATAGATAGCGAGCTTTTTGGTCACGAAAAAGGTTCTTTTACAGGAGCAACAGGAACTCGTGAAGGATATTTTGAGGTTGCAGATGGAGGAACCATTTTCTTGGACGAAGTAGGGGAACTTCCGCTTACTACACAAGTAAGACTATTGCGTGTTCTGGAAAATGGCGAATTTATAAAAGTGGGATCCAGCCAAGTCCAAAAAACAAATGTGCGTATTGTAGCAGCTACAAACGTAAATCTGTTTAATGCAATTGAAAAAGGGAAATTCCGGGAAGATTTATATTACAGACTAAGTACCGTTGATATTATATTGCCTCCTTTAAGAGATAGAAAAGACGATATTCATTTGCTATTTAGGAAATTTGCAGCAGATTTTGCTCATAAATACAAAATGCCTCCTTTAAAATTAGATGACAATGCAATTCAAATTCTACAAAAATACCGATGGAGTGGGAATATACGTCAATTACGGAATATGGCAGAGCAAATATCTGTGCTTGAAACCAATAGAGATGTCTCTGCGAATACTTTAATGAGTTATTTGCCACAAGAAGGCAGCCAGCTTCCATTGGTTATAAATGAAAAAAAAGCAGAAAACGATTTTTCTACCGAAAGAGACATCTTATACAAAGTGCTTTTTGATATGAAAAGTGACTTGCATGATTTAAAAAAACTAACACTAGAACTAATGAAAAATGGTTCTGCTAAAGTAGAAAATGTAAATGCGAACTTAATTCACAAAATATACGGAACCAATGAATTAGAACCACAAGTTGCCTATCATGAACAGCCAAAAACTAATGATTTTGTAAAACCAAATACCATCGATTTTGAGGATAACGATTATAATTATCAATTTGCGGAAGAAGTGGAAGATGAAGAAGTTTTACGACTAGAACAAAAAGAAATTGAAATGATAAAAAAATCACTCGAAAAAAACAGAGGAAAAAGAAAAATGGCAGCTGATGAATTAGGGATTTCCGAAAGAACTCTGTATCGAAAAATTAAACAATTTGATTTGTAAATATCAAAAAAATGAAAACAAAAACCTTACTATATATAGCACTATTAATCAGCGTGTTGTTTTTTCAAAGTTGTTCTGTTTATAATTTTACAGGAGCAGGAAAAATAGATGCAAAAACCTTTCAAGTAAATTATTTTCAGAATGTAGCAGAACTTGTAGAACCAGGAATAGACCGAGATTTTACTTTCAAACTGCAAGATTTAATTCAGAATCAAACAAATTTAAACCAAGTAACTATAAATGGAGACTTGCTTTATGAAGGTGAAATCGTAGGATACAATATAAGTCCAATGGCTGCAAATGCAGAACTTACGGCTTCTCAAAGTAGATTGCTAATTACTGTAAATTTAAAATTTTCTAACAAGAACAAACCAGAAGAAAGTTTCGAAAAACAATTCTCTTTCTACGATGATTTTCCTGGAAACAATTTGCCAACAGGAGCACAACTAAAAAAATCACTGGATATAATTTTTGAAAGAATAACCCAAGACATTTTTACAGCAACTTTAGCAAAATGGTAATTAATCATACCTAAAAACAAAGTCGATGAACATTGCAGATTACACATATTTACTAAACAAGCCAAACGCCATTAATCTAAAAAATTTAACAGATTTAGAGATGGTATTAACCGAATTTCCGTACTTTCAAAGTGCCAGAAGCCTACAATTAAAAGGATTGTATGCCCAAGATAGTTTTAAATACAATAATGCATTAAAAAAAACTGCCGCTTATACAACAGATAGAACCGTACTTTTTGACCTAATAACATCTCCAAATTTTGCAACATTTAAAGATGTCCAAGAACAAATAGAAAATCAAATCGCAAATATGGAAGTAGAGCAAGAAACAGAAATTGTAGAAATAAACAAACTCGAAAATTCGATATTATCCTCTATTCAAAGTTCTTCAATACCAAGCGAAAATTTAAAAACAGAAACAAGTTTAGAAATTGAAAAACCATTACATTTTAACAAAACAGAAACCCATTCATTCCAAGAATGGTTACAATTAGCAACTTTAAGTCCAATAATTAGAGAAAATGAACTAGACGAAAACTCAAATTTTGCTACTAAATTAGAGATAATTGATAAATTTATCGAAGCAAATCCAAAAATCTCAGCAATTAAAGATAATGTTTTCATACCAAGCATTGTTCCAAAAAATGAGGATTCACAATACTTAATGACCGAAACACTTGCCAAAATTTATCTGGAACAAAAAAAATATTCCAAAGCTATTCAAGCTTATGAAATATTAATTTTGAAATATCCAGAAAAAATCACTTACTTTGCAAATCAAATTGCAGAGATTAAAATTTTACAACAAAATAATAATAAATAATAACAAATAGTATGTTCTCAGTTTTTTTAGTGTTAATCACAATAGTTTGCTTTTTATTAATAGTAGTAATTATGGTTCAAAATCCAAAAGGAGGAGGACTTTCTTCTAGCTTTGGAAACTCCCAAATGATAGGAGGAGTGCAAAAAACTAATGATTTTTTAGATAAAAGCACTTGGTATTTAGGAGCATTATTAATAGGGCTAATTTTATTGTCTTCTATCAGTTTCACAGGTAGCTTAAGTGATGATGCTTCAAAAGTTATTGACGAAAGTGCCATAACCTCACCAACAATCCCTACAGCTCCACAAGCAACAAAACCAGCTGCGGAACCTGCTAAAAAATAATTTGAAACAAAATTAATACAAATGCCAGCTTGTCAAAGCTGGTATTTTTTTTAGGTAAAATTGGCAGTAAATTCAAATTGGCATATTTTGTGCAATAATGCTTACATACTATTAATTTTTAAAATAAACACATATGATTATGAAACCAAACATTAAGCCACTTTCAGATAGAGTTTTAATTGAACCTGTAGCTGCCGAAACTAAGACCGCTTCAGGTATTTTTATTCCAGACACTGCAAAAGAAAAACCTCAAAAAGGAAAAGTTATAGCTGTAGGTGATGGCAACAAAGATCACCAAATGACTGTAAAAGTTGGGGAAACAGTTTTGTACGGAAAATATGCTGGTACAGAATTAAAACTAGACGGAATAGACTATTTAATAATGCGAGAAGACGATATATTAGCAATAATTTAAATCTTTAATTTAAAAAAAACAAAAAAATGGCAAAAGATATAAAATTTGATATAGAAGCACGTGATGGTTTAAAACGTGGAGTAGATGCTTTGGCAAATGCTGTAAAAGTAACATTAGGCCCAAAAGGACGTAATGTGATAATCGGAAAATCATTCGGAGGTCCAACAGTTACAAAAGATGGGGTTTCTGTGGCAAAAGAAGTAGAACTTCAAGATCCACTAGAGAATATGGGTGCCCAAATGGTAAAAGAAGTGGCTTCAAAAACGAACGATTTGGCTGGAGACGGAACTACAACAGCAACTGTTTTGGCTCAAGCCATTGTTAAAGAGGGACTTAAAAATGTAGCTGCTGGTGCTAATCCGATGGATCTTAAAAGAGGAATAGACAAAGCAGTGGAGGCAATTGTGGCAGATTTAGGAAAACAAGCAAAAGAAGTTGGTTCTTCTTCCGAAAAAATAAAACAAATTGCATCTATATCTGCTAATAACGACGAGGTTATAGGAGATTTAATTGCTACTGCTTTTGCAAAAGTAGGAAAAGAAGGTGTTATAACTGTGGAAGAGGCAAAAGGAACAGATACGTATGTAGATGTTGTAGAAGGAATGCAGTTTGATAGAGGATATTTGTCGCCATATTTTGTGACTAATTCAGAAAAAATGAATGTGGAATTAGAAAATCCTTACATTTTATTATACGACAAAAAAGTTTCTTCACTTAAAGAATTACTTCCTGTTTTAGAGCCAATTGCTCAATCTGGAAAACCATTGTTAATTATTGCAGAAGATGTAGATGGTGAGGCACTTTCTACTTTGGTAGTAAACAAACTTCGTGGGGCATTAAAAATTGCTGCGGTTAAAGCTCCTGGTTTTGGAGATAGAAGAAAAGCAATGTTAGAGGATATTGCCATTTTAACTGGAGGAACTGTAATTGCAGAAGAAAGTGGTTACACACTAGAAAATGCAACTCTAGAAATGTTAGGAACTGCAGAAAAAGTTACTATTGATAAAGATAATACAACTATTGTAAATGGTGCTGGAAGTGCGGATTTAATCAAAAACAGAGTCAATCAAATTAAGGGTCAAATGGAATCTACGACCTCAGATTATGACAAAGAAAAGTTACAAGAAAGATTAGCTAAATTAGCTGGTGGTGTTGCCGTTTTATATGTAGGTGCAGCATCGGAGGTAGAAATGAAGGAGAAAAAAGACCGTGTAGATGATGCTTTGCATGCAACTCGTGCAGCTGTAGAAGAAGGAATTGTTGCTGGTGGAGGAGTTGCTTTACTTAGAGCAAAAGCAGTTTTAACAAAGCTAAAAGCAAGTAATGCAGACGAGGCTACAGGAATGCAAATTATTTCTCGTGCTGTTGAGGCTCCATTACGAACAATTGTTGAAAATGCAGGTCTTGAGGGTTCTGTTGTAGTAGCAAAAGTTTCTGAAGGAAAAGATAATTTTGGATACAATGCCAAAACAGATGAATATGTAGACATGCTAAAAGCTGGCATTATAGATCCTAAAAAAGTTACAAGAGTAGCTCTTGAAAATGCAGCTTCTGTTTCTGGAATGATTCTTACAACAGAATGTGCATTGGTAGATATTAAAGAAGAAGGAAATGGTGGAAATGCTCATATGGGTGGAGGAATGCCTGGAATGATGTAATTTTCATTTATAAATTCTAATAAAAACCGATGGTGGACTTACTCTACTATCGGTTTTTTTGTGTTTTAAATTTTTGAAATTACCAAATATTTTTTTTGGGTTGCTATTTTGTAATTCCTTTTTTTTTATTAATATTGACAAATAAATATAGAGCAACTATTTTTTAGAATCTTTTAGAAATGAGAAAGAGCAAAATTACTGAATTAGATAAAGATAATTTAGAAAGACTTATTACAATGGCTCAAGAAGAAAGAAAACCTTTTGATGCTATTAAGGAAGAATTTGGAATACCAGAAAGTGAGGTTACGGAATTTATGCGTAAGCGTTTGCCAAAGGATAAATTTGAAATCTGGAAGAAAAAGTCACTTGCAACAAAGTCAAAACCAAAACAAATAAATATAGATGAGTTTGATGAAGATTTAGATGGAAAATATTATTTGAAAAACAAATTTGATTAATCTTGCCTACTATCTTTTATCAAAAAAGTGAATTGGCTTTCTACTCATAGGATTAAATACTAACGAAGATAATACTGTTTTTTCTATAAATTCAATTCTAGGCGTAACTCTGAGTTTTGCTCGAAAATGGTCTTTAATTTCCTGTAAAAAACTATTTGTTTGTGTTTTAGAAGCAATTTTAATCACAATTTCATCAGTCCCTAAATTGTTTGTATAAATCTCTATAACATGAAGTTCAATATCTTCAAAATTAGTTAATATATCGTTCATTGCTGGAGGATATAAGGTGGTTCCTTTGTATTTAATCATTTGTTGTTTTCTTCCTAAAACAGGACCTACACGAATAGTATTTCTGCCACAGAGGCAAGGTTTGTTGTGTAATTGCACAATATCACCAGTTTTAAATCTAATCAGTGGCATTGCCTCAACTCCTAGGGTTGTAAAGGCAAGTTCGCCAACCTCCCCGTTTTTAACTGGATTATTATTATTGTCTAAAACTTCGATAATAATTAATTCTGGATGATGATGTCCACCCACACCAAACTTACATTCTGTGAAGGCTGTACTCATCTCAGTAGAAGCATAGGTAGAAAAAAGTTGTATATTCCACTTATCGGTTATTTTTTTAGACAAAATGCTTTGCGTAAAATCTTGATTTCTAAGAGATTCTCCAATACAAATTGCTCCTTTAATACTAGATTTGTTGTAATTTATTTCATGATTTTCGGCATATTCTATGAGTTTTAATAAAAATGATGGAACGGTAATTAAATAAGTAGGTTTGTATTTTAAAATAGAATCCCATTGTAATTCTGGGATTCCAGCTCCAACTCTAATTACTCCAACTTTCATTTTTCGTAACCCCAAAAAATATGCAAGACCTGCCATAAACCGTCTATCCATTGTAGTCATAAGCTGTACTACATCTCCTTCTTTTATTCCTGTACAGTCAAAGGAAATCGCTTCGTTGTATGCTAATCTGTTTAAATCATTATCAGTTAATCCAAAAGTTACTGGATCTCCAAGAGTTCCAGAAGTGGTAGCATAATCTATAATTTTGTGTGTTGGAACGCAAAGAAAATCATCATTGTTTTTTTGTAAGTCTTCCTTTGTGGTTGGTGGTATTTTTTGTAAATCTTTAATTGTTTTTATCTCAGAAATCAAAATATGTTCTCTTTGGAAAAGTTTTTTGTAATAGGGAGAATTTTCAGCAACATAGATAAGTGTTTCCGAAAGTTTTTGCTCTTGAAATTTCTTAATCTCATCTACCGAAGCGGTTTCTATTTTTGGAATCATTTTAATTTATGTGCTATTTTTTTTAAATATTTTTCTATTTCTATTTTTTCAGGCAAAGTGGTTATTTCTTTAGTTAGTGCTTTTTCAAATTCTAATTTTGCTAAATTGTATTGTTTTGTAAGATAGTAATATTTTCCTGTTTTAAAATACACCACCCAATAATCAGGGTTTAAAGATTGGTAATTTTGAATAAAATTAATCGAAATTACTGCCTTTTTATTTAATAATAGATCTATTTTTTCATCTTCAATTCTAAATAATTCATACTTTTTAAAAGTATCGGAATCTACAAAAGAATCTTTTTTAATATTTAATTTTTCTATTTGCAAAGATTGAATGTCCTCTGGGTTTCTTTTTTGGTTAAATATATTATTTAAATCGTAACAAACAAATTCACCTAGTTGGTAGGGGTTTGCAGAGACCCAAACCAATAATTGTTCAGGTTTAAAAATAATTCCATGATGTGCCAATAATTGATTTATTGCTTTTTCGTTTCCATAGCCTAAAAGCAAGTTATTTACTCCTTTTGTATTTCTTAGAATATTTGCGGCAATTTGCGGGTTAATCTTAGGGTTTTCGTTTAGTAATTCTAACATTCTATTATACCTGTATTGTGAGTGACTATTTTTTATTTGCTCTGTATTCCGACTATCTTCTTTTAGTTCGTTACTCTGAAAATGGTTAGAACAAACAAGTTCATTTGTATTTGGAACGTCATATACCCCAAAATTATTAGGGGATACTTCTATTAAAATTGCTTTTTTATCATAAGCACTCCCCACCATGATGGACTCTGATACAAAAACTTTTTTGCTTTTTGCTATTGTGATTGCTTCGTCAATATTTTTTGCATATTGCAAAATTTCTCTGCTTACTATGGATATGGGTGTTTTGGCAATAAGTGGAATTTTAGATTTTCCAGCATTAATGGTGATGGTTACCCCTTTGTTATTCATGCCAGAACATACTCCTATCATGCCTGCCCATGTAACCATCATAAAAGGGTATCCTTTTTCTGGATTTACAAATGCTACAATTTTATCTTTAGCAAATTCATCTCCCGCATAAAAATCAAAGTTTCGTCCAATAATTAGGCTTCCATCTTCCGATTTATTCCCCCATGCGGCAAAGGAAGTACAACCAACTAGTGCTAAGTCTTGTAGTGCGTGTCCTATATCATGTGCACCATGCAGGTATAAAGAACGTAAATATGCTGGGGCAATATTGTCAAAATTTGAAGAAGAATATCTGGAAATACCATATATTTCTGTTTTATATTCTTCAGGAACGTTTAAGTATAATTTTCGGTTATACCATTTTAGAAAGCCTCTTAGCAATTTTTGTTTTGTTTTAGAGGGTAGTAAATTATTAATTTTTGAAAAAAATACTGTTTCTTGTTTTTTTAATAAACTATCGGTTAATGCTCCAGCTATTAAACCACGTTGTAGAGCATCTCCTTCTAAATAAAGCTCCCATAAACCTTGCTTATTTTTAAGTAAAAAATTGTTTCCTACCGAATATTTTGTATTAGAATATTTTTTTACAACAGGAATGTCGTTGTTATATTCCTTTAGTTGAGGTTGGTGGTGCAATGAATTGTACGTTCCACACGACAATTGCATTGTGAATAATAATGCACAAATAAATATATTTATATATCTTGTTGACTGCATTTATTTTCTTGAAAAGAGTTAATTTTATTTACTAAATATTCTTTACCTACAATTTCAGAACAAGTAACAACTGCCCCAATGGTCACTCCTAACACCCCATGCATATTAATACTTTGTCCAGTTAGTAATAAGTTGTCTAATTTAGTTTTACTTGCAATAAATGTTATCATAGAATTGTTAGAATCTTTTTCATAGCCATACATATTGCCTTGATGTCCACCTATAAAATCCCTGTAAGACAATGGTGTTGAGCAATGTATGGATTTAATACAATTTCTAATGGAGGGAAATTTTATTTCGATTTCTTGCAAAAATCTTTCTGTTTTTCTGTTTTTAAATTCTTCATAACTTTCGCCTCTATCCTTTTTTTCTGCGGTTGTATTTTTGGTATGATGCCATGGTTTTAAATCATCATATTTCATGTAAGTAATAAAGGTCATGCCATCTGCCCATTCGGTATTTTTACTAGCATTCATAGAAGACATATACGCCATAGGCCAAGAATTTTCTGTGTATTCTTGTGAAGTCCAGATGTTATCAACGCTTTTAAAATGGTAATAATTATGATTTAAGTATGGAAAAGACTTTGGTTTAAATACAATGTACAAACTAAAGGCAGAAATCCCACCTTTTAAACTATCAATTCTTTTGAAATATGATTTCCTGAAGTTATTTTCGCCAACCATTTTTAAGGTTGCTTTCGGGTCTATATTTGAAATAAAAGTTTTGCCATAAATTGTATTTCCATCTTTTGTTTGTGCCGAAATAACCTTGTTTTCTTCTACATTAAAACGCACCACTTCTTGGTATTTATATACTTCTCCACCATTTAGCTTTAGTTGCTTGATAAGTTGTTTGGTTATTTGACTGCCACCATTTATACATCTCCAAGCACTTTGTATATAAGAGTTTACAGAAAGTGCATGTACATAGAATGGAGATTTTTCTGGAATTCCCGCATATAAAAAGTTAGTGCCGCTTAGTACCGCTTGTAATTTTTTGTTCTCTGTAAAACTCTCAATATGTTCTTTTGCATTTATCGCTAAAATATCGTTGTTGTATTCCCCTTCGTGGTTTAAGTTATATAACGGAAAATAATTACACGTTTTTATTATCTCTTGGCAATATCTTTGGATGTTTTCTTTTTCTTCTGGAAAGAAATTTGTTAATTGATGGATAAAGTTTTCATAACCTTGTGCATGAGGAAATTCTTCATTGCTATCTTCAAGTGAAACAATATCAAAGCCATTTTCATTCATTTTTTGGATGTTCAAATCTTGCATTATACCAAGATAATTAAAGTATTGGTATAAATTTTGCCCTTTTTTCAAGCCACCTATGTAATGAATTCCTGTGTCAAAAATGGTTTTGTCTCTCACAAATGTTTGTAAGTTTCCACCAAACTGGTTATTTTTTTCTAACACGCAAACACTATACCCCTCTTTTGCTAATATCACAGCCGATACTAATCCGCCAAGTCCGCTACCAATTATAACTATATCGTATTCCTTTTTCATAGTTTCTTTAAAACTGCCATTTCATTTGTTTTTAGCTGAATTGTAAAGCCAATTGCTGCAAAATTACTTATATTTTGGATTTGTTTTAGTAAAATTAATGTTCCTGTAAATGTACTTATTTCTTCTAAAAAAATGTTGTTGGAGATTAAAATTACTTGGTATTTTTCAAAAACAATAGGCTTTTTGTCTAAATAGGTAATAGTTCTCTTTTTTAAATAGCAATTAGTTTTGGCTACATTTCTATAGTTTTCATCTTCTATGTAACTATCAATTTTTCGTTGCGATTGCTGTAAAGATAATAAAATATCTAACTCGCCATAATCATTCGCAAAATGCAATATGGTATCTTTTGCTCCAACAAAACTGTTTATTCTAAAAAATAGATGGTTGTTTTTAATAAAGTTATTTTTAACCGATTGAATAATATCTGTTTCTTTATAGTCAAAACTATTTAGCAAAGTGGATTTAAAATAGAGAGCATCTTCTTGTTCGTTTCTAATTTGTTGGTATTTTTCTTTAAAATAGATGTTAATTTTTTTCGTTCTATCTTTATAATTTAAACCAAAAGAAGTGTCTTTTATAGCTATTCTGTCCAATATTTTTACAGTTGTTTTTGCTTTGTATAGCATAAAATCTCCCTTTGGAGAGCCTTCTGAATAGCCATGAATTATAATTGGAATGATGTCTAAATTAAATTGTTCGGCCAAGAAAAAAGCTCCTTTATGAAAACGCTTTACCGTGTTATCTACCGATCTTGTTCCTTCTGGGAAAACCATCAGCGAATATCCTTGGTTTACTTTTTCTTGTAAATGTTCTATTCCATTATCAATACCACTAGAAACTGGATAAAAGCCTGCGAGTCTAACTCCTTTTCCAAAAAACGGCGAATTGTAAACCCAATCGCTTACTAGAAAAATTATTTTCGGACTTAACATTCCTACAGCAAGAATATCCAAAAAAGAGGTGTGGTTTGCTATTATTACCGCTGGTTTTTCAAAATTTTCATTCCTTGAATTTAGTATTTTTCTTTTTACAGACGGATAGGTTAAAAACACAGAATACATAAATTTAGACATTATATAATGAAAAGCTTGCATTTTTTTAGCTTTGGAAATAGGTGTAATTTTTACCATTATTGTTCCAATGATAGATAAAATTAAACCTCCTAAACCATAGTATAAAAAGGAAAGTGTAGAATGCAGTAATCTTTTTAACTCAAAGGGTGGGTTTCCCTTTTGCACCTGAAATCCTACAAAGAAATAAAAAACCAATGGTTGTACTACAAATGTTATTAATAATGCCGAGAAAATACCAATTATCCCAATTAAGGCAATAGATTGTAATGCAGGATGTTTGGCAATAATAAGTACTCCAATACCTAAAATTGTAGTTGCTACCGATAGTAATATGGAAGTTTTGTAAGTAGGTAATTCAATTTTACCAAAGGTATGTTCCTTTTGTAATGCCATGGTCATAAATATGCTGTAATCTACACCAATACCGAATATTAATGTGCAAACTATAATATTAATTACATTAAATTGAATGCTAAAAAGACCCATTGTTCCTGTTGTAATTAGCCAGCTTACAGCAATAGGAATAATGCTAACTATTACCAATTCTATTCGTTTGAAAGTAAGAAATAGAACAATAAATATTAGAATAAAAGAATAGTTAACCAGTTTTTCAAAATTAGATTTAAGAGCCGAAAGAAAGACCTGATTGGTTTCTTGTCTGTCTATGACAACAATGTTTTTTTGTTTTTTAATTTCTTTTATAAAAGTATCTCTTAGATTTGGTCTTACTTTCACCAAATTAGAAATGGTATATAAACCATTTTTAGAAGCGACAAATTCATCTATAAAAAGAGCTTTAACTTTTGCGTATTCTGATACAGATATTGGTTTAAATCTTTTGTTTAGGGTTTCATAAAATGGTAAAAAGCTGTTTTCTTTAAAGCCAAATTTATTTCCGTTGGTTATTAAATTAGTAGTTACTTGTTTTACTTTTTGTGTGTTCCAAAACGCATTCCATTCTTTAATTTTTTGCGATTGTAATTCTTTGGATAACAAAATGCCACCAATAGAACTGAAATGTGTTATTTTGTTGTTAGCTTTATATTGCTCTAAATTATTAAAAAGAAGATTATTTTGATTAATTGCTTCTTCATAGTTTTTTCCGTAAGAAACTAAGTAGATGGATTTTGCAGACCCATTTGCAATTTTTTCTAAATACTTTTCTGTCTTTTTTAACTCTGGTGTCATAAAATTTAATGAAGACAAATTATCGTTAAAAGTCACTTTATGGTAGGTAAAAGCAGAAATACCAAGTAGAACAAGTACTATAATTATGAAAAATTTATTTTTATGATACGGATAAGTGCCTAAGTTATCTATAATATTGCTTTTTGCATTACTTTTTTCTGCCTTTTCTGTCTTTTTAGGCTTGTATAAAAGCGGAATGAATACTAACGAAAAAATGGTTGTTGCAATAACGCTTAATGCTGCAAAAATAGCCAAGTCTTGCAATGCTTCTGATTGTATAAAAAACAAACACAAAAATGTAATAGCAGTTGTAATACCACAAACTAACAGTGGTTTACTTATATCTTTGTACAAAAGTTTAATGTCTCTTTTGTTTCGTAAGTGTGTTAAAACATAAATAGAATAATCGGTGGTTTCTCCTAATAAGATAGAACTTATTCCTAGCGAAATTGCCGAAATAGTTCCTTTTGTAAAATATAAAACGCTAAGTGCAAGCAGTGCTCCACAAATGGAAGGAATAAAAATAAGTATTGGGGTTGCAATATTTCGATAAAAAAATGCCAATATTAATATTAAACTCAACGTTGCAAATATAGACGTGTTTCGTACATCTGCTTTTATTTGAGTAGCATTTGCAACCGCAACTGGCGTAGCTCCGTAGTAGCTTAAAACCGTTTTATTATTAAATTGTTTGTTTAACTTGTTTTTTATTTTTTCTATTTCTTGTACAAATTGTGTATTTTTGTCCGTTTCATTCGCTGCTAATTTTGGGGTTATAAACAGCAATAGGTTTTTTTTGTCTTTTGTTAAAACGTATCCGTTGTGCAACTCATAATCATCACCAATGCTTAATTGTTGCAGTTTTTTTAATCCTAAAAAAGAAATTCCTAGTGGGTCTTTTAAAATATAATTTTTAGAAATAATTCCAGATGGCGAAATGATAGATTTGTAAGCTGCAGAAATTGTTGTTGCAATACTATCCAATTTTAGCTTGTTCTGTATAATGGAATAATCTTTTTTGTCTAAAAATAGCGGCAAATTTGCATATACAAAATCGTAGGTTTCTTGTAGGTTTTCGTCCTCCATTTTCCCTTGTATTTTTTTAACAAAAGGTTTGCATTTTGTATCTAATTCTTCTAAAAATAAATTAGCATATCGTGTTAAGCTATCTGGCGATTGATTTTGTGAGCTATGAATTACCAGTGTGATTTTATCCGCAAAATTTACTTGTTCTAAAACCTTAGAGGTAACTCCAGTTTGATTATTGGTAGGGATTAATTGTGTAATATTTTCCTGGAAAGATATTCTACTTGCAAAATATCCCAAAAATAATACAAGACTAAATACAATTCCTGCAAATAGAAATTTCCTCTTCTGTGCAAATGTGTATATAGTTGTAAAAAATGAATTCATACTTATTTTTTGCTAAAAGTACTAAAAATTGTTATTAAAGAATAAGTAATAATACCAAAAATTATCGAAACTATTGTTGCTAGAACAAAACTACCAATTAAATATTGCGTAAGATGATTTTGGAAGGAAGAGACATTTAAATTAGAAGGAAAAATAGTAGAATTAACCCCTAAAATTAAACCACCAATATACAACGAACAGTATATTATTACAGGAATAAAAGGTGGAAAACTAATGTTAGAAAAAGCAAAAGCAGTAACTTTGTTTAATTTAAAAAAAATGGCTAAAAAAAGTACAATTGCTGTTTGAAAACCCCAAAAAGGAGATATTCCTACAAAAACTCCTAGCATAACAGATAGCGTTTTTTTTAAAATACTATCATTATGATGTATAATGTTTTCTAATATAAATTTTTTAAATCCTTTTTTTTTTAAACTTTGAACCTGATGAAGTGGTTTTATGTATAAAAGTGAAATAGTTACCAAAACGGTATTTAAAACACTAATTCTGCTAAAATCTCTAAATGGTCTAAAATGCGAAACCCTTTCTGAGGGATCATACAAAACCCGAATAGGAATATTTTTTATTGGCACATGTTTCCAAGCAGTTCGCACTATTATTTCTATTTCAAATTCAAATTTAGTAGTATAAAATTTGATTGGTATTTTGTGTAAAGGATATAATCTATAGCCAGATTGCGTGTCTTGTAAAGAAATTCCAGTTTCAAACCAAAACCAAAAATTAGAAAATTTATTGCCAAAGCTACTCTTTTTAGGAACATTCTCCTGTGTCATATTTCTACTTCCAATGAGTAATGCCTCGCCATTTTCTTGAATTTCTGTTAAAAAAAGCGGAATGTCTTCTGGATAATGCTGCCCATCAGAATCTATGGTAATGGCATAATCAAACTCTAGTTCTAACGCTTTTTTAAAACCATTTTGCAACGCAACTCCTTTGCCAGAGTTTACCTCGTGTGTTAGTATAGTAATGCTAGGATAATTTTTTAAAATGCCAATAGTAGCATCTGTCGAACCATCATTTACCACTATAACATGCTTGGTTTGTTGCAAAATAGAGTCTAAAACCCGAGCAAGTGTTTTGCAGTTATTGTATGTTGGTACAATAATACAGTAATTTATTTCTGATTTTAAAATTTCTTTTGTGTTCATTTATTTATACAAATTTAGATTTGGAATCCTTACCCCTGTCAGGGTTTTAAACCCTGACAGGGGTAGATGAAAAGGTCTTAGAACTCTTTTAACTCTATCAGGGTTTAAAACCATGATAGAGTTAGTTTAAAAGGTGTTAAAATTCTTTTACAATATCGTTTCATTATATAACCCTTGTCAGGGTTTTAAGCCCTGACAGGGTTATACTAAATTATTCTATTATTAAACTTTCAATTTCTTCTAAATTTTGTTGCTGATTATGATAATAAGCAAAATTCTCCATATCGCCAAATATTTCTAAAACTTCATTACGCATTAACTTTGTAGGGCTGGTTGAAAGAATAGTTTTGTAGGAAGACCAAGGATACAAACTTATTTGCTTCACCAAACCATGATGTACAGGATTGTTATGTATATAAAAAACTAATTGTTGAAAATACTTTTCGGAAGAAACCAATTTTCGTTCAAAGGTAGTTTCAAACAAACTTCCCGTTCTATCATAACGCTTATTAATAGCTTGTGTATAAGCGTTAAATAGATGAGAAAACTGTCTTGACGGATCAATAATTTTTGGTTTTTCGATAGTGGAATAACGCAACTCTATATTGTTTATTTCTGATTTATCTTTGATTCGTACTAAAAGATGAAAATGATTTTTTAACAAACACCAAGCATAGGTTTCTGCAATAGGTTCAATGTATTTAGCATACAACCGAAGAAAATAATAATAATTATCGGATTCCAAGAAAATATCCATTCTATTATTACCACGATTGTATATGTGATAGTAATTTCCGTAAATTATAGGTTCTTTTTTTTCCATTTTCCATTTTTTATTCAACCTTATCAGGGTTTTAAACCCTGATAAGGTTAGTTCAAAAGTTTTAAATTCTTCTACAGTATTATTTTTTATTCAACCCTATCAGGGTTTTAAACCCTGATAGGGTTATTCGCCTCATTAAAACCCTGATAGGGTTATTCGCCCCATTAAACCCTTGATAGGGTTAGTTAAACTATTC
>DZCQ01000006.1:0-65105 GCA_022730285.1 Flavobacterium psychrophilum
ATAATACCGCCAATGGAGGAAGTGCTTTACAAGATAATACCACAGGGTATGATAATGCCGCTAATGGAATAAGTGCTTTACGGAGCAACACCACAGGATTTAATAATACCGCCAATGGAGTAAGTGCTTTACGAAACAACACTGTAGGAAATAATAATACTGCCAATGGAAGTTATGCTTTAAATAATAACACCACAGGAAATAATAATACCGTAAATGGCTATGAATCTGGAGTTAGCATTACTACTGGAAGTAATAATGTTTTTATAGGTAGTAATGCAGGAAATAATGGTTCTCAAAAAGTTGATGCACAAAACTCAATAGCTATAGGTTCTAATTCATTTACTATTGCTGATAATCAAGTAATTATTGGTAATAATAACATAACTGAAACGCAACTTAATGGAAAAATACAAAATGATGTAACTACTGCAACCCATGCACAGCTAACTACTGCCAATACAAGTGTAATAAAGTACACTGAAGCAACCAATGTTGCTTCAGGAAATCTACCTGTAGCAACTGATGGTACGTTTTTATATATTTACTGTACTAATGCAGTTGCGGATTTCTTAGGAAGTGTAGTTGCAATAAATGAAGTTGTTTCTTGTGTAAGAATAGACGGTATATGGAGAAGAGTTAAGTAATCAAAACACACAACTCAAAAGTACGCTAGAAAACTTAGAAACGCGTTTAAAACAATTAGAATAAAAATCAAAATGAAAATTTTTTAAGTTTATAATCTAATAATAATCAAGGCTTTACTTTAATAACAGTATAATAATAAACACTACTTTATATATTCATAAAGTAGTGTTTTCATTGTTTGTAATTTGTTTTTTGTTTCTATAAATTCTTGCTCTGGAATGCTATCTTTAGTAATTCCACACCCAGCAAATAGTGTCGAAATTCCAGATTTATACCTATCTTTTGTAGTAATATTCATACATCGCAAATTCACAAACAAGTCGGTTTTTTCTTGTAAAGTTGTAAAATCGATATTTAACTCCCCTAAAAATCCTGTATAAAAAGCTCGATCATAATTTTCATTTTCAAGAATGAACTTTTTTGCTTTAAGTGTTGGAAATCCACAGATTGCTGGAGTTGGATGCAAATTTTCAATAATATTTTGCAAGTATTTTATTTCGGAAAATTCTGCTTCGATATCTGTTTTTAAATGCACTACTGAGCCTGAAGTTACTGTATATGGTTTGGATATTTTAGGAGTAACCGAATATTTTTGAAGAGTTTCTATGATATAATTTGTAACAATGCTTTGTTCTTCTTGTTCTTTTTTTTCCCAAATATAAGATTCGTTACCAGTATTGGACTGTGTTCCTGCGAGTGACATGGTAGTAAGTTTTTTATTTGCTATTTTTATAAATTGTTCTGGAGTTGCACCAATCCACAGACCAACTTGTGGGTGATAAAAACAGTATCTAAAGGTGTTTGGGTATAAGAATAGTATTTTATTAAGTATATTTTCAATATCAAAATTAGCAATTGCAATAGTTTCAGTTCTAGAAAGTACTACTTTTTCAAATTCTTGATTGTTAATAGCAGTAATTCCTTTTTTTACTAATTCTTCAAAATTTAGTTTCTCCGATGTATCTTCTGTAAAAATATTTGATTTTTCAAAAAAGTAATTTTTCATATTTATAGTTTCTACAAATATTTCTGACTGGTCAT
This sequence comes from Flavobacterium psychrophilum, assembly GCA_022730285.1. GTDB lineage: Bacteria > Bacteroidota > Bacteroidia > Flavobacteriales > Flavobacteriaceae > Flavobacterium > Flavobacterium psychrophilum_C. The sequence goes on from DZCQ01000006.1 coordinate 1,690, forward strand.
AAGGAATTATGAATTTACTATTTTCGTTAAATGCAGTAAAAGCGAAACCTTTTTCGGTATAATTATGTATTGGGAATAAGAAATTATTTTTTTGAAATATTCCAACCAATCGAGTAGAGTTTGGCTTTGCATAAACTACAAAAGGCATTTTTTTTGAAATTGCGTTTTTACATTTTTCAAAATTTATTTCCATTTTTTCTAATCTTATTTTCGTTTTGGCAAAACCATATTAGTTAATTTACAAATAGAAATTAGAGTATTATTTTCGTCTGTAATTTTAATTTCCCATAAATGAATGCTTTTCCCTTGGTGGATAATTCGTGCCGTAGCAGTTACAATTCCTTCCCTTTTTGCTTTTACGTGATTTGCAGAAATTTCAATTCCTCTAATTTCACTATGCTCCGTATTTACAAATAGCATTGAAGCCGCACTACCAACACTCTCTGCCAAAGCAACACTTGCACCTCCATGAAGTAAACCCATAGGCTGATGCACTTTTGCATTTACAGGCATGGTTGCTGTTAAAAAATTTTCGCCAGCATCGGTAAATACAATTTGTAAAGTTTGCATTAATGTTTCTTCACACATTGCATTACATTTTTGCAAAACAACTTCTTTATTAAAAATCATGTATTTATATTTTATTTTTACGTTTTTCTTTTTCCTGAGCATCTACAACTGCAACAGCAGCCATATTAACCATTTCTTCGACACTTGCACCAAGTTGAAAAATATGAACTGGCTTATCCATTCCAAGCATAATTGGACCAATAGAATCTACTTTATCAAGTTCTTTTAATAGCTTATAAGTTATATTTGCTGATTCTAAATTTGGAAAAATAAGTGTGTTTACTTTATGCCCAACTAGTTTAGAAAAAGGGAATTTACTTTTTAATAAATCGGGATTTAAGGCAAAATCTGTTTGAATTTCTCCATCTACTATTAAATCTGGGTGAAATTCGTGTAAAATGGCAACTGCTTCACGAACTTTTACGGCACTTTCGTAATTAGAAGAACCAAAATTAGAAAAAGAAACCATTGCAATAACTGGCTCTATGCCAAACATTCTTACGGTTTTTGCGGTCATTAATGCAATTTTGGCTAAATCTTGGGCATTAGGATTTGGGTTGATTGCTGTATCTGACAAAAACATTGCCCCATAAGAGGTCATCATCATATTAGTTGTGGCAATACGTGTGGTAGGGGTTGCTTTGCCAATAAGTTCTATCATTGGTTTTGCTACAGATGGGTAACTTCTAGTGAATCCTGTAACTAAGGCATCAGCATCTCCTTGAATTACCATCATGGCAGCAAAGTAATTTCGTTCTCGCATCCATTTTTGAGCGTCTAATAAACTAATACCTCTACGTCTTCTAGATTCCCAATAAGATTGAGCATAACTTAATCTTCTCTCATCTTCGATGGTGGTTTTTGGATCTATGATAATTGTATCTGCATCAAAACCTATTTCTGCCTTTAGCTCTAAGATTACTTCTTTTTTTCCTAACAAAATAGGAATTCCAATTCCTTCTTCTTGCACAATTTGTGCTGCTTTCAAAACATCTAAATGATCTGCTTCTGCAAATACAATTCGCTTTGGATTTGTTTTGGCACGGCTTATCAGTAATCGTACTAGCTTATTATCAGAACCTAGTCTTTCTAACAATTCGTTATTATACTTTTCCCAATCGGTAATTTCAATTTGAGCAACTCCACTTTCCATAGCTGCTTTTGCAACAGCAGGAGAAACTTCGGTTATAAGCCTTGGATCAAATGGTTTAGGGATAATATATTCTTTCCCGAAGGTTAGTTTAGTTTCTCCATAGGCAATATTAACTTGTTCTGGTACCGATTGTTTTGCAAGTGCTGCTAAGGCACGTACCGCTGCCATTTTCATTGTCTCATTAATTTTAGTTGCTCTTACATCAAGAGCACCTCTAAATATGTACGGAAATCCTAACACATTATTTACTTGGTTAGGATAGTCGGAACGTCCCGTTGCCATTATAATATCTTTTCTGGTGGCAACTGCTAAATTATAATCTATCTCTGGAATTGGATTAGCCATCGCAAAAACTATTGGATTACTTGCCATTCCTAAAAGCATATTGGGAGTAAGAATATTTCCTGCCGAAAGTCCTAAAAACACATCTGCATCTACCAATGCTTCTTCTAGATTAGTTCCTGGTTTGGCATAAGAATATTTTTTTTGGTTATTGGACAAATCTGTTCTTTGGCTAGACAAAACACCATCTTTATCAAACATAATGATATTCTGAGGATTTATTCCTAATAAAACATATAAGTTAGTACATGCTATTGCTGCAGAACCTGCTCCAGAAACCACCAGTTTTACTTCTTCAATTTTCTTATCAGAAAGTTCCAAAGCATTTAAAAGTGCAGCGGAAGATATGATTGCTGTTCCATGCTGGTCGTCATGCATTATAGGAATATTCAACTCATCAATTAACCTTCTTTCTATTTCGAAAGATTCTGGTGCTTTTATATCTTCTAAATTGATGCCTCCAAAGGTTGGGGCAATGGCTTTTACAGTTTCTACAAATTTATCTATATCTGTCGCATCTATCTCTATATCAAAAACATCAATATCCGAAAATATTTTGAATAATAGTGCTTTTCCTTCCATTACTGGTTTTGAAGCTTCTGGCCCAATATCTCCTAAACCTAATACTGCTGTTCCATTTGTTATTACCGCAACTAGATTTCCTTTTGCAGTGTACTTATATACATTGTTTATATCCTTTGCAATTTCTAAACAAGGCTCTGCAACACCTGGCGAATAGGCCAAAGATAAATCTCTTTGTGTGGCATACTTTTTTGTTGGTACAACTTTTATTTTTCCTGGGGTGGGTTTTGCATGATATAGTAATGCTTCTCTACGTTTATTATTTGTGGACATATTTTGTTTTTTAGGTTGTTATACAAATTTATTATATATCCTTTGAAGTAAAAAGTATTTTGGCTCTTATTCTTTTAAAAACTTAATATTTCTTTGTAATCCATTTAACTTGGTTCTTTTAATGGGCGAATTTTGAAATACCTTTTGAAATACTTCTTGAGTTATTTCTTCCCAATCTTTTTTAGAGTAATTCAAAACTTCTGGAGTTGCTTTTAGTAAAGGTTCGTTGTGAGGCTCTGAAAATTTATTCCATGGACATACATCTTGACATACATCGCATCCAAATGCCCAATCTTGAAATTTCCCTTTCATTTCTAAAGGCAAATTATCTTTAAGTTCGATGGTAAAATAGGAAATACATTTGCTAGCATCTACTACATACGGAGCAATAATTGCATTTGTGGGACAAGCATCTAAACATGCAGTACAACTTCCGCAATGGTTTGTTGTTGTATTATCATAGTCTAATTGTAAATCTATAATTAGCTCTGCGATGAAATAAAAAGAACCTGTTTTTTTGGTTATCAGATTACTATTTTTGCCAATCCAACCAAGTCCTGATTTTGCTGCCCAAGCTTTATCTAATACTGGAGCAGAATCTACAAAAGCCCTTCCTGAAACTTCGCCAATTGTAGATTGTATAAAATATAAAAGTTCTTTCAGTTTTTCTTTAATTACAAAATGGTAGTCTTGTCCATAGGCATATTTTGAAATTTTGAAACTATCTTTTTGCTGTAATTCTGTTGGGTAATAATTTAGAAGTAAAGATATTACACTTTTTGCATCCTCTACTAACAAGGTTGGATCAAGACGCTTGTCAAAGTGATTTTCCATATAGGACATTTGCCCATGCAAATTATTATTTAGCCAGTTTTCTAACCGAGGTGCTTCTGCTTCTAGAAAGCCTGCTTTAGAAATTCCACAACTCAAAAAGCCCAAACGCTGGGCTTCTTGCTTTATGCTTTGTGTGTATTGGCTTTGCAAATTAATAAGTCGTTATTTTTTTATTAAATTACACTATAATAAACAATACTTTTTTGCCTATTTTAGAAGCAAAGTTATTTATTTTTCTCTAATATAAATATCTATTGGCACACCTTTAAAATCCCAATGTTCTCTTATTTTATTTTCTAAAAAACGTTTATAAGGGTCTTTTACATATTGTGGCAAATTTGCAAAAAACACAAATTGAGGTGTTGGAGTAGGCAATTGCATGCAATATTTAATTTTCACAAACTTTCCTTTAAGTGCTGGTGGAGGATGATTTTCGATTATTTTAAGCATAAATTCATTAAACTTAGACGTAGGAATCCGTTGTTTTTTGTTTTCGTAAACCTGAACAGTTGCTTCTAATGCTTTTAGTAAACGTTGCTTTGTTAATGCCGATACAAATAAAATTGGCACATCGGTGAATGGCATTAATTCTTCTCTTATTTTTGCTTCATAATCTCTAGTACTCATGGTATCTTTTTCAACCAAATCCCATTTGTTTACAAGAATTACAATTCCTTTTCTATTTTTTTCAGCAAGCCAAAATATGGTTTGGTCTTGCCCTTCAAAACCTCTAGTAGCATCTATTACTAATATACAAACGTCTGAATGTTCTATTGCACGAACAGAACGCATTACAGAATAAAATTCTAAATCTTCTTTTACCTTTGCTTTTCTTCGGATTCCAGCTGTATCTACAAGATTAAATTCGAAACCAAAACGATCAAACTTTGTATCTATAGAATCTCTAGTAGTTCCTGCAATATCTGTTACCATAAATCTATCTTTCCCTATCAAGGCATTTATAAAGCTAGATTTTCCTGCGTTTGGTCTACCCACAACTGCAAATCTTGGCAATTCTATTTCTTCCTGTGTTGGTAATGGTGTTTCGGGAAATGCATCTATTAATGCATCTAATAATTCTCCTGTTCCACTTCCTGAAATGCTTGCAAATGTATAATACTCTCCCAACCCTAGGTTATAAAATTCCACAGCATCTTTGTCACGCATGGCATTATCCACTTTATTAACAGCTAAAAGGACGGGTTTGGTTATTTTACGTAGCATCTTAGCAACCACATCGTCCATAGGTGTAATTCCTTCCTCAACATCTACTACAAAAATAATTACGTCTGCTTCATCAATGGCTAGTTCTACTTGTTTTCGAATTTCTGCTTCAAAAACATCATCAGAACCTTTAATATATCCTCCAGTATCTATTACAGAAAATTCTTTTCCATTCCACTCACTTTTCCCATAATTTCTATCGCGTGTTACTCCAGAAACAGAGTCGACTATGGCTTCTCTTCGTTTGATTAAACGATTAAAAAGAGTTGATTTCCCTACATTTGGTCTTCCAACTATTGCTACTATGTTACTCATTATTTTATGTTTAGATAACTAAAAAGAAAGCTATTTAAGGAACAAAAATGTTCGTTTTTTAGCTATAAAATCTTATTTTTTTTGCAAAGGTAGTGTATAATTATGATATTTTAATTGTTTGATGTTATTGATTATAACCAAATCGCTTTAACATATTAGCATTACTACGCCAATTTTTATTTACTTTAACATACAATTCTAAATGAATTTGCTTTCCAAAAAACTTTTCTAAATCTATTCTAGATGCCACTCCTACCCTTTTTAGAGCTTCTCCCTTATGTCCTATTACAATTCCTTTTTGTGTTTCTCTTTCTACCATTATTAAAGCCCTAATTCGTATAATATCTTCGTCTTCAAAAAATTCTTCGGTAACAATTTCTACAGCATAAGGAATTTCTTTATTGTAATTTAGCAATATTTTTTCTCGAATACTTTCATTTACAAAAAAACGCTCTGGTTTGTCGGTTAAAGTATCTTTTGGATAAAATGGTGGAGAACTTGGTAATAGCTGAATAATTCTTGAAAAAACCTCGGTTACATTAAAATTTTGCAAAGCAGAAATAGGAAAAATTTCAGCATTAGGCACTTTGTTAGTCCAAAAAGAAACTTGCTCTTCTAGTTGCTCTTGATTAGAGGTGTCAATTTTGTTTAAAAGAAGTAAAACTGGTATTTTAGAATGTATAATTTTTGCAAAAAAATCCTCATCTTTTAGTTCTTTTTCGCCAATTTCGACCATATAAATTAAAATATCGGCATCTTCAAATGCGGATTTTACAAAATTCATCATAGAAGCTTGCATTTCATAAGCTGGTTTGATAATTCCTGGGGTATCTGAAAGAATAACCTGAAAATCGTCTCCATTTACAATTCCTAATATCCGATGTCTTGTTGTTTGTGCTTTAGAGGTAATTATAGACAATCTTTCTCCAACAAACGCATTCATTAGGGTAGATTTTCCAACATTTGGATTTCCTATAATATTTACAAAACCAGCTTTGTGCGACATAATATGTATTTTTTATTTTGCAAAGGTAGGTATAAATATTATTTATTTTGCACAATTTATACTTGTTCGTATTCTGTTTTTGGATTGAATGGAAAATAAACAACCTAAAATAGATTGTTTTTTGAATTTTTTTAGATTTAAATCCAATTAAATACTGCTTACAGGATAGTTTTGCGACTTAAAAATAACTGACAATCAAGTTTTTAAAATAAATTATTATATTTTTAGAAAAAAACATTGTAAAATTAAAAAAGAGTTGTATCTTTGCACACGAAACATCGCGGGATAGAGCAGTAGGCAGCTCGTCGGGCTCATAACCCGAAGGTCACAGGTTCGAGTCCTGTTCCCGCTACTAATTTTAAGCTTCATAGAAATATGAGGCTTTTTTTATGTATATTTTAACAAAAATAAGAGAAACCAATTATAAATTTATTGATTCCTCTTCGTTTATACTTCATCCGATATTAGTTTATTAGTTCTGAAAGAAACATTTATTAAATTATTTCCCTAATCACTTCTTCTACTGATTGTATTGTGTAATCTAAATCGGCATAAGACAAAGCATCAGAAATAAACCATGTTTCATAAGCCGAAGGAGCAATATATATTCCTTTTTTAAGTAATCCATGAAAAAAGTTCTTAAAAAAAATGTTATCTCCTTTTTTTGCAGATTCAAAGTCAATTACTGGATTTTTGTCAAAATGAACAGAAATCATTGAACCAAGCCTATTAATAGTAAAGTCTAATTTTGCATTTTTAAATATTTTTTGCATTCCATTTTCTAAGTAAAGTGTTTTTTGCTCAATACTTTTAAAAATTTCTGGTCTATTATTTAGTTCTGTTAGCATTGCAAAACCAGCAGCCATTGCCAAAGGATTTCCTGACAGAGTTCCTGCCTGATAAACTGGACCTAAAGGTGCTAAAAAATTCATTATTTCTGTTCTTGCAGCAAAGGCTCCAACAGGAAGACCTCCTCCTATTACTTTTCCAAAACACACAATATCTGCATTAACATTATATAGCTCCTGCGCACCTCCTTTGGCCAGTCTAAAGCCTGTCATTACCTCATCAAATATAAGTAGAGCATTGTTTTGAGTACATATTTTTCTTAACTCTTGTAAAAATCCTTCTTTTGGTGGGATACAGCCCATGTTTCCAGCAACAGGTTCTATTATAATTGCAGCAATTTCATTCCTATTTGCCTGAAATAATTGAGCAACACTTTCAATATTATTATAAGTAGCAAGCAAAGTATCTTGTGCCGTTCCTGGGGTTACACCTGGGCTATTAGGTGTTCCGAAGGTACTAGCTCCGCTGCCAGCTTGAATTAAAAATGAATCAGAATGCCCGTGGTAGCAACCTGCAAATTTAATTATTTTATTCTTAGCTGTAAAACCACGTGCAAGCCGTATTGCACTCATACAAGCTTCGGTACCGGAACTTACGAATCTAATTTTATTGATATTTGGAACCATCGAAACGGCAAGTTTTGCAATTTTAGTTTCTAATTCTGTTGGCATTCCAAAAGATGTACCAAGTTTTGTTTTTTCTATAACTGCCTCTACTACTTTCGGATAAACATGTCCTAGAATCATTGGCCCCCAAGAATTAATATAGTCTATAAACTTGTTCCCATCTTCATCAAACACATATGCTCCTTGTGCACTTTTTGCAAAGATAGGAGTTCCTCCAACCGATTTAAACGCTCTTACAGGCGAGTTTACTCCTCCTGGAATTACCTCTTCTGCTTCTATAAATAACTGACTACTACGCTGATATAACATTATTTTTATTTTATAATAATACTTTGTCCTAAAGATATAGAATTATCTATTAGGTTGTTTTTTTGTTTTAAATCTTGTACTGTTGTATTAAATTTTTTAGAAATGGAGTACAATGTATCTCCTTTTACTACAGTATAATTCTGAATAGTTGACTGAGTAATGTTTGAATCATCATTCCTATTTTGACCTAAAATTTCTTGATCATATAGATACAATTGGTATTTTTCGATAAGTGTAATTAATTTTTCTGGGTATTTAACATCTGTTGCATAACCAGCTTTTCGCAATCCACTTGCCCAAGATTTGTAATCACTTTTTGGCAATAAAAATAAAGAGGCATATCTAGACCTTGATTTTAAAAAATAAGAATGGTCTTTATAAGAATCTTCTGCAAGGTCATACATACGAAAGCATTCTTGTAGGGCATCATCATCGTGTCTTACACTTTTTCCTGTCCAACCGCTATGACATTTTATTCCAAAATGATTATTTGCCTGTCGGCTCAATGTTCCTGTTCCTGCACCAGATTCTAAAATTCCTTGTGCGAGAGTAATACTGGCTGGAATACCATCTCGTCTCATGTTTTCTTGTGCAATATATTTAAATTTTGCAATATATTCTTTTACTATTTCTGGTGTTACTTTTATTTTTGAAGTTGCTTCTAGAATTTCTGAATTGGCATTACCTTGGTTTGTTTTTTTCTTCGTATTTGATTGTTTTTTAGTGTGTTCTTTCTTGATTGTAGTGGTAATTTTTGGCTTTGTAGCACTACAACTCATTAATAATAGTAAACCAATTAGTAAAAATATCTTTTTCATTAAAAAATTAATTGAGTCATTTTTTTCTGTTTTAACTGCTTATTCATTCCTTCATTTCCTTGTAATCCACCTGTGTGAATCATCAAAATTTTAGAATTGTTTGGAAAATATTTTTTTTGAATTAAATCCATCACTCCATACACCATTTTGCCTGTGTAAACTGTATCCAGAGGAATATTTGTGTTTAAGTAAAACTGATTTACAAAGTTAATTAAATTAGTATTTACTTTTGCATATCCTCCAAAATGATATTCTGTAATTAGGGTAAAATTAGAATTATTGGCATATTTATTAATTTCGTTAGTTAAAAAATCTCCTTTTAGAGCAGGAAAACCTAAAATTTTTTGATTTTTGTTAGCACTATTAATAATTCCAGCTATGGTTCCTCCTGTTCCTACTGCACAACAAATGTAATCAAAATCGGCATCGTCTTTTGTTAAAATCTCCTGACATCCTTTTATAGCTAGTGCATTAGTACCTCCTTCTGGAACTAAATAAAAGGGAGAATATTTGCCCTTTAATTCCTCTAAAAAAGCATCTGTTTCTTTTGTTCGGTATTTTTCTCTCGAAATAAATTCTAGCTTCATACCACACTTTAACGCAAATTGCAACGTTGGATTTTCCTTTACTTTAAATGCTAACTCTTCCCCTCTAATAATACCAATAGATTGTATATTTTCCTCTTGACAAGCATAAGCAACTGCTGCAATATGGTTAGAATATGCTCCTCCAAATGTTACTATTGTGTGATGCTTTTCTTTTTTTGCTTCTAATAAATTATATTTTAGTTTTCTAAATTTATTTCCCGATACAAACGAATGTATTCTATCTTCCCTTTTAATAGATAAGGAAATGAAAGAATTTGTTGTTTGTATGCTCTGATTAATTATAATCATGAAAATAGGTTGTTGCTTAAAAGAATTATATTATTTTTTTAATAACACGCAATCTGTGGGTATGTCTATTTGTTTCGGCGTTGTAAACCCCCGAATGATCTAATCTATCTATTCTAACTTTCCCACTGGCGTGAATAATATAGTTATTTTCCATAATTATTCCTACATGGGTAATTTTTCCCTCATCATTATCAAAAAAAGCCAAGTCTCCAGGTTCACTTTCTTCAATAAAACTAAGTGCTTCTCCTTGATTTGCTTGCTGTGAGGCATCTCTATAAATATTATATCCATTAAGTTTGTACACCATTTGAGAAAATCCAGAACAATCTACCCCAAAAGGTGTTTTCCCACCCCATAAATACGGACTATTTAAGTACAATAGAGAAGTATTTATTATATTGCTTTTTGGTTTCACACCACTTGTTTTGTAACCATCAAACCAATATTTTTCTGGGTTTAAGCCTTCGTGATTTAAAAAACTTAAAGACGAACCTAATGGAATAGGGATTAAAATATTAGAGGGAGATGTGATATATTCCAACAAATCATTACTAAGTACAATACAATCTTCGTTTAGCTGCATGTATTGATTTTCTGTAATAGTTCTAAATTGCTTGTTATCAATCCAACCTTCATAACCATCAAAAGCCAACTTTATTTTACTCCATTTTGTAGTTTCTTCTATTATAATAAAGTGTTCTCCAAATAACACTTGCGAGATAAGTTCACTTTTATCACTAGGTTCCAAACGCAATGGAATATTAGCTAGATTACAAATTCCAAACATTTTAATAAATTAAATTATACTATATTTTTTCATACTATACTAAGGTCTTTGAATGACAACAGCCGATGCTCCTCCGCCTCCGTTGCAAATAGCAGCAGCACCAATTTTTGCCTCATTTTGTTGTAAAACATTTAGAAGTGTTACTATTATTCGTGCACCAGAGCAACCCAAAGGATGTCCTAACGAAATTGCTCCACCATTAACATTTATAAAATTAGTGTCTAATTCTAAAATTTTAGCGTTTGCAAGACCAACAACCGCAAAGGCTTCGTTAAATTCAAAATAATCTACCTCATTAATAGTAATTCCAGCTTTATTTAATGCTAATGGAAGTGCTTTTGCAGGAGAAGTGGTAAACCATTTAGGATCTTGAGCTGCATCGGCATAACCAGTTATATATGCTAATGGAGTTAAATTTAGTTCTAGGGCTTTTTCTTCACTCATTAATATAAGAGCAGAAGCTCCATCGTTAATGGTAGATGCATTAGCAGCAGTAACAGTTCCGTCTTTTGTAAAAACAGGATTTAACATTGGGATTTTATCTAAACTAACATTTGTATATTCCTCGTCTTTTACAACCATAATAGGCTCTCCCTTCCTTTGTGGTACAGACACAGGCACAATTTCGTTATCAAACTTGCCTTGCTCCCAAGCCTCTGCAGAACGTTTGTAAGATTGAATAGCATATGCATCTTGGTCTTCTCGACTAAAGTGATATTCTGTTGCACACAAATCTGCACAAACTCCCATGGCATTATTATCATAAGCATCTGTTAAACCATCTTTTTGAAGTCCATCTATCATACTTGCTGGCCCGAATTTAACCGCATTTCTAAGATTTAAATAATGAGGAATCATACTCATATTTTCCATTCCTCCAGCAACTACAATATCATTGTCTCCACAAACAATAGATTGACAAGCTATCATTACAGACTTCATACCAGAGGCACAAACTTTATTAATAGTTGTACAAGGAACATTACTAGGCAAACCAGCAAAAATAGCAGCTTGACGTGCAGGTGCTTGTCCAACGCCAGCTTGCACAACATTTCCCATAAATACTTCCTGTATTAGTTTTGGATCTAAATTAATTTTGTCTATAGCACCTTTTATTGCAATAGCTCCCAACTTTGGAGCAGGAATGCTAGACAAAGCTCCCATAAAGCTCCCTATAGGTGTTCGAACCGCCGATACAATTACAACTTTTTTCATATAATTATTTTTTTTTAGAATTTACTATATGCTATAACCTAAACAATAAATTTGAGCTTTTAGCAATTTTGCATAGAATAATGTTAGTATTGCGAATTTACAATTTTATATATTATTTTAAATCTTTTTTTTAGATAATATTTTGTTTTTAGCATAAATCAACTCAAATAGAAATGCAAGATTATTCTGAATAGCATTAATTTTAACTAGTACAAAAAGTTTTTTTTATAAATTTAAAAATAAAAAACAAGATAGCTCCTTGATTACAAGCGACTTTAAGTTATTAAAATTGGAAGAATTAAAATTGTGTGAAAAATAATTGGTACTAAATATAAAATAGACTATATTTGCACTCGCTAAAAGCAAAAAAGTTTTTCACTTTTTATTGGAGAGTTGCCTGAGTGGCCGAAAGGACATGTTTGCTAAACATGCGTATGGGAAACTGTACCAAGGGTTCGAATCCCTTACTCTCCGCTTTTTTCGGGGTGTAGCGTAGCCCGGTTATCGCGCCTGCTTTGGGAGCAGGAGGTCGCAGGTTCGAATCCTGCCACCCCGACTTAAAATAATGGTCTCATAGCTCAGCTGGATAGAGCAACTGCCTTCTAAGCAGTAGGTCTCAGGTTCGAATCCTGATGGGATCACAACAATTAAAATCAAAAATATCTTTTTGGGTATTTTTGATTTTTTTTATTTACTGCAATACCTAAAATTTCTTTTTTTTTGCAAAAAATAACCTTTATGATATTTATCATATTTGTTTAAAAACTGTTACTGTAACTTTGTAATGTTAATTTTTTTTAAATCAAAAAAATATAGAATTATGAAAATCGAACAAATTTACACAGGTTGTATTGCACATGCTGCATACTATTTAGAAAACAACGGAGAAGTTGCAATTTTTGATCCATTAAGAGAGGTGCAACCTTACATTGACAGAGCATTTAAAGATAATGCAAAAATTAAATATGTTTTTTTAACGCATTTTCATGCAGATTTTGTGTCTGGCTTTTTAGATTTAGCAAACAAAACCAATGCAAAAATTGTATATGGTCCAAATGCAAAACCAGCTTATGAAATTATTTCTGCAGAAGACAATCAGGTTTTTGAAGTTGGTAACTATAAAGTAAAAGTAATACACACTCCAGGACATACTATGGAAAGTACTACTTATATGATTATTGACGAAAATGGAAAAGAGCACGGAATTATTACTGGAGATACCCTTTTTATAGGTGATGTAGGTCGTCCAGATTTGGCACAACATGTAGTTGCGGATATGACACAAGATAAATTAGCTCGTAACTTATATCACTCTTTGCGAGAAAAAATCATGCCATTGTCAGACGATTTAATTGTGTATCCAAATCACGGTGCTGGCTCTGCTTGTGGTAAAAAAATGAGTAAAGAAACTACGGATACCTTAGGAAATCAGAAAAGAACAAATTATGCTCTTGAACCAAGCATGACAGAAGATCAGTTTGTAGAAGCAGTTCTTACAGGATTAACAGCACCTCCAAGCTATTTTCCTGCAAATGTTTTAATGAATATAAAAGGATATGATAGTTTAGATTCTGTTATAAAAGAAGCGAATAAGCCTCTAAATCCAGAAAATTTTGAATTAGTTGCAAATGAATCTAGAGCATTAATTTTAGATACAAGATTGGATAGCGAATTTGCAAAAGGTTTTATTCCAAATAGTATTAATATTGGATTAGACGGAAGTTTTGCAATGTGGGTAGGAGAAATGATTACAGATATTAAACAAGAAATTCTTTTAGTAACTGATTTAGGTAAAGAAGAAGAAAGTATGATTAGATTATCTAGAATTGGATATGATCATACTATTGGATACCTAGATGGTGGGTTCGAAGCATGGAAAGCAGCTGGAAAGGAAGTAGATAAAGTTAATAGAATTACAGCAGAACAATTAGAAGAGCATCTTAATGAAAAAGATTTTCCAGTTTTTGATGTTAGAAAAAATAGCGAATTTTTATCCGAACATTTAGAAGTTGCTTCAAATATTCCAGTACATTTGATTAATAGCCATTTGGCAGAAATACCAAAAGACAAAGCATTTATATTGCATTGTGCTGGTGGATATAGAAGTATGATTGCTGCTTCTCTTTTAAAACAAAGAGGTTATGATAATTTTGTAGATGTAATTGGAGGTTTTGATGCAATTAAAACTACTAATTTGGCAAAAACTGACTATGTTTGTCCATCTACATTGCTTTAATTAAATAATTTAAAATTTAGCCATTGCATTAAATTAATTACAAATTTTGTACAATGGCTAAATACAAAATAGTCTAAAATAAAAATTTTTAGATTTTTTCATAATTAGATTTTAAAAAGACCGTTCGAAAATATTTTTTCAAACGGTCTTTTGCATTTGATTAAATATCTTCGAAAGAAATATTGGTGAAATTCTCGTTAGAAGTATTAGCATCTGAACTATCTTGAATTTCCTTTTTGTAATCTTTTTGATGTCTTTCAGAAATCACTTCTTCTCCTTTATTATCTAAAACATAAGAAGTCATTTCGTTTAAAATCTCAGAAAAAGCCACAAAATCTTCTTTATATAAATAAATTTTATGCTTTTTAAAGTGAAAAGAGCCATCGTCTTCTGTAAATTTTTTACTTTCTGTAATGGTTACATAATAATCATCCGCTTTGGTGGAGCGAACATCAAAGAAGTAGGTTCTTCGTCCTGCTCGTAATACTTTAGAAAAGATTTCTTCTTTTTCTAACATATCATTTTCGTTATTATTCATTTTATCAATTTGTTTGTTTGTACATCAAAATTGAAAAAAAAAAAAGTATAAACCAAATTATTCGTATTTTTCTTTTTCGGTAATTTGTTTTAAAAACAATTCTTTGTAGTATCCATCTTGCGTTATTAATTGATTGTGTGAACCTTGTTGTATAATTTTACCCGCATCTATTACTATTATTTTAGTTGCATTTTTTGCGGAAGATGCTCTATGGGTTACAAGAATAGTAGTTTTATTTTTACAAATTTCTTTTAAATTAGTTAAAATAGTTTCTTCCGTTTCTGTATCTACTGCCGAGAGACAATCGTCCAGCAATATTAATTCTGGGTTATTAATTAAAGCACGAGCAATAGAGACACGCTGTTTTTGCCCACCAGATAAGGTAATCCCTCTTTCTCCAACTATCGTTTCGTATTTATTATTAAACAAAATAATATTATCATGAATAGCGGCTTGTTTTGCGGCAACTATTACCTGCTGCTCTGTTGCATTTTCCTTTCCAAACTTTATGTTATTTGCTATGGTATCGGAGAAAAGAAAAGCATCTTGTGGAACAACACCCATTTTTTCTCGTAAATGTTTTAAGCTAACAGAAGTTAACGACTTAGTGTCTATATAGATAGTGCCGCTTGATGGGTCGTACAATCTGCTTAGTAAAGCCAAAATGGTAGATTTTCCAGATCCTGTTTTTCCAATTATTGCAAGCGTTTCTCCTTTGTTAATTGTAAAACTGATATTATCTAATGCCACAATATTTGTATCTGGATAAATTAAAGTAACATTTTCAAAACGAATAGTATTTTCAAATTTTAATTCTGAGGAAGTGTTATCCTGAATTTCTGGAACTATTTTAAGAAATTCATTTATTCTTTTTTGCGAAGCTTCTGCCTCTTGTATTAAGGAAGAAACCCAACCAATGGAAGCCACTGGCCATATTAGCATATTTATGTATAAAATAAAAGAGGCTATATCTCCAATATCTTTAATACTTCCGTTAATGTACATCATGCCACCTATAAAAATTACTAACAAATTACTAGAGCCAATTAAAAAAATCATTAATGGTCCAAATAGTGATTGTATGGTTGCTAAATGCATACTTTTAGCATTACTATCTTTAGAAATATTTTCAAATTCTTTTTGCTTAGTAGTTTCGATTCCATAAGCTTTTATAACCCTAATTCCAGAAAATATTTCTTGTGTAAAACTAGATAGATTAGAGAGGTTTTGTTGAAATATGGTACTTCTTTTATTAATTTCAGTACTTAATTTAAAAATCAAATAAGCTAATATTGGCAATGGAAGTAAGGTATATAATGTTAATTTAACCGAAATATGTTGCATGTAATAAATAACTATTGCAAATCTAATAATTGTATTTATAGTGTACATCACTGCTGGTCCAACATACATTCTTACCCTTCCAACATCTTCCGATATTCGATTCATTAAGTCGCCTGTTTTATGATTCTTATAAAAATTTTGTGTTAAAACCTCATATTTTTCAAAAATTTCATTTTTTAAATCATATTCTACATGTCTAGACATGACAATAAGTGTTTGTCGCATTAAAAATGTCAAAATTGCCCCAGCAAGTGTTGTGCCTAATATTAGCAGTATATTATGAAACAATAATTGTTTTATAACAGCATAATTGGACTTTGAATTTCCTAAATATTTTTGAATTGCAGTAATAGATTCCCCAATAAGTTCAGGTGTATAAAGCATAAATATTTGAGCAGCTATGGTTGTGATAATACCTAATAAAAAATGGTATTTATATTTCAAAAAATAAGGATTTAAGTACCTAAGTTCTTTCATTTTTATATAATAATTTGTAAAATAAACATTTTTTTATGATATTATTAAATAAAACGATAAATATAAAAACTAACCATAATTACATTTTTATTAATATTTGATTAAAATATTATGAAATCATAAATTTTTAACCTAATTTCGTCTTACATTTTTAATATTCATCAATTTTAAACTAGTTTGACATGATTACTGAAATCTTAAAACCTACTGAACTACACAAAATGGATCCAGTTTTTGGACAATTATCATTTGACAATCATGAGCAAATTGTTTTTTGCAATGACAAAGATAGTGGATTAAAAGCAATTATTGGCATTCACAACACCATTTTAGGTCCCGCACTTGGAGGAACTAGAATGTGGAAATATCAAAATGAATGGGAAGCTCTTAACGATGTATTAAGACTTTCTCGTGGAATGACCTACAAATCAGCAATTACTGGTTTAAACTTAGGTGGTGGAAAAGCAGTAATAATAGGAGACTCTAAAACTGACAAAACCCCAGAAATGATTGCTAAATTTGGAGAATATGTAAACTCTTTAAGTGGACGTTATATAACTGCCGAAGATGTAGGTACAACCACACAAGATATGGATTTAATTAAAACTAAAACAAACTTTGTAACTGGAATTTCTATAAACAAAGGTGGCTCTGGAGACCCTTCGCCTATTACTGCTTATGGAGTGTATATGGGAATGAAAGCCGCCGCAAAATACCAATTTGGAACAGACAGTTTAAAAGGAAAATCTATTCTTGTACAAGGCATAGGACATGTTGGAGAAACTCTGGTGGATTATTTAACAAAAGAAGATGCAAAAGTAATTATAACAGATATTAACCAAGAAAGATTACTAGAAATAGCACAAAAATATGGTGCAAGAATATACACAGGAAATAATATTTACCAAGAAGAAGTAGATATTTATGCCCCTTGTGCTTTAGGAGCGACTATAAACGACGAAACTATATACCAAATTAAAGCAAAAGTAATTGCAGGTGCCGCTAATAATCAACTAGCAAACGAAAAAGTCCATGGTGCTATTTTACAAGAAAGAAATATTGTTTATGCTCCCGATTTTTTAATAAATGCAGGTGGAATAATAAGTGTATATGGAGAAATCGCTGGATATGATATAGTAGAAACCATGAAAAGAACCGAAAATATATACAATACTACTTTAGAAATTTTTGCTTTTGCAAACACAAATTCTATCACGACCCATCAGGCAGCTATGCAAATTGCACAAAATAGAATAGATGCAAAAAAAAGAAGAACTAAATAGTTAAGAACCAGAAAGAAGGATTGGAATGAAAAAACATTTTTAAATCCTTCTTTTTAATTTAAAAATTACAAAATATAATGTACTTTTGCACCTTAATTTTTTAAAGTTCTTTCCCGTGTTAAACAGACGACATATTAGAGTAAAAGTGATGCAAACCCTATATTCCATGCATCAAACCCAATCTGACAATTTAGTAAAAGAAGAAAAATTTTTGCTTTATAGCTTAGAAAGCATACAGGATTTATATCTTACTTTGGTCTCTATGCTAATAGAAGTTAGTCAAAAAGAAGAAGAAATTATTCAGATTTCTAAAAATAAACATTTAGCAACATCTTTGGAAAAAAATCCAAATAGGAAATTTGTACAAAACAAAATTTTTGCAATTCTAAATCAAAACAAGTCGCTACAAACAGCTATCGAAGAAAGAAATATTAATAATTGGAAAAATAATGACGATTATATTCTATTAATACTTCAGGAGATAAAAAAAAGCAGCATCTATTTAAAATATATGGTAAATTCTAAATCAAATTTTCAAGAAGATAAGGAATTTATTACAGCAATTTACACCGAAGTAATTGCACCAAATACCAAACTATACGAATATTTAGAAGACCAAAAACTAACATGGGTTGATGATATTCCATTAGTAAATACGCTTATTTTAAAACAATTAGGAGAAATAAAAGATATCGAAAACAATAATTTCTTCGTGCCAAAAGTTTTTAAAAATCAAGAAGACAAAGAATTTGCAATTAATCTATTCAAAAAAACCATTTTAAATAACAAAGAATTAGAAGCTGAATTTGCTAACAAAACACCTAATTGGGAAACAGATCGTATAGCAAGCATTGACACCGTTATACTAAAAATGGCAATATGCGAATTTTTAAAATTCCCATCAATGCCAGTAAAAGTAACAATTAACGAATATTTAGAGCTTGCAAAAGAATATTCTACGCCAAAAAGTAGTATCTTTATCAATGGAATTTTAGACTCTTTGTCTAAAGAATATCAAAACAATCAAAAGTTAAATAAAACAGGAAGAGGTTTAATGTAACACCCAAAAAAATGAAAAAAATAATTTTACCAATTACAATTCTTTCCATAGCATTTGCAACTTATTCTTGCAAAAAAGATACCAGTAATAAAAGTCAAGAAATTGATGCAAACAATAGAAGCATAGCACAGAATAACATTGCAGAAACACCAATTGTAGCAGAAAATCAGATTAAAAAAAATCCAGAAGATTATCCTGTAATTTCTTTAGAAGAAACAGATTTTAACCTCGGGAATATGGTACAAGGAGATAAAGTGGAACATATTAGCAAGTTTAAAAATACTGGAAAAACAAATCTTATTATAACAGATGTTAGAGCCAGTTGTGGCTGTACTGTACCAGAATGGTCTAAGCAAGAAATAAAGCCTGGAGAATCTGGAGAAGTTAAAATTGTATTTAATTCCGCAGGGAAAATGGGCGAACAACACAAATCTATCACAATTATGGCAAATACCGAAACAGGAAGCCAACTAATTTACTTTACAGCAAATATTAAACCTAAAAAATAACTTAAAATCATGGAACAATTAACTAAGTATCTTCCTTTTGCACTAATGTTTATCGTAATTTATTTTTTTATGATAAGACCTCAACAAGCAAAAGTAAAAAAAGAAAAAGAATTTGAAGAGAGTTTAAAAGTTGGAGACAAAATTATAACCAAAAGCGGATTGCATGGAAAAATTACAGAATTAGCTACAACTACAGTAATTATAGAAACTATGTCTGGAAAGTTAAAACTAGAACGCTCTGCAATATCTAACGAATTAACTGCAACACTAAATGCTAAAGCAAAAGTATAGCAATGATTTAGATAAATAAGTAAGTTGCTTATACAAAATAACCACAAATTTTAGAACATGAATTAGTCCTGTTTTCTGAAATTTGTGGTTATATTTTTTTTAGATAAACTAGCATACTAGCACAAACTCTATTGTACTATAAGAAATATCTATTGTAAATTAAAAATAAATAGGCAAATCAGACATATCTTTGCAATGTTAAAAATAAATAAATAAAAATAAATAACATGGAAGATCAAGTTTTTTTTATGCCAAGAATTGGAGATGTAGCACCAGATTTTGAAGCAGTAACCACAACTGGGAAAATTAAATTCTCAGAGTACAACAAAGGTAGTTGGGTAGTATTCTTTTCTCACCCAGCAGATTTTACTCCAGTTTGTACTACTGAAATGTCTGGATTTGCTAACGAGAAAGATTTTTTCGCAAAGCACAACACCAAATTAATGGGTTTAAGTATTGATAGTATTCACGCACACATTGCTTGGGTAAATGCAGTACATGAAAAAACAGGCGTTTTATTTGAATTTCCAATTGTTGCAGACATTGACATGAGTGTTTCTAAAAAATACGGAATGCTTCAACCTGGAGAAAGTGAAACAGCAGCAGTGAGAGCCGTTTTTATCATGGATCCAGAAGGAAAAGTAAGATTATTAATGTACTACCCATTAAACGTAGGTAGAAACATGGCTGAGATTAAAAGAGCTTTACTTGCACTACAAGCATCTGATGAATACAAAGTTGCAATGCCATTAGACTGGCAACCAGGCGACAAAGTAATTGTACCAGCTCCAAAAACCGTAGAGGCTTTAGCAGAAAGAAAAAGCAGCAATCTAGAAATGGTAGATTGGTATCTTGCTAAAAAATCTATCTAATTTAAAAGGAACAAATTAGTTTCTACTGTACGAAAAAGTTTAACCAAATAGAATTTCTTATTTAAAATTCAAACATAAATAAGACAGTACAGTAGCTATTATTTACAATTTCAAATTAAAAGAAGCCGTCTCAGGTGTGAGACGGCTTCTTTTTTATAATCTGTAAAAAGTAGTATAAACAAAATAATATCATATTTTGAATTACACAGGAATTACATAAAATAATGATTTTCAAATATTTACTTTTACTCTTTTGAATTTACGCCTTTAAAACTTTCGACTTACTTACAACAAGAATTAACTAACTATATGTACCACATCTTCAAAATTTTGAGTTGTATTCGTAATATTGTATTGTAAAAGTTGTTGCTGAATGGTGTTAAATTCTAATTTCGTGAAGTTTTTTTGAGCCCAATTAGTTACCGAAAGCCATTCTACTACATCTTCTTTTTTCAAATTATATGCAGCCGACAAACTATTTTCTATACTTGGGATTTCTTTAAACTCTGCGGTAGTTTGATTAATGATGGACAAAACTTTTTTAACTAATGCTGCTTTTTCTTGCAACATTGTATTTTGAACTGCAATTACAAAAGATGGCCATGGTGTTGGACAGATTCCTATTTTATTAAAAACACCTTTATCTACAAGTGGTTTTGTCATAAATTGTTCCCACATAAAATAGTCCGCTTGTTTGTTTTGCAGTGCTTCTACTGCTCCATCTATCGTATTTACAACTTGGTAAGAAACTTGATTATAATCCCAACCCTGATTGTTAGCATTTACATAAGTCATTAATTGAGAACCAGAACCTATTCTAGAAATTGCGGCTTTCTTGTTTTGTAGTTCATTTATGGTGGTGTATTTTGAATTTGCATTTATATATATTCCCCAAAGTAACGGTGTTTGGATATATTTTTGAACTATCTTGCTTGGATTTCCTGCAGCAATGTCTTTCATAATTCCTTCGGTTAGAATTATGGCGATATCGGTTTCATTGTCCCGAAGCATTTGGCATAGTTTTCCTGTTCCTTCTGGAACGTTTGTCCATTGTAGGTTTATATTTTGGTTTTCAAAATCCTGATTATTAATGGCTAGATGCCATGGATAGTTAAAATGTTCTGGTACTCCCGCTATTTTTATGGTTGTCATGATGTGTTGAAAATGGTAGCCCTGATTGCAGTGAAAACCCTTTTTGTGAGAGTTTTATTTTATCTTGCTAGGACAGAACGACCATAGGAAGTTCCTGTGCTGGCTTAGATAAAAAACTCTCTTGCAAAAAGGTTGTAACGGAAAGCAGGAATTAGCTTTTTAAAAAAATTATTCTGATAGCTTGTTTAAAGTATAGGTTATTAAGGCATCTACTGCTTTGTATGGGTCTTCGCTAAAGGTTCCTGTTGCTCTATTGGCGATTATTGCATTTAGGGAGAGACATTCGTGTCCTAGTAGTTTTCCTAGTCCGTAAATGGCGGCTGTTTCCATTTCTAGATTGGTCATTCTGGTAGAATTGTAAGTAAATGAATCCATCTTATTGTTTAAATTTTCGTCTGGAATGTTTAGGCGAAGTACTCTGCCTTGTGGTCCATAAAATCCTCCTGCAGTTCCGGTAATTCCTTTGTGCATTATAGGACTTTCGAGTTTTTTTTCTAGTATTTGAGAGTTTGCTACTACATAAGGTCTTCCTTTTGTAAGATCCCAATTAGTATGTTTTATGAATGCGTTTTCTATTTCTTTCTCCGAAATGGTGTCTATTAAGTAAGACCGAAGCATGTTGTCTAAGCCGAGTCCATATTGTGCCATTACAAAACTATCTACTGGAATATCTGCTTGTAGTGAGCCAGAAGTTCCTATTCTTACAACATGAAGTGTGGTTAATTGTTCTTTTGGCTTTCTGGTACTTAAATCTATATTTACCAGTGCATCTAGTTCATTCATGACAATATCTATATTATCTGGCCCTATTCCTGTGGACATTACGGTTAATCGTTTGCCTTTGTAGGTTCCTGTTTGGGTTTTAAATTCTCTTTTTTGGGTTGAAAATTCAATAGTATCAAAAAATTGTGTTATTTTTTCTACTCGGTTTTGGTCTCCTACAAATATTATATTGTTTGCGATATTTTCTGGCAATAAGTTAAGATGGTAAACGCTTCCGTCTGGATTTAGAATTAGTTCTGAGGATTGTATCATGTTTAGATTTAGATTTAGAGTGATATTTTTTAAAAGAATAGTATTACCCTCCTACTCTTTTTGTTTTAAAGCCTTTATTTTGTAAAATGGTCATTATTTTGTCTCGATAATTCCCTTGAATAATTATGGTGTTTTCTTTAAAAGTACCTCCTACGCTTAGTTTTGTTTTAATTTCTTTTGATAAGATTTTAAAATCCACATCGGTACCTTCATATCCTTCGATAATGGTGGTTGGTTTTCCGTTTCGCTTTTCAAATTTACAAATTATAGGCTCTTTTTGAATAAATAATTCATGCGGAACACTTTCTACCATTTCTTCTGGCAATGGTATGTGATCTGGAAAAAGGTTTTTTAATTGCTCTTTAAAATCCATAGTTTATTTTTTTTGCGGTGCTGCTAATTTTTTATTCACCACCCTATTCATATAATCTTGAATAAATGCTTTGCAACTTACTTCCAATTCTTTCATTTCAGGTGTTTTAGTTTTTATTAAATTGTTTGTAAGTCCTGTATCCTCTTTTTTATAATACCCTAAAACATTTGTTCCGTCAAAGGTACAAATATAATTTCCTTTTAAAAACTGATATATTGTTCCAGTAGAATTTATAACAAATGGTGTGCTATCTTTCTTGTCTAACAAGCTCCTACCGAAGCTTCTAAATGGTTTTTTGTATCCAATCATATCTAATATTGTTGGATATATATCTATTTGTTGTGCATAATCAGTATCTACGCCTACATATTTGCTATTTGGTTGGTAAATTATAATTGGCACTGCAAATCTATTAATTTGTTTTTGATATTCATCGTAATAAATTTGATTTGTATGATCTGCTACCATTACAAAAATAGTATTTTGAAACCAAGGTTCATTTTTTGCTTCTTTAAAAAATTGTTGCAAAGCATAATCGGTATATTCTGCACATTTGTGTATAGGGACTCCACCTTCTTTAAATTTATTTTTATATTTTGTAGGAATTATATACGGTTCGTGAGAAGATACGGTAAAAACTGTAGCAAAAAAGGGTTGCTTTTGTATATCAAGCTTTTTTTTCATAAACTGAAGAAATGGCTCGTCCCAAATTCCCCAAAAGCCGTCAAACTCTTTATCGTTATTAAATTCTGTTCTTCCAAAATAATTGTCTATTCCTAAAATATTAGAAAACCCTAAAAAACCCATAGAGCCATTTGCAGCTCCGTGAAAAAAAGAGGTAGAATATCCTTCGCTTTTTAAGGTAGAAACCAAAGATTCTATTTTTTGTTTTGGGTATGGTGAGGAAGTAAAAGCATCTTTAAACGATGGAATCCCAGCCAATACAGAAGACATTCCGTGTATAGATTGCCTACCATTTGCAAAAGCATTGGTGAAAATTAAGCTATGCTTCGAAAGAGAATCTAAAAATGGTGCGTGCGATTTGTATCCTGGTATATTTTTACCCTTATTAAATGCTCCAATATATTCTCTCCCATAACTCTCTAATATAAAAACTACAATATTTGGCTTTTTACTAGGATTATTATAGTATTGCTTAATAGGTTTTACTTTTTCTAAAATTAGAGTTTCTGAGATGTCTTTATAATTTGGAATTGCAAATCCGTTGCTAAACAATGTGCGTATAAATGCAAAAGGAGTATTTAAAACAACATCTGATTGTGCTACTTTTTTAACATGCCTACTAGCGTCTAAAATATTGATTGGTCTTGTGGATTTAGCAAAGTCTCCTCCTCTTATTCCTCCAACTATTAAAGTTGCTATTATTGGAAAAATCAAAAGTGATAGTGCAAAATACGGCATTTTTGCAATTGCAATTTCTTTTGTGAACTTCACTTTTTTGTATAAATAAATCCAAAGCATAGAAAGTAGCAGAAAGAGAAATAATACATGCCAATATTCTATTAAAAAATTAGAAAAAAGTGTCACTTTGTTTGTTTCGTGCTTTACTACATCTAATGCAACAATTGTGGTTCGTGCAAAACTGAATTTATAGTAAATAAAGTCTATAAAATTCATGGAATATGCCGATAGATTTAATCCAAAATATAGATAAAAAAGGAATTTTTGGTATTTAGGAGTGGTATTTATCTTAAATGGGAGGATAGAAAACACTATAAAGAGAAGGTTTATATATAGAATAGCAGTTGTATCAAAAGCTATACCATAATAACAAAGTGTAAAAAAATCAAGTATTGTATCGGTTTTTACTAAATTATAATTGTATATATAAAACAGTAATCTAGCAATAAAGTAAAAAAAATAGGTTAATAAAATCCTGTATAACAAGACTTTATATTCGTTAATTCGAAAGTATTTATGCATTTGTAAAAAGTATTATAAGAATACAAATTTACATTAAAATTACAATAAAAAAATATAAAATTTACTCTTTCTTAAAGCGTCTTATTTGAATTTAAAATATAAAAAATGCCAAAGTATCTTTGTTAATATATACTTTGGCAATTTTACTTATTTTTTTATCAGTCCTAAATCCAGCAATCTTTCGTGCAAAAATTCTCCTGCAGTAATATCGTCATACAATTTTGGATTTTCAGCGTCAATGCAATTTGACAAACAATCTAATTTCATTTCGCTAACTGGATGCATAAAAAACGGAATGGAATATCTTGATGTTCCCCACATTTCTCTTGGAGGGTTCACCACTTGGTGTATCGTAGATTTTAGCTTATTGTTAGAATGTCTTGAAAGCATATCTCCAACGTTAATTACAAGCTCATCTGGTGCTGCAATTGCATCAATCCATTCGCCATTACGATTTTGTACTTGCAGACCTCTACCTTGTGCACCCATTAATAGAGTAATCAAATTAATATCGCCATGCGCAGCAGCCCGAATAGCATTTTCTGGTTCTTGTGTGATTGGTGGATAATGTATTGGTCGTAAAATTGAATTTCCTTCATAACCGTATTTATCAAAATAAAATTCCTCTAACCCTAAATGCAATGCTAGTGCTTGCAAAACGGTAATTCCTGTTTTTTCAAGCATTTGATATGCTTTTTTTCCTACTTCATTAAATTTAGGAAGTTCTACAACAGCAACATTATCAGGATATTCTGAAGCATATCTTGAATCTTTGTTTACATATTGTCCAAAGTGCCAAAACTCTTTCAAATCGCCTTCTTTTCTTCCTTTTGCATGTTCTTTTCCAAAAGAAACATATCCTCTTTGTCCTCCAATGCCTGGAATTTCGTACTTATCTTTCACTTCAAGTGGTAAGGCAAAAAAGTTTCTTATTTCAGTATATAATTCTTCTACTAAATCATTATCCAAAAAATGCCCTTTTAAAGCCACAAAACCAATATCTTCGAAAGCACTTCCTATTTCATTAACAAATTTTTGTTTCCTTTCTGGATCTCCAGAAATAAAATCTTTTAAATCTACACTTGGTATATTTTGCATATTTTTATAATTATAATTATCCTTAATCTACTTACTTTATACAAAGATACATATTATTTTAACAATGCAAAAATTACATTTATCAAAAAACCAAGTTAGCATTATTATAACATAAAATTAATACATATAATTAATTCTACAATAACTAAAACCATATATTTGCCTTATAATTTAACCTCAATAATAAAATGATTAAAAAAATACTTTTCTTTGTACTAATCTACAACCTAGGATTTTCTCAAGTTGTTATTAATGAAGTAGATAGCGACACTCCAGGTTCTGATGTTAAAGAATTTGTTGAACTGAAGTCTAGTACTGCAAATTTTTCTCTTGATGGTTATATTCTAGTATTTTTTAATTACGGAAATAGTAATAAATGCTATCAATCTTTCGATTTAGATGGATTAGTAACCGATGTAAATGGCCTTGTGACTATCGGAAATAATGCCGTTTCTCCAGTTCCAAACCGATACATGCCAGACGGAACTATTCAAAATGGTCCAGATGGAATTGGATTGTATCTAGGAAATTCTTCCAATTTTGTAAATGGAACAACGGTGGCTACTACTACAAATCTTGTAGATGCTATGGTGCATAAAACAAACGATGCAGATCCTACAAGTTTGATGACAGCTTTAGGCATAAATACTACAAAAGTTGGAGACGAATCTGCAAATGGAAATCCTTCTACCGAATCTATACAAAGAAAAGCAGACGGCACTTATGAAACAAAACTACCAACTCCTAGTGCTAATAACGATGGCACTGGAGTGGTTCAAAATAGTATTCTCATAACAGTATCTCCAAATGGTGCCGTAACAGAACCAAATGCTTTTACTATTATATTTTCTACACACGATCCTGTTGTTAGTACTGACCTAAGCTTTAATTACAGCCTTGCAAATGGTTCTTTTGATGCCGCAGATTATACCGCAGATTTATCGGTAGTAATACCTGTTGGCTCCTCATCTGTAAGCAAAAACATAACTTTAACGGACGATTCTGTTAATGAAGGTGATGAGACTATGATTATCACTTTAGGAACTATTCCGTCTAACTATACCAGAACAAACGATAACGTTACTGTTCGAGTACATGATAACGATAATTTGGTACAACCTTGGGGAACACCAATAAATCCTACATACGGACAATGTGCCAATACAAAACCAGCTAACTATTATGCTTCATTAGAAGGGAAATCTGGAACAGTTTTAAAACAAGCAATACAAGACATAATTGCCAATCCATCGGTAGTAAGAGAACATACGTATGGAGATGCGATGGATATATTAAAAGATTCGGATTCTAATCCAGAAAATAGTAGCGAAGTTTGGTTAATGTATGTAGAACAACCACGCTCTAAATTAGATTTTCAAACAGGAAGTTCAGGAGCTGTTGGTTTTTGGAATAGAGAACATATTTACCCACAATCTCGTGGAGGATTTTCAGATGCAACATCTAGTGTTGCAGATGGTATTGCTATTTACACTTCAACCAATGCGGATAAAATTGCATCGGGACATTCTGATATGCATCATATAAGAGCAGAAGATAGTCCGGAAAACAGCAACAGAAGCAATAGAAATTATGGAGTAGATTATAATGGTCCTAGTGGAAGTGCTGGAAGTTGGCATGGAGATGTTGCAAGAGCAGTTTTTTATATGGCCGTTCGGTACAACGCACTAAATGTTGTTAACGGAGATGTATCTCAAACACCAACAGGTTATATAGGCGATTTGGCAACTTTGCTGAATTGGAACACAGCAGACCCAGCAGACGACTTTGAAATGAACAGAAACAACGTAATTTATACTTGGCAGCAAAACAGAAATCCTTTTATAGATTATCCAGATTTAGCGAATTATATTTGGGGTTCTAATGCTGGACAAGTTTGGCACGCACCGCTTTCAAGAAATGAATACAATGAATTAGTGGTACAAATTTATCCTAATCCTGCAAAAAATGAAATTACGATTAATGGTTTAACAGAAGAAGCTACCATAGAATTATTTTCAGTAACAGGAATAAAAATAGCAGAGCAAAAATACAATCCAAACAGCATTTTGCCTTTAAATTTACCTACAGGAATATATTTGTTAAAAATAAGCACTGAAAACAAGTCTGTTAGTAAAAAAATAATTATTCAGTAATCAGTTTTCCTTTTTTTAATGTATTTTTGATGCTATTTTATAGTAAAAATGTCATCACATCATATAGTTAAAGACAATCAGGAACCAGCACTTATTATCGCAAATGGAGCAAGTTGCTCTGCCGAATTGCTAAATCAATTATTAGAATGGTCACCATTTATAATAGTTTTAGACAATGCGATAGAAAGAGTTTTGGAGTTAGGAATTAAAATAGATGTTATTTTAGGCGATTTTGACAATCATTTTGACCCTAATTATTACACTTCCAAGCAATTTCCTCTAGAAATAGTACACACTCCTAACCAAGATAAAACTGATTTAGAAAAAGCCTTTGATTATTTAATTGAAAAAGGACATAGTTCGGTAAATGTTATTTGGGCAACAGGAAAGCGTACTGATCACACTATTAGTAATTTAACAAATATTGTACGATATAAAGATACGCTCAAAATTGTCATTCTAGACGATTATTCCAAAGTATTTCTGTTACCTAAATTATTTAAAAAATGGTATCCTAAAAATACAATTCTTTCATTAATTCCTGTTGGAACAGTAACTGAAATTACTACTTCCAATTTGTTTTATCCATTAAATAAAAACCAATTAATTTTAGGGTATCAAACAGGAAACAGCAACCATGTTACCGAAGACGGAATTGTTACCATAGAATATGCAAAAGGCGATTTGCTCTTAATGGAATGTTGGGATTAATTGTTTATTTTTACATTTTTAATCCCAAAATATGAACTTCCAAATTATTTCTAATTTTAGTCCAACTGGAGACCAGCCACAAGCCATTGAAAAATTAACGAATGGCATATTTAATAACGAAAAATATCAAACTTTACTTGGTGTAACAGGCTCTGGAAAAACATTTACTGTAGCAAATGTTATTAAAAATGTGCAAAAGCCAACACTAATTTTGGCACATAACAAAACACTTGCCGCACAACTATACTCAGAATTCAAACAATTTTTTCCAAATAACTCGGTACAATATTTTGTTTCCTATTACGATTATTACCAACCAGAAGCCTATATTCCAACAAGTGGCGTTTTTATAGAAAAAGACTTATCTATCAACGAAGAATTAGAAAAACTAAGATTAAGCACCACTTCGGCATTACTATCTGGACGCAGAGACATTGTAGTAATATCCTCTGTATCTTGCATTTATGGCATTGGAAATCCTGTTGAATTTCAAAAAAATGTCATTACCATTTATAAAAATCAGGCAATTTCCAGAACCAAACTTTTGCAACAATTAGTGCAAAGTTTATACAGTCGCACCGAAGCTGAATTTACACAAGGAAATTTTAGAATAAAAGGAGATATTGTAGAAATATTTCCCAGCTATGGAGATGAGCCGTTTAGAATACACTTTTTTGGTGATGAAATAGAAGATATAGAAGCTTTTGACCCAAAAAGTTCCAAAGTTTTAGAAAAATATGACAAACTTACCATTTATCCAGCAAATATGTTTGTTACCTCTCCAGATATTCTACAAGCAGCCATTTGGGATATTCAGCAAGATTTAGTAAAACAAGTAGATTATTTTAAGGAAATAGGAAAGCATCTTGAAGCAAAAAGATTGGAAGAACGGACCAATTTTGATTTAGAAATGATTAAAGAATTAGGATATTGTTCTGGAATAGAAAATTATTCTCGCTATTTAGATCGCAGATTGCCAGGTACACGACCATTTTGCTTATTAGATTATTTTCCAGAAGACTATTTGATGGTGGTAGATGAGAGCCATGTAACAATTTCGCAAGTGCATGCAATGTATGGAGGTGACAGAAGCAGAAAAGAAAATTTGGTAGAATATGGCTTTCGACTTCCTGCTGCAATGGACAACAGACCTTTAAAGTTTGAGGAATTTGAAAGTATGCAAAACCAAGTAATTTATGTGTCGGCAACTCCCGCAGATTATGAACTAAAAAAATGCGAAGGTGTCTATGTGGAACAAATTATAAGACCAACGGGATTACTAGATCCTATAATAGAGGTACGTCCAAGTTTGAATCAAATAGACGATTTAATAGAAGAAATTCAGCAACGATGCGAAGCAGATGAGAGAGTATTAGTTACCACATTAACCAAAAGAATGGCAGAAGAATTAGCGAAATATCTTACAAAAGTTTCTATAAGATGCCGTTATATTCATTCTGATGTGGATACTTTGGAGCGAGTAGAAATTATGCAAGATTTACGTAAAGGATTGTTTGATGTGCTAATAGGTGTCAATTTGTTAAGAGAAGGACTAGATTTGCCCGAAGTTTCGTTAGTAGCAATTTTAGATGCAGACAAAGAAGGATTTTTAAGAAGTCATCGTTCTCTTACACAAACAGTTGGTAGAGCAGCAAGAAATATAAATGGAAAAGCAATTATGTATGGGGATAAAATTACTGCTTCCATGCAAAAAACTATTGATGAGACTAATTACAGACGAGAAAAGCAAATAAATTACAATACAAAACACGGATTGCAACCAAAATCTTTAAATAAATCGATAGAAAATGCTTTAACAAAAAGTCCTATAACCAGCTTTCATTATGATAATTCGGTTAAAATTGCAGCAGAATCGTCAACAGAATATTTAAGCAAAACCGAAATAGAAAAACGCATTAAAGAGAAACGAAAAGCCATGGAAAAAGCAGCAAAAGATTTAGATTTTATACTTGCAGCAAAATATAGAGACGAAATTAAAATTTTACAAGAAATGGTTACAAATAAATAAGAAAATATTTATAATTTTGAGTATATTTACCAATAACTCAAAAGAATATAATTTTTGAACTAAACAAAAAGATATGAAAAAGAAAATTTTTATCGGGATTGGAGCGTTTTTTATTCTAATTATAGGAAGTTTAGTAGCAATTCCTCTTTTATTTAAAGACAAAATAAAAGCTAAAATAGAAAGTACTATCAACGAAAATCTAGATGCAAACGTTAGCTTTGACGAGGCAGACTTAAGTTTGTTTAAAAAATTTCCTCAAGCAACTATTTCTATCAAAAAATTTCTTATAATAAACAAAGCTCCGTTTAAAGGAGATACTCTTGTGGCATTTGATGAGTTAAACTTACAAATGTCTATTAAAGAGCTTTTTAATGGAGAAAAAGAGCCTATGAAGCTGGACGCAATCAGTATTTTAAACGGAAAAGCATCTATTATTTTTAA
Source organism: Flavobacterium psychrophilum (assembly GCA_022730285.1). Taxonomy (GTDB): domain Bacteria; phylum Bacteroidota; class Bacteroidia; order Flavobacteriales; family Flavobacteriaceae; genus Flavobacterium; species Flavobacterium psychrophilum_C. The sequence goes on from DZCQ01000006.1 coordinate 33,035, forward strand.
CAAAGAAGGCAAAGGGAATTTTGATATTGTTAAAAAAGATAATTCTACACAAGAAACCTCACAAAGTAAACCATTTTCATTAGCTATTCAAAAGTATGCTTTAACTAATTTTAAACTAAAATATTACGATGAAAGCTCTAAAATAAAATTAGTAATAGACAGCCTTGATCATGAAGGAAGTGGTAATTTTGACTCTAAAACATTAGATTTAGACACAAAATCTATTGCTAAAATTTCTTTAGATATGGATAAAATGAGTTATCTAAAAAATGTAGCCATAACCTTAGATGCAATTTTAGGAATCAATTTAGAAAAAAGCAAATACACATTTAAAAAGAACAAGGCAACCATAAACCAACTTCCATTAGAATTTGATGGTTTTATACAAATGCTGCCAAACTCTCAGTTGTACAATTTAACTTTTAAAACTCCCACAACATCATTTAAAAATTTTCTAGGACTTGTACCAGCCGCTTATGCTGGGAATTTAAACACCGTAAAAACCACTGGAGATTTTACCATTAATGGAAAAGTAGATGGTGAATTAACCGATAAAACTGTTCCGAAGTTCAATATAGAAATTGCCTCTAACAATGCTTCATTCCAATATCCTGATTTGCCTAAATCCGTGCAAAAAATTATTATTGACACACATATTGTAAATGAAACTGGCATAATGAACGATACGTATGTAAATCTTGAAAAACTATCCTTTCAAATAGATCAAGATGTGTTTAGCATCAGTGCTTTTATAAAAAATATTGCTACAAATGCACTTGTAGATGCAACTTTAAAAGGAACAATTAATTTATCTAACATCACCAAAGCGTATCCTGTCAAACTAGACAAACCTCTTTCTGGAATTTTAAAAGCAAATATAACTACAAATTTTGATATGCTATCGGTGGAAAAAAATCAGTATCAAAATATTCATAATGCTGGAGATATTTCATTGTATAAATTTAATTATACTGGTCCCGAAATGGCAAAACCAGTACAAATTAGCATAGCCTCCATACTATTTAATACTAGTCAAATAAAACTGACACAATTCGACATGAAAACTGGTAGTTCTGATTTGAATTTAACAGGAAGTTTGGATAATTTTTATGGATTTTTGTTTAAAAAACAAATATTGAAAGCTAATTTTAACCTAAGTTCTAATAAATTGCTAGTTTCTGATTTTATGACTCCCACTCCTGTTAACAAAGAACAACCTAGCAATCAAGAAGATAAGTCAAAACAGAATGTACCAAAGGAAGCAATAAAAATCCCTTCTTTTTTAGATTGCACTATTTCCGCAAAAGCAAATACCGTAGTGTACGATAATTTGAATTTAAAAAATGTTTCAGGAAAAATGACAATTAAAGACGAATCTATCACACTTAAAGACATCAAATCATCTATATTTGAAGGAGAAATAGGATTCAACGGAGTGGTTTCTACTAAAAATGCCACACCTACTTTTTCTATGGATTTAGACTTGAGTAAAGTGGATATTTCACAAACATTCAGTCAATTAGATATGCTTAAGAAAATTGCCCCAATAGCAGGAGTAATTAATGGCAAACTAAACTCGACAATTAAAGTTTCAGGAAATTTAGATTCTAAGGAACTTACACCTGATTTAAAAACAATTTCGGGAGATTTAATAGGGCAATTACTCTCAACCACTGTTAATCCTAAAAATTCAGCATTGCTCTCTACACTAGGTAGCCAAGTTAAATTTTTAGATGTTTCTAAATTAAATCTAAATGATATTAAAGCATTTATTGCATTTAAAGATGGGAAAGTTACCATCAAACCATTTAAAGTAAAATACCAAGATATTAATGCCGAAATAGGTGGTTCTCATGGTTTTGACCAAAATATGGATTATGATATAAAAATGGATGTTCCTGCAAAATATCTAGGTTCAGAAGCAAATAAACTCCTTGCAAAACTAGGTCCCGCAGATGCCGCAAAACTAGAAAACATTCCAATAACAGCATTAATGACAGGAACATTTAAAAATCCAAAAATTAGCACCGACATGAAACAAGCTACTGCTAACTTGGCATCGCAATTAGTCAAATCTCAAAAAGATAAATTACTAAATCAAGGCAAATCGTCACTAGGGAATATTATTAATGGGAACAAAAAAACTACCACAGATACTACTAAAACTAAACAGGAAAATAATATTAAAAATACAGCAAATCAAGTTATTAACGGAATATTTGGAAAGAAAAAATAACTTTCTAAAAATTAATAGAAACTACATATCCTTCATATGACCTTACGTTAAATACTATACCATTTTTAAATAAAAGGTATTGCCCTTTAATACCTACTAATTGTCCTGCGAAGTTTTTGTTTTTTTCTAAATTTAAGCTAGTAACTTTTGTAGGATATTCTAAAACAGGATATTCAAATTGATACAGATTAGCATTTGCTACTTCAAAATATTCTTGAACTTCTTTTGGAACAAAGGAAAATAGATGTGAACGTTCTTCTATCAAATCAGCATCCGGAATGTCATTTTTTAACATCTTTTGCCAGTTTGTTTTGTCCGAAAACTTGGCTTTCAGAGCAACTTCTGTAATTCCTGCTAGGTATCTATTTGGCACTTCTACAACAGGAATTGCCTGTATAGCACCTTGATCAATCCAACGAGTAGGGATTTGTGTATTTCGAGTAACTCCAACTTTCACTTCGCTAGAAAGTGCTAAATATACTGTGTGTGGACGCAATTGTATTTGCTTTTCATATTCTAAATCTCGATCTTCTATGTCTAAATGAGCCATACTCAACTCTGGCTTCATAATCCAATCTCCAACAGAGGCACAACTCATAAAACAATCATAACAATATCCTTGTCTAAATATTTTTTTCTTTTTATGGCAATTTAAACATTCGTAACCTAAAAAATTAATTTCTATTTCTTGACCAATCAACTGATTCATAGCAATAAAATTGGTTTCAAAAACCAAATAATACTGTATTGGACTTACATATTCGGTTTGCATTTTAGTTAAAACTCCTTGGTAAAACATGATTTATATTGGCTAAATGGAACTTGTTACTATATATATTTAAAAAAAAATACTATTTTTGGTAAAGTTATAACTCCTAATTTATAATTCATAATTTAATTTAATCAATGTCGCTATCAATAATACATTCTGTTGCTTCTTGGATTTTAAAACAACGCATTCATCAAATAGAACTTTTTTTAAAATATCCCAATGAAGTACAAGAGGAATTATTACTAAATCTTATTAAACTTGCAGATACTACTTTTGTAGGAAAAAAATATGATTTTCAATCCATTAAATCTTACGCAACCTTTAAAGAGCGTGTGCCGATAACAAATTATGAAGATATTGAGCCTTTAATAGAAAGAACCAGAAAGGGAGAGCAAAATGTTTTTTGGTCAGAACCTATTAAATGGTTTGCAAAATCTAGTGGAACTACCAATGCAAAAAGCAAGTTTATCCCTGTAAGTAATGCTGCATTAGAAGATTGCCACTACAAAGGAAGTAAAGATTTGCTTTGTTTATACTTAAATAACAATGAAAATTCCCAACTATTTACAGGAAAAAGTCTTCGGTTAGGTGGTAGCAAACAACTATATGAAGATAACAATACTTTTTTTGGAGATTTATCTGCCATTTTAATAGATAATATGCCTTTTTGGGCAGAATATAGTAGTACCCCAAGTAATAAAACTTCTTTGATGAGTGAATGGGAAACAAAATTACTTGCAATTGTAAACGAAACTAAATTAGAAAATGTGACTAGCTTTGCTGGAGTTCCGTCATGGATGATGGTATTAATGCAAAAAGTATTAGAAGAAACTCAAAGCAAAAATTTATTTGAAATTTGGACAAATCTAGAAGTATATTTTCATGGTGGTGTTAGCTTTGATCCATATAGGGAACAATACAAAGCAATATTGCCCCAAAATAATTTTAAATATTATGAAATATACAATGCCTCCGAAGGATTTTTTGCTATTCAAGATTTAAATAATTCTTCCGATTTATTATTAATGCTAGATTATGGAATATTTTATGAATTTATTCCGATGCATACTTTTGAAACCTCTTCGCAAAAAGCAATTTCACTATCAGAAGTAGAATTAAACAAAAATTATGCAATTGTTATCAGTACAAATTCTGGATTATGGCGATATTTAATTGGGGATACGGTAAGATTTACATCTCTTAATCCGTACCGAATTAAAGTTACAGGTAGAACCAAACACCACATAAATGTTTTTGGAGAAGAACTAATGGTAGAAAATACCGATGCCGCAATTGCAAAAACCTGCAAACAAACAAATACAGAAATTGTAGATTACACTGTTGCTCCAATTTTCATGAATGGAAAAGAAAAAGGTGCCCACGAATGGATAATAGAATTTAGAAATAATCCCGATAATATAGAAACCTTTAAAGAATTACTAGATTTGAATATACAATCTGTTAATTCTGATTATGAAGCAAAAAGATATAACAATATGACATTAAATTGTTTACAACTAAACATTGCTCGAAAAAACTTATTCTATGACTGGCTTAAAAACAAAGACAAATTAGGAGGGCAACACAAAATTCCGAGACTATCCAATAGCAGGGAACACCTTGAAGAATTGTTATTCACTAATAAGTAATAGTTCCCTTTAATCAAAATACCATTAAAAGTAAAAAAGATAGCTAACCACATTACCAAAACAAAAAACCTTTACAAAAGTTCATCAAATCTTCTATAAAGGCCTTTATTTTATAAGGTTTTTATGCTAGTTTATGCTTGGAACCATTACCATTTCGTCTGTGTCCAAATTATAATCAACACCTTCAAAATCGAATCCAAAAAGATTTAAAAAATCATGTTTATAACCCGCTAAATCTCCAATTGCAGGAAGACTTTCGGTGGTAGCTTGTTCCCAAAGATTAGATACTTGGTCTTGAACAATTGGATTCATTTCCCAATCATCAATACGGATTCGCCCATTTTCATCAGTAGGAATTGTACTATCTGTGTATAAACGCTTTTGATACAAACGCTGCATTTGTTCTATGCAACCCTCATGTGTTCCTTCCTCTTTCATTATTTTGTATAACAGAGAAATATATAATGGAATAACCGGAATTGCAGAACTAGCTTGTGTTACTAATGCTTTATTAACCGAAACAAATGCTTTTCCATTTACCTCAGACAAATTTTTAGTAATTTCAAAAGCAGTTGCTTCTAAGTTATCTTTTGCACGTCCAATTGTTCCTTTGCGATAAACTGCTTCGGTAACCTCTGGACCTATATAAGAATAAGCAATAGTTGTAGCACCATCTGCAAGAACATTTGCTTCTTTTAAAGCTTGTATCCACATAATCCAATCTTCTCCACCCATCACGGTAACGGTATTTTTAATATCCTCTTCCGTGGCTGGTTCTATAGAGATAGAAGTTATATTTCCTGTGTGAAAATCGACTGTTTTATTCGTAAATGTGCTTCCTATTGGTTTTAAAGAAGAACGAAACAATTCACCACTTATCGGATGCATTCTAACTGGAGATGCTAAACTATAAATAACTAAATCTATCTTTTCTAGGTCTTTTTTAATCAAGTCGATGGTTTGCTCTTTAATTTCGTTAGAAAATGCATCTCCATTAATACTTTTTGCATACAATCCTGCTTTTGTAGCTTCTTTTTCAAAAGCTGCAGAATTGTACCAACCTGGTGAAGCTGTTTTTCCTGGTGTGGGAGGTTTTTCAAAAAAAACACCAATAGTTGCAGCATCACAGCCAAAAGCACTTGTAATTCTTGATGCCATTCCAAATCCTGTAGATGCTCCTATTACTAATACTTTTTTTGCACCTGCAATTTTTCCTTTAGATTTCACATAATCTATTTGATTTTTTATGTTTTGTTCGCAACCTTTTGGGTGGGCTGTTAAACAAATAAAGCCTCTCATTCTTGGTTCTATAATCATAATATTAGGTTTGTTTAATTATTGAATTGTGCAAAATTAGTTTAAAAATTTAGTTTAATAATGCTTTTGCATGGTTAAGTGCAGATTCTGTGATATCTTTTCCAGAAAGCATTTCGGCAATTTCAATTATACGTTCTTCTGGAGTTAATAAATGTAGTTCTGAAATTGTATTTTCGTTTTGTGTTTGTTTAAAAACTTTGTAATGCTGATTTCCTTTTGCAGCAATTTGCGGCAAGTGTGTAATAGCAAATACTTGCATATTACTGCTCATTTGCTTCATAATATCTCCCATTTTATGGGCTATTTCTCCCGAAACACCAGTATCTATTTCATCAAAAATAATGGTTGGCAGTTTAGAATAATTGGCTAATATTGCCTTTATTGCTAGCATAATTCTAGACATTTCACCACCCGAAGCTGTTTTTTTTAGTAACCCGAAACTAGAACCCTTATTTGCTGAAAAGAGCAATTGTACCTCATCATTACCGTTTTCTAGAAAATAGGGAACGGAAGTTATTTTAAAATCAAATTGAGCATCAGCCATTCCTAGTTTTGATAATAGCATCGACAAGTGGTTTATTAAACTTGGTACAACTGCAATTCTATTAGTATGAATTGTATTTGCGAGCACATTTAATTGGCGTTCACTTTTGGTAATTTTATCGGTTAACTTTTTTATTAATTCTTCTAAATCACTAGATAATAAAAGTTTTGAATCTAATTGATTTTGAATATCTAGTAATTCCTGAATGGTGAAAACTTGATGTTTTTTTTGTAAAGTATAAATATTTTGTAATTTCGTGTTTAGAAATTCTAATTGTTCTGGATCATTAATTAATTTTTCAGATTTCTTATAAATATCGGTACTAATATCTTCAATTTCAATTAAACTGCTTGTTATTCTGTTGTATAGAAGTTCATATTCTGATGAAAATTCGATTAACTTATGTAATGCGTTTTTTACTTCTTTTAATTGTTGCAAAATGCCAAGTTCTTCCTCATTAATAAGTAAAGATGATTTGCTTAGTCTTTCTTTTATAAACTCTATGTTGCTCAGCTTTCCATATTCTAATTCTAACAAAGCCTGCTCGCCAGAAATTAATTTTGCATCTAATAATTCTTGTAGCAAAAAATTGTTATATTCTTTTTCTTTGTACAAACTATCGGACATAGCTTCCGCCTTTTTAAGTTCGGTTTTTGCTTTTTTGTAGCTAGAAAGTTCGGTTTGATATTCTAGAATTAGTGCAGTTTGCTTGGCAATTATATCTAAAATTTCCGTTTGATAATTCTCATTTGATAATTCTTGCGTTTGATGTTGCGAATGAATATCTAACAAAAATTCTCCAAGGGCTTGCAATTCTGATAAATTTATTGGACTATCATTTACAAAAGCCCTAGATTTTCCAGACGGTAAGATTTCTCTTCTAATAATAGTGGTATTTTCGTAATCTAAGTCGTTTTCTTTAAAAAAAGATTGCAAATTATAGTCTGCAATTTCAAATTCGGCTTCAATGATACATTTTTGCTCTTTATCTTTTAAAGAAGTTAAATCGGCTCTTTTTCCTAATACAAGTCCTAATGCACCTAAAAGTATCGATTTACCAGCACCAGTTTCTCCAGTTATAATAGAAAATTGTTTAGAAAAATTGATTTGTAATTTTTCTATCAATGCGAAATTTTTAATGGATAAGGAACTAAGCATAAATTAATAACTTATTTTACTCCATTTACTAGAATTAGTTGGAGACAAACTATTTAAATAATTAATAACCTGGGTTACTTCAATTTTGGGACCATCAGTATAAATACTGAGTAGTTCATCTGCTTTTGCATCAAAAAAAACACGTATCAAGTAAGAATTAGGTCTTACATTTCCCACTTCACTCAATAATTCTAAAGCTTTCCCAATATTTTCTTTATAAACTTTTGGATTATCCGCCATTCCATCTAATGATCTTAAATGGTATTGATACATTGCCTTTCTAAAATTAAAATAGGTTGGCGAAAGCATATCGTTTACTAAAAAGAATCTATTCTGGTTGCCACCAGATTGGCTCCAGCCTTTTATTTGGCTTTGCTGTGCAATATTTACTATTGTTTGTGCATTTTCTAACGATTTAGAGCCTCCTTCTACAGAAAAAGTATCCGCATAAACTCCAATAATCATATTTGAGTAAAAAGAAATTAGCGAAATTAAATTAGAATCAAAAGAATTAATATCATAAGCAAAATTCTGAAATTCAGTATAATTAAAGGAAATATCCTTATCATTAATATTTAAAATAGGGCTATTATAATTAGAATTAAATATAGGTCTAGATACTTGTACTTGCAAGGTTCCCACAAACTGATCGATATTATTAAATTCAGTAATTGTAAAAAAGAAGGAGCAATCTATTTTTTCAATTCCTTTGTAATTTTGTCCAGACCATTTGGTATTATTAATAAACTCTGTTAAAGATTTTTTAAGAGTTATAAATATTTTCTGATTAGTAGCTGTAACTTGATCTGTATTAAAATTAACAGTGCAATTCAACTCTTGCGAATGCAATATAGCAAAGGAAAAAAAACAAAAAACAAAAAATAATTTACGCATAATGTGTTATAATTTTAGCAACTATATCCTGAGCTACTTGTTCTTTTAATTTTAATTCTTTTGGTTCTACAACAAACTTATCATTTATAAAAGTGATTTTATTCGTTTTAGTACCAAAACCAGCTCCTTTATCATTTAAGGAATTTAAAACAATCAAATTTAAGTTTTTTTTCTTAATCTTTTGCATTGCATTTGCAATTTCATTTTCAGTTTCTAAGGCAAAACCTACTAAAAATTGATTTTTTTTAATTTTTCCTAAGGATTCCAGAATATCTTTTGTTTTTTCTAATTCGAGAGTGAGAGTTGGTTCGTTCTTTTTTATTTTTTGAGGTTCTTGATACTTCGGACGATAATCTGCAACTGCGGCGGCGGCAATCATCACATCTGCATCTATAAAAAATTGATGACAAGCATTATACATTTCATCAGCACTCGTAACTCTAATTAGCTTTATATTGGAATGTTGCACACTCAAATGTGTAGGACCTGATAGTAAGGTAACACTCGCTCCCATGTTAGCAGCTTCTATTGCAATATCATAACCCATTTTTCCTGTAGAATGGTTTCCTATAAATCGGACAGGATCTATTGCTTCATAAGTTGGACCAGCTGTAATCAGTATCTTTTTATTAACAAGTGGCAATGTTTGCAAAATATCTTGTTCCAAAAAAGTTATAATATTTTCGGGTTCTGCCATTCGTCCTTCGCCAGATAATCCACTAGCTAATTCGCCAGTTTCTGCGGGAATAATTTTGGTTCCAAATTGTTTAATTGTATTAAAATTAGAAATTGTAGAATCATGCTTGTACATATCTAAATCCATGGCTGGAGCAATATACACAGGGCATTTTGCAGAAAGATAAACTCCAAGCAAAAGATTGTCGCAATTTCCAGTAATCATTTTAGAGATAGTATTTGCGGTTGCTGGTGCTACCACAATATAATCTGCCCACAAGGCTAATTCCACATGATTATTCCACATTAGTTCTGATTTATCAGTATCAAAAAAGGTGGAATATACCGGTTTTTTAGAGAGCGTAGATAATGTTAGCGGTGTTACAAAATCCTTAGAAGCAGGAGTCATGATTACTTGAACCTCTGCTCCTGCTTTTATAAACAATCTGACCAATAAAGCCGATTTATAAGCGGCAATACCACCAGATACACCTAGTATTATTTTTTTACCACTTAAAACAGACATTTAGGTTTTTATTTTAGTTTGCAGATTTATAATAAATCTTGTCATCTAACCACTCTTCAACAGATAATGCGTGAGCTTTAGGCAGTTTTTCATAAAACTTAGAAACTTCTATTTGTTCTTTATTTTCAAAAACTTCTTCTAAACTATCGTTATAAGTTGCAAATTCCTCTAACTTCTCAATTAGTTCTTTTTTAATATCCGCATTTATTTGACTAGCTCTTTTAGCAATAATAGTAATCGCTTCATAAACATTACCTGTTGGTTTTTCTATGACACTTTTATCATAAGTAATTGTACTAATTGGAGCAGTTGTTTTTCTTAAATCCATGGTTTCTTTATTTTGTGAATTTTTTTAAATCTGTATCTATACGAGCAATCATTTGTTCTGTTTGGTCTTTGTATTCGGTATTCGGATTAAAGTTTAGCAATTCTTCTTGTGCTGTTTTTGCAGCAAATAATCGCTCTTGCATCTTGCTATTAACACTATTAATTGCAAGTTGATAAGTGGCATTAAATTTATAATACAATGCTTTTTCTTTAAATGGTGTTCCTGGATAATCTGCAATAAAATTGTCTAGGGCTTTAATGGCAGCTTTATAATCTTCGATTGTATTGTATTGTTTTGCAATTTCATATGCTTTTTTTTCTAATTTCAAGCGTAATGTTTGTGCAATTTCATTTGCTTGATTAATATAGGTAGAATTTGGATAGGTATTTATAAAACTTTGCAATTTTTGAATAGCTTTATCAGTATCTGTTTGGTCTAATGAATAAACCGGAGACAATTTAGAATAGGAATCAGCGGATAAAAACAACGCTTCTTCTACTTTTTTGCTTTTTGGATATAAGGCTGCAAAACTTTCAAACTGATATGCTGCTAAATAGTACTGCTTAGTTTTGTAATAAGATTGCGACAGCATATACATAACGTCTTCGCCATTTGGTTTTCCTTTTAAAACTGGCGACACTTGGTCTAATAAACGAATTGCTCTTGTGTATTTTTCAGCTTCGTATTTTTGAACAGCGACTTTTGTTTTTAAATCTATGTCTTCTGATTTAAGTGCTTTTTGATATTCACTACACGAAGCAAATAAAATAGCGAACAAGAATATATAAAGTAGGTTTTTCATTATGTAGTATTATTGATTTTTAGTTTTTTCTGTTTTTCACTAAAAATGAACTGCAAATTTAGTGAATAATTCTGATTTACAAAATTTTTATGAATTTAAGATATTTTTTTAAGTCAATCTTATTTAAAACTTGCCATTTGATTGCAAAATTCCAATATTTTTTGAGACAAAACAGCATCAACGGTTACTAATGGCAATCTTACTGAATTTTGAATTACACCAAGATGCTTTAAAACCTCTTTAATTCCCGCTGGATTTCCTTGCTCAAAAATCAAATCTATACTATCGGCAAGTTGGTAATGTAACGTGTAGGCTTCTTCTGCTTTTTTTTGCAGTCCTAATTGTATCATTTTAGAAAATTGTGCAGGAAATCCTTGTCCAATTACTGAAATTACTCCAACTCCACCCGCTAATATAATAGGTAAAGCTAACATATCATCGCCCGAAATTATTAAAAAGTCTTTTGGTTTTAGTTGAATTAGCTTCATTGCTTGTATCATATCGCCAGCAGCTTCTTTTACAGCAATTATATTCTTGAAATTAGTTGCTAATTTTACAACTGTTTCTGGCAGCATGTTACTTGCTGTTCGTCCAGGAACATTGTATAAAATTATTGGAATTGGGCAATGCAGTGCAATTTGTTCAAAATGCTGGTAAATACCATCTTGTGTTGGCTTGTTATAATATGGTGATACAGAAAGTATTGCTGAAAACGGTGATAAATTAGTATTTTTAATTTCTTGTACTACTTGCTCGGTATTATTTCCCCCTAATCCTAAAACAAGTGGCAGTCTATTATTATTTGCAGCTATTATAGTTTGGATTACAATTTCCTTTTCTTCCAATGTAAGAGTAGCTGGTTCTGCAGTAGTACCTAAAATAACTAAATAATTTACTCCATTATGTATTACAAAATCCACAAGATTTGTAAGCCCGATTGTATCTACTTTATTATTTTTATCAAATGGGGTAACAAGGGCAACGCCTGTTCCTACTAAATTTTGCATTATTCTATTTTTTTTAAAATTCTTAAATATCGAAACAACTCATGTACAAATACTTGGTAGTTTTCAGCATTGGTACTTATCATTAAATGAAACAATTTTTTATTCACGCTGGAAAATCCTGATTTAAACAAGGCTTTGGAATGATGTGTAACCAACAACAAAGGACTTTTTTCAGTATCATAATATCCTATCAACAAATCAAATGGTGTTTGTATAAAATTAGTTACTTTATCCGAAGCAAAACTTCCATTCCAATGCATTTCTTTAAAGCTAAAAGCTGGATACAAAAAGATTTCGTTCTTTTTTATTTTATCTTTAAAAATCAATATTGTAACATTCTCTTTTTTAATTCCTTGCAACACTAATTGTTCTAGCAATGTTTCGGTTTCTTGAAAATAACTTTCATCTACTATAATACCAACATTTTGTATCGATGCCTGTAATTTACTTGGAGTTACGTTGTGTAATGTTTTTTTTAATAATTTTTTAACGGATATTTCTTTTATATACTTTATAAACATTGTATTTTTACATTTTTTTAATCTTAAATAACAAAATTAAGCAAATACGATTTAATTGTCATGGTAAATATAAAAAAGTATAGTGTAGCTATAAAGCATTTTATTTTAATTTTAACGTTTTTTTCTTTTTTAATAAGTTGTACTACTAATTATCAGGTAACTAAAATTGAAGGAAGTAGAGTAAATATTAACCAAAAAACAAAACCAATTGCTTCGTACGAGGCTTTTATACAACCATACAAAGAACATATTGAAAAAGATTTAGACAGTATTTTGTCTTATGCACCAGAAACATTAGATAAAAGTAAAGGTCTTTGGCAAACAAATATTGGCGACTTTCTTGCGGATATCACTCTTGAAAGGGCAAATATTGTTTTTAATGCCAGAGAACATAAAAACATAGATGTTTGCATCTTAAATCATGGTGGAATTCGTGCTATTTTACCCAAAGGAAATGTAACAACTCGAACTGCTTTTGAGATAATGCCCTTTGAAAATACTACAATTGTGGTTGCTCTTAAAGGATTAGAACTAGAAGAATTTGCAAAACAATTTGCACAAGAAAAAAAACCACACCCAATAGCAGGAATATCCTTTACCATACACAAAGACAATAGTGTTAGCGATATAAAAGTAAGGAACGAACCTTTAAATTTAGAAAAAACATATTATGTGGTTACGTCTGATTATCTTTCTAATGGTGGAGATAACATGACTTTTTTTAAAAAAGGAACTCATTTTTATGATTTAAATTACAAGCTACGAAATATACTAATAGACCATTTTAAGCTAAATAAAACTATTGTGGCACCTAAAGAAGTAAAAATTAACTTAGAAAATTAAGATGAAAAGAAGAGATTTTATCCAAAAAACAGTAGCAAGTTCTACTTTAATAACACTATGCGGACTTCCACTAAGTAGTTTTACAACCTCTAAAAGCAAAAAAATCACAATATTACACACAAATGATGTACATAGTCACATAGATCCTTTTCCAGAAACAGACCCTAGAAGTCCAAACATGGGTGGTGTGGCAAGACGTGCAGCAATTATAGATGCCATTCGGGCACAAAACGAAAATGTTTTGTTGCTAGATGCTGGAGATATTTTTCAAGGAACTCCATACTTTAATTATTATGGTGGGGAACTAGAATTCAAGCTAATGAGCATGATGCAATACGACCTAGCAACTATTGGAAATCATGATTTCGACAATGGTATAGATGGGTTACTAACACAAATGCCTCATGCAAAATTTGATTTTGTGTCTGCCAATTACAATTTTAAAAATACCGTTTTAGACACGTTTGTAAAACCCTATAAAATATTTGTAAAGGAAGGAGTGAAAATTGGAATTTTTGGATTAGGAATTGAATTAAAAGGTCTAGTAGATGCAAAACTTTACAAAGAAACTATTTACAATAACCCTATTGAAACGGCTCAGGAAATGACAAGACAACTTAAAGATGTAGAAAAGTGCGATTTGGTTATTTGCCTTTCGCATTTAGGATACCAATACAAAAATGACCCAGAAAAACCTTCTGATTTAATATTAGCTGCTAAAACTAAAAATATAGATTTGATTATTGGCGGCCATACACACACCTTTTTAGACAAACCTGTTGTGGTTAAAAATAGCGAAGAAAAAGATGTATTAGTAAACCAAGTGGGTTGTTATGGCATTAATCTTGGTAGAATAGATTTTTATGTAGATGAAAATAACGGAAAAACAGCTCTTGGCAAAAGCATTATTGTATAGGCGGGTTCTAAAAATTAGCTGACAGATTTTTTGAGATTATTTTGTACAGGTTTTTTCTTTCTTTTTGCTCAAACATGTCCATATTTAAACAAAAAGATGCGGAAAAGATGCCAAAAGAAAACAAAAAGAGCATTAGAAAAAAAAACTAATTTTCAGAACCCACTATAGCATTATCCTCCGATAAAACAACAAACTTATACAAAGAATATTGTCCAAAAATATAAAAAGACATTAAAAGAGGTTGAAATAATTCAAACTCGAAGTAAAAAATACGGATAAATATAAAAAGTAAATTAAACATAAATAATATACTACTTATTAATAACCAAAAACCGCAATCTTGACCTGGATTAGATAAAAAATTGGACAACGAAATAGCACCTAAAACAACCACAAGTAATCCTTGCAACGCATACATTATAATGTTTAAACCCATTTCTTCATAAATAAGAGAAAAGGTATAAAAAACAAGAAGTGCAAAGGGTATTATAGACAATAAAACAGATGTAAGACTCTTTATAACAATATGTTCTAATACAATTTTAATGATAAGCAACCTATACATCATGAAAAAGATACTTGCAATTATCATTAAATAATACTCTATATATATATAAAATATATTTGCAATCCAACTAAAAAATAAAGCCGTAATAAAAAGTGGATTTACAATGCTGGACGTTTTAAAATAAAGTAATATTAAAAAAGGGATTATAAGTGGTTTAAAGATAAAAACGTAAACTTTATTTGGAAAATATTCAGCTATAACCTCTAAAATAGAAACAAGAACAAATAACCAAAAAAATATTTCAGCAATTGAATTTTTATTTTCCCCAACTTGTAAGTTGCTTTTTTTAGTCATTTTGTAAAAATACCAAACTTATCGTGTAAAAACAAGTTTATGCCCTTTAGATAAACTATTATCAAAGGCATAACCTTCATAATTAAATCCTTTTATCTCCTCGATACTTTCTACTGAATTATCTAAAATATAGCGAACCATTAAACCTCTTGCTTTTTTTGCAAAAAAAGAAATCATTTTAAGCTGTCCGTTTTTATAATCTTTAAATTCAGGGGTAATTACTTCTGTTTTTAACTTTTTTGCATCAATTACTGAAAAGTATTCTGCACTTGCTAAATTAACAAATAATTCATTGTCTTTCAATTCTTTATTTAAATTTTTTGTTAAAGTTTCTTTCCAATATTCGTATAAATTTTTAGTATTTCCAATAGCAATTTTTGTTCCCATTTCCAACCGATATGCTTGCATTAAATCTAATGGTTTTAAAATCCCGTATTGTCCAGATAAAATGCGTAGTTTGTCTTGCAAAACATCTAATTTTTCTTCGGGAATTGTAAAA
This sequence comes from Flavobacterium psychrophilum, assembly GCA_022730285.1. Classification (GTDB taxonomy): domain Bacteria; phylum Bacteroidota; class Bacteroidia; order Flavobacteriales; family Flavobacteriaceae; genus Flavobacterium; species Flavobacterium psychrophilum_C. Next base: position 48,584 of record DZCQ01000006.1, read on the forward strand.
GCATCTAAGCCTGTATAAACCTCCCCATTAAAGGTATATATTGCGGGTCTAGCATTTGCAACAGAAAAAGGTGTTTTAAACTTTTTATTTCGTTCCCAATTTAATTCTGCCAAACTAGAAGAAATATGCATCAAATTAGACAATTGTTGTGGTTGCAACTCTTTTAGCACAGAAACTATTTCTTTGCTTTGCTTTAAATAAGTTGGATTAGAGAATTTATCTGTAGGCAACTCTCTCTCAAAATTTAAGGATTTAGCTGGCGATATAACTATTTTCATAAATTTACTAGTACAAATTAGTATATTTTGCAGGGTTTTCTTCTTGCATCATTATATGAATTTTTTCAAAAATATCCTCAGCAGATGGTTTAGAAAAATAGTCGCCATCTGTTCCATAAGCTGGTCTATGTGCTTTTGCGGTTAAGGTTTGTGGTATACTGTCTAAATAAAAATACCCATTTTGTTGCACTACAATTTGTTCTAATATATAAGCCGCCGCTCCTCCTGGTAAATCCTCATCAACTATTAGTAGTCTATTGGTTTTTTCTAAAGATTTAACAATATCGTGTTGCACATCAAATGGCAATAAAGATTGTATGTCAATAATTTCTATATCAATTCCTACTTCAAGTAATTCATTTGCTGCTTGTTGCACAATTCGTAAAGTAGAACCATAGGAAACTACAGTCATATCTTTTCCTATTTTTAGAGTTTCTACTACTCCAATTGGAGTGGTAAACAAGCCTAAATTAGTTGGCATATTTTCTTTTAATCTGTACCCATTTAAACACTCAATTACAAGTGCTGGTTCATCTGCTTGGAGCAAAGTATTATAAAATCCTGCTGCTTTAGTCATATTTCTCGGAACTAAAACATGTATTCCCCTTATTGCATTGATAATCATTCCCATTGGAGAGCCAGAATGCCAAATACCCTCCAACCTATGACCTCTGGTACGAATTATAAGTGGCGCTTTTTGTGTTCCCAAAGTTCTATACTGTAAGGTTGCCAAATCATCACTCAAAATTTGGATTGCATATAGCAAGTAATCTAGGTATTGTATCTCCGCAATGGGTCTTAATCCACGAAGTGCCATTCCTATTCCTTGCCCTATGATAGATGCTTCTCTAATCCCGACATCGGCAACTCTAGTTACGCCATATTTTTCTTGCATTCCTTCTAATCCTTGATTTACATCGCCAATATTTCCGGCATCTTCTCCAAAAATTAATGATTCTGGATAGTTTTGAAAAATAAAGTCAAAGTTATCACGTAATACAATTCGGGCATCTACTAAATTTTCTAATTCGCCATAAGTTGGTACAACTTCTTTAACAGAAAAAACATTTTTATTAGATTGAGAAAATAAGTGCGAACTAAATTTTGACTGCACTGTATTCATATAAGTAGTTATCCAGTTGGAAAGTGATGTTTTTGTGTTTTCTTTTCTAATAATACGCAAAACTTTTCTAGCTGTTTCTAGTATATTTTTACGAATTGGCTCTTTAATTGCCGATAATTCTTGTATGTATTTAGAAATAAATGCCGAATTTACAGATTGTTTACTTATTTCAGTTAATAACTGAATTAAGGTGTCACGCTCTTCTTTTATTGGATTAAGATAAGCATTCCATGCCGTTTTTTTAGCCTCTAAAACCTCTATTTTTGCGTTTTTATCAATTTCATCTATTATTTCAGGAGTAGAAATATTATTTTCTAAAATCCAAGAACGCATTTTTTTAATACAATCTGTGGTCTCTTCCCATTGCAGTCTATCGGTATTTTTGTATCGCTCATGAGAGCCAGAAGTAGAGTGCCCTTGAGGCTGTGTTAGTTCGGTAACATGAATAAAAACAGGCACATGTTCTGTACGAGCAATATCGCTAGCTTTTTGATATACTTCGATAAGAGCAGGATAATCCCATCCTTTTACAACCATTATTTCGTAGCCCTCATTGTCTTTGTCTCGTTGAAAACCTTTTAAAATTTCAGAAATATTTTCTTTGGTGGTTTGGTGCTGTGCATGTACTGATATGCCATACGCATCGTCCCAAATGCTAATAACCATAGGGACTTGCAATACCCCAGCGGCATTGATGGTTTCAAAAAATATCCCCTCGGAAGTAGAGGCATTTCCGATAGTTCCCCATGCAACTTCGTTCCCATTTTTAGAAAAATTTTCTTGAGGAATTTCGGGCAATTTTCTATATATTTTAGAAGCTTGTGCAAGTCCTAATAACCTTGGCATTTGTGCTCCTGTAGGAGAAATGTCTGCACTAGAATTTTTTTGATTGGTTAAATTCTTCCAGTTTCCATCTTTGTCGAGTGAATGTGTGGAAAAGTGCCCTCCCATTTGTCTTCCAGCAGTCATTGGGTCATGGTTTAAATCAGTATGACCATACAAACCTGCAAAAAATTGTTGAGGAGTTAAAGCTCCTATTGCCATCATGAAAGTTTGATCCCTGTAATACCCTGAACGAAAATCTCCGTTTTTAAAAGCTTTTGCCATAGCTAGTTGTGGAACTTCTTTACCATCTCCAAAAATACCAAATTTTGCCTTTCCTGTTAGCACTTCTTTCCTACCTAGTAAGCTGCATTCTCTGCTAATCATTGCAAGTGTGTAGTCTTGAATAACTTCTTGTTTAAAACCTTCAAATGTTAGGGTTTCTGTATCTTGGATTTCTTTCATAATCAAAAAGAGAGTTGTAATAATTACAAATTTAATCAAAAAGTTTAAACTTTATGCTTTGAAATTAAAAAAAATGCATTATTATTGAAATTACAGTAAAAAACAACTATAAAAATACATATTACAAACTTAAATTTTAATTTTTATAAATTTTACGCAAAATTTTATCTTGAAGATATTAGATTAAAACCATTTTCGTGTAAATAGTCCTAACAAGGTTTTAGGATTTATGGTAACTATGAATCGAACTTTTTCTTGGTAATTTTTTTGTCCCATTTCAAAACCATTACTAGAATAAACTGGAAAAAATAGCTCAAAATAACCAGGGACTAAATCTAAATGAATTCCTGTATCGTACTTAAATTGCACATTTTCTCCTTTATTTTTATACAATCCCACATCAGCATACATCTCAATCCAATGCCAAAGTGAAGAAGTGGCATTTAGCGAAGTTATCCATTTATTCGCATACGGATTTGTAAATTTAGATTTAAAACCACCTTCAGCTATAATTATTTGCTGACTAAACAAGCCAGAACTTTCAGACCTTCCGTAATAGTTGTAATCAAATAAATAATCGTTGGGTCTATCTAACGAAAAACTATAAAAATTAGAAACAGTATTATTGTATAAAAAACTGCCTGCAAAAAATCGCAATCCAAATTGGTAATTATTTTCTAGTAATTTTCGGTATGCTATTTCTCCAGAAAGTTTTCCGAAGTCTTTGGCAAATTGTACATCGGTTGCAAAAACAAATCCTTTAATCAGCTCTGCCTTTTTGTATAAATATTTTACATTAAATATAGAATATTTTAAGGGAGAAGTCGCTGTACTTGTGGTGGTATATTTAGAAATATCTTCTTTATCTACAAAAACATTTCTGATGCTTAAAAACTGCCTTTTATTGTCTCGGAAATTTTCGTCTCGGAATTTAAATAGCAAAGATGGCGTTATTTTAAAATAAGAAGCATCTTTAAAATAATGAAAATAAGAACTACTCAAACCGTATTTTATTTCATACATTTTTTGGTCTCGAAACTGGCTTCTGTACGAAAAACTTCCAGCTCCTGTTATAGATTTAGTTAGCGTAGAATAGCTTGGGCTTACATCATACGTGATTTTTTTTTCGATAAAAGATTTGTTATTTAATCCTAACGAAATAATAATTCCGTCATATAAATTATAACCTATTTCAGGTAGATAAAAAATTTGGGTATATTCTGGTTCTTCAATATCTTCAAAAAAGTTAAACTTTATTGGTCTGTTGAACGAAAAAAAACCTTTTAACGATTTATAATTATTGCGGGAGTTAAACTCTGGAATTTCATTATTATAATTCAATACAAGCTTATCTATATTTTGGTTCTTAATTGTAAAAATCGAATCTTTTTTTACCGGATACAACCAATTCGTAAATACTAAATTACCATTTTTAAGTCCCGAAATAGTAATTGGCACAATTGCAGTGCTTTTGTTTTGAACAGTTACTTTAATGCTGTCATTATTATTTTTTAATTGTACTTTTTTTAATTGATAATCTATTATATTTCTAGAATTAATTAGGTTAGAAAAAAACCAACTTACATCTTGATTGGCATTTTTTACAATACAATTTTCAAATATTTTTCTATTTGTTTGCTCTGTTTTGTTTAAAAGCACAAATTCCTGAAAACTTTTTGTAACAATATCTTTTTGCAAATAATTATCTAAATATCTAAAACTCAAACCAGCCTTGTATTTTCCTGCAATTTGTTCGTTAAATTTAATAAAATTCACTTTAGACTGTCCAATATTTTGATCTAAATTATCTCTTGCCATTAATAAGTATAAATATTGGTATTGACTATTAAAACTGGTGTTAAATAACTTGTAACTTTTAAGAATTTTAAAGCTGCTTAAATTTCCTGAAAGTTTCAAATCAGGATGATTTTGGTCTATATATTTCATCATGACATACACCTGCATGGCATCAAAAATATATCCATCTTCTCTTTGGTTAATGTTTAACGAAGCCTTTAAATAATTGTATAAATAGGCTTTTAAGAATTTTATTTCATACAAAAATTTGTTAGAAAAAGGACTTAAAAAAGAAGGCAATTGATTTAGTCCGTAAAAAGGACTTTTATCATAGTCTGACTGGGAAATCATTATTTTTTTATGCTGAAAATCACCTAAATTACTAGTAACAAATTTTACAATTGTATCTATGACAATCATTTTTTCTATATCACTTAATTTAGAATCTTTCAAATTGGTTTGTACTTCCAGAATATCGTTTGTGTAGGTTTTAAAAGTATTGTTTTTTTCTATAGCAAATTGAAATTCATTTCTGTTTTTTCCTTCAAAAACAGCTGTTTTAGTTTGGTTCGAAATAGTTTCGGAAGTTGCATTTAAATCGGATGTAATAAAATAGTCTTTTGGAGTTACTAAATTGAGGATTATTTTAGAGTAATTAGCATTGGAAATATCTTCAAAATCTTCATTGCTATTACAAGAAAATTCGCCATTTTTAGAAAGTCTCGCCAAAGATAAAAAGCAATTTTTTAAATAATAATTTCCTTTTTCTTCGCCAAAATTTGTAAACTTTGCATTTGGTATTTTTAAGGTATAAGTTACCTCTATTTTTACAGATTGGTTGGGCAATAAAGGCACTTTTAAATCTATTTTAATCACATCTAAGTGATTTGAAAATCTGCTCCAAGCACACAAACTATCGTTTATTTTAAAACAAGACAAAACAGTACTTCCGCGATCTTTGTCTGGAGACAAATGAAAGGAACGAATATATTGGTCTGAGAAACGCCTTCCTAAAGGAGAATATTTATCAGAAAAAGCATGATTCCAATCATTAAAAACCAATTCTTTTACTATTACATCAGAATTATTAATTATTACAAAATTTTGCTCAACTTCTAGTGTTTTTTCTACTCCATTTAAAGTCGCAGTAATAGTAGATTGTTGCTGTGCAATTCCTTGCAAAACAAAACAAAACAAAAACAACCAAATATATTGTGTAGATAATCTCAAATATTGTAATTTTAGTGTGCAAGATAGCTTTTTTTTAAATTGCTAAAACATTTTAACCAAAACACTATTCTAATTTTACAAATCAAACGAAGAAATATTAACCTATTTTTAGGGAAATAAATATTTTGAATTATAAAATAAAATAGTAAATTTACATAATTGATATATACAAATAATATGGATGAGAATTTTTCACCAAGAGTTAAAGATGTAATCTCTTACAGCAAGGAAGAAGCCCATAGATTAGGGCATGATTTTATTGGTACCGAACATTTAATTTTAGGAATTTTACATGATGGGAATGGCACAGCTATATCTGTTTTAAATAGTTTTTCGCTAAATTTAGATCAATTACGTAAAAAAATAGAGATATTAAGTCCTGCAAATCTTGACGCTATTACCGATAATAATAAAAGCATACATCTAACAACGCAGGCAGCAAAAGCGTTAAAAACAACCTACCTAGAAGCAAAAACATTTCAAACAAACATAATTAGTACAGCACATTTGCTGCTTTGCATCTTACGAAATGAAAACGACCCAACAACCAAGTTGCTAAATAATTTAAATATTGATTACGATATTGCCAAAGAACATTTTATTACTATGACTACAAATGAAAACAATTACCAAGATAACTTTCCTAAAAACGAATCGTTTAGTGATGATTTAGGACAGCAAGAAGACGGATTTAAAGAAGGAAGCCTAAGCAATTCGTTTAATAAATCGAACAAAAAATCTAAAACTCCAGTTCTAGACAACTTCGGAAGAGACCTTACGGAAATGGCAGAAAACGGAAAATTAGACCCCGTTGTAGGACGTGAAAAAGAAATAGAACGTGTTTCGCAAATTTTAAGCCGCAGAAAAAAAAACAATCCATTACTAATAGGAGAACCCGGAGTAGGGAAATCTGCAATAGCAGAAGGTTTAGCACTTAGGATTATACAAAAAAAAGTATCTAGAACTCTTTTTGGAAAAAGAGTAGTAACCCTAGACTTAGCAAGCCTTGTAGCAGGTACAAAATACCGTGGACAATTTGAAGAACGTATGAAGGCAGTAATGAACGAATTAGAAAAAAATGACGACATTATTCTATTCATAGACGAAATACACACTATAGTAGGTGCTGGTGGAGCTGCGGGATCGCTAGATGCTTCTAACATGTTTAAACCAGCATTAGCACGTGGTGAAATTCAATGCATTGGTGCTACTACACTAGATGAATATCGCCAATACATAGAAAAAGATGGTGCGTTAGAAAGACGTTTTCAAAAAGTAATTGTAGAACCGACTTCGGTAGAAGAAACAATAACAATTCTGCACAATATTAAAGACAAGTACGAAAGCCATCATATTGTAACTTTTACAGATGAAGCAATAGAAGCTTGTGTAAAATTAACTGACAGATACATGTCCGACCGCTTTTTGCCAGACAAAGCAATAGATGCACTAGACGAAGCAGGATCCAGAGTACACATAACCAATATTGAAGTTCCTAGTAAAATTATAGAAATAGAACAACAACTAGAAGAAGTTAGAATAATTAAAAATTTAGCAGTAAACAGACAAAAATATGAAGAAGCTGCTGCTTCCAGAGATACAGAACGAATATTAGAAAAAGAATTAGCAATAGCACAAGAAGAATGGGATAATGATTCCAAAAACAACCGAATTGTAGTAACCGAGGACAATGTTGCAGATGTAGTTTCGATGATGACTGGAATTCCAGTAAACAGAATTACACAAACCGAAAGTAACAAACTAGCACATTTACCAGAATTAATTCAAAACAAAGTTATAGGGCAGAATGAAGCTGTACTGAAAATTGCAAAATCTATTCAACGCAATAGAGCTGGTCTAAAAGATCCAAACAAACCAATCGGCTCTTTTATATTTTTAGGGCAAACTGGAGTTGGAAAAACACAATTAGCCAAAATTTTAGCAAAAGAACTTTTTGATTCAGAAGATGCACTGGTACGAATTGATATGAGCGAGTATATGGAAAAATTTGCAATATCCAGACTTGTTGGAGCTCCTCCTGGCTATGTTGGCTATGAAGAAGGCGGTCAATTAACCGAAAAAGTAAGAAGAAAACCATATTGTGTGCTTCTATTAGACGAAATAGAAAAAGCACACCCAGATGTCTTTAATTTATTACTCCAAGTACTAGACGATGGCTATATGACCGATAGTTTAGGAAGAAAAATTGATTTTAAAAATACCATTATCATCATGACTTCTAATGTTGGAGCAAGACAGCTTAAAGACTTTGGACAAGGAGTAGGTTTTGGCACAGCAGCTAAAATATCGCAAGCAGATGACAATTCTAAAAATATTATAGAAAATGCTTTAAAGAAAACTTTTGCCCCAGAATTTTTAAATAGAATTGATGATGTAATTGTGTTTAATTCTCTAGAAAAAGAAGATATAAATGCAATTATAGAAATAGAACTTAGTAAATTATATCAAAGAATAAAAACGTTAGGCTACTCATTAATACTCTCAAAAAGTGCAAAAGAATATGTTGCAAGCAAAGGTTTTGATAAGCAATACGGGGCAAGACCTTTAAAAAGAGCCATTCAAAAATATGTGGAAGATGCCTTAGCAGAAGAAATAATTACTTCTAAAATACAAGTAGGCGACACAATAACTATGGATTATCAAGAAGGCGATTTAGAACTCTCTGTTACAATAAATAAGGAAGAAGAAATTAGTAATTTATAAATTGAAAAGTGTTTTTAAGTTAATAAATCCGTTGTAAAATATAACGGATTTATTATTTAGATAATACAAAGGATATAATGTCTTATTTTGAATTACACAAAAACCACATAAACTATTGATTTTCAATTATTTAAATTTATTTTAATCCTTTTGACTTTATACATTAAAACTTTCGACTTACTTAGTAGCATTTTATACATATTTATAAAAAGGAATTTTTACATTTGGCTTTTTAATTTTTAAGAATAAATTACATGGAAATAGAAAAATTAATTCTAGGAAGTGAAGAATGGTGTTCCTTTCCAGAACTAAATATCCCACTTATTAAGGCTAGAGTAGATTCGGGGGCAAAAACCTCTGCTTTGCATGCTATTAATATTTCTCCTTTTGTGCGGGATAATGAAAATTGGGTAAAGTTTGATATTAATCCAATACAAAACAATAGCAAAACAATCAAGCATTGTGAAGCAAAATTAGTTGATAAAAGGGTAGTAAAAAGTTCTAGTGGCTACAGAGAACAACGATATGTAATACAAACTACACTAAACATTGCAGGGAATAATTGGATTATAGAAATGACTTTGACCAATAGAGATTCTATGGGTTTTAGAATGTTGCTAGGGCGTGAAGCTATGAGTGGACGAATTTTAGTAGATCCAGAAAAAAAGTATCTATTAGAAGAACCTACTTTTGAGACAATCAAAACACTATATGGAAACTTTCAAGAAGCAAAAAAAGGACTTCGAATTGGCTTACTAGCCAGTAATCCTCAATTATATAGCAACAAACGCATCATGGAAGCAGGTGAAATAAGAGGACATGAAATGTTCTTTTTAAATATCAAGGAATGCTATATGAAGCTAGATGCCACAAATCCAGAAATACACTATCGTGGTGGGAAGGTCTTGGATAATTTTGATGCAATTATACCAAGAATCCGACCAAGTATCACATTTTATGGTTGTGCTTTAACTAGACAATTTGAAGCACTAAAAGTATTTTGCCTAAATTCTGCATCTGCCATTACGCAATCTAGAGACAAATTATATTCCTTACAATTACTATTAAACCATGGAATTGATATACCAACTACAGGATTTGCAAACTCGCCACTAGACACCGATGATTTGATAAAAATGGTAGGAGGTTCGCCACTTATTGTAAAATTACTAGAAGGAACACAAGGAAAAGGAGTGGTACTTGCAGAAACTAAAAAAGCAGCAGAATCTGTGATAAATGCCTTCAAAAGCCTGAATGCTAACATATTAGTCCAAGAATTTATTAAAGAAGCAAATGGAAAAGATTTACGTCTATTTGTGGTAGATGGAAAAGTAGTTGCAACAATACAAAGAGCCGCACTTCCTGGCGAATTTAGAGCAAATATTCATCTTGGTGGCTCTGCATCTGTTATAAAACCAACACCAGAGGAAAAAAGGATTGCAATTAAAGCAGCAAAAGCTATGGACTTAAAAGTTGCTGGTGTGGATATTATCAGATCTAGTAAAGGTCCGTTGCTATTAGAAGTAAATTCATCACCCGGATTAGAAGGAATAGAAGGAGCAACTCATAAAGATATTGCAGGAGAAATCATACAGGCAATAGAGAAAAATTTTAAATATAAATCTTTATAATGCATCAAATAATAGACATTAGCTTTAGGAGTATTATAGTCTATTTTTTTATGATTATTGCACTTCGATTTTTTGGGAAAAAAGAACTTTCACAATTAAATACTGCCGATATTATATTAATATTATTAATTAGTAATTCGGTACAAAATGCAATGGTGGGTCAAGATACAAGTTTAACTGGTGGTTTAGTGGCAGCTTTAGTGTTATTTATTATCAATTTTATTCTAAAAAAAGTACTATATAATTTTCCAAGGTTAAAAGATTTATTAATGGAAAAACCTGAAATTTTAGTTCATAATGGCAAATTAGATTTTAAAACATTAAGCAAATTAAACATTTCTGATGATGAGTTAAAAGAAGCAATGCGAGAACATGGTTTAGAACATTTTAACCAAGTAAAACTTGCAATGTTAGAAACAGATGGGAATATTAGCATTATTTCAGGAGAAAATACACTTAAACAATCTCATCATAAAAGAAGACTACACAAGTCATTATTATAATTTATTGATTTATGGCAAATAAAACATCACAACATATATTAAATACAGCTGCTAACTTACTTGGATTTTGTCTTTTTATTATAACCTCGTTGCATTTTACTAATAAAACAGAAAATAAATCTTTAGACCAATTATCCTCTGTAATAGCCTTATTTCTAACTGTTTCGTGTATTTTTTCTTTTATATCTATAAGAACAGAAAAAATAAAAAAGGAAATCTTATTTGAAAAAATAGCAGAAATTTTGTTTTTTATCTCTCTATTAGGAATTTTTATTATTATTATTCTACTTTTAATAAAGTTCTAATAATAGTTACAGAATAATATTTACTAAAAAACCATATTATACTTTATTTTGTATAATATGGTTTTTAATTTTGTGAAATACAACAAATTTAGCCTAAAACTTCTTTTACTTTTTTCCCTATTTCTGCAGGAGAATCTACCACATGAATACCACATTCTCTCATAATTCGTTTCTTTGCCTCAGCAGTATCATCTGCACCTCCTACAATTGCACCTGCATGTCCCATAGTTCTTCCTGCTGGAGCAGTTACTCCTGCAATAAAGCCCACAACAGGCTTACGATTACCGTTTGCTTTTATCCATTTAGCTGCATCTACTTCTAGCTGCCCTCCTATTTCTCCAATCATCACAATACAATTTGTTTCTGGATCGTTCATCAATAATTCGACTGCTTGCTTGGTTGTGGTTCCAATAATTGGATCTCCACCTATTCCTATTGCAGTAGTAATCCCTAAGTCTTGCTTCACAACTTGATCTGCAGCTTCGTAGGTCAAAGTTCCTGATTTAGAAACTATTCCAACAGTACCTTTTTTGAATACAAATCCTGGCATAATCCCTACTTTTGCCTCTCCAGGAGTAATAATTCCTGGACAGTTAGGCCCTATTAAAGTACAATTTCTTTCTTTAATATAATTATTTGCTTTAATCATATCTGCCACTGGAATACCTTCGGTAATGGCAATAATAACTTTTATTCCTGCATCAGCAGCTTCCATAATTGCATCTGCGGCAAATGCAGGTGGTACAAATATAATAGTGGTATCTGCTCCTGCTTGCTCTACAGCATCTTTAACGGTATTAAATACTGGTCTGTCTAAGTGTGTCGTTCCTCCTTTTCCAGGAGTTACCCCACCTACTACATTGGTTCCGTATTCAATCATTTGCTCCGCATGAAAAGTGCCTTCGCTACCTGTAAAACCCTGTACTATTATTTTTGAATTTTTATTTACTAAAACACTCATAACTATATATTTTTTGTTTTTTTATTTTGTGTTACAAAAGTATTAAAAATCCTTCTCTCTTTTTTATTTTTTTTATTTTTTTTACTATTAATCAAGCAAATGATCTTCTACCAAATTTGGTAAGGTAACATTTAACAAAGGTTGCATTTGCATTGCTCTTTTTATTGCAAAAATGGCTCCTTCATTTCTAGCCCAACTTCTTCTTGAAATTCCGTTGTTTACATCCCAAAAAAGCATTGATTCTAAACGTTTTGATGCTTCTTTACTTCCGTCAAGAACCATACCAAAGCCTCCATTTATAACTTCTCCCCAACCTACGCCACCACCATTATGAATAGAAACCCAAGTGGCACCACGAAAACTATCTCCAATTACATTTTGAATAGCCATGTCGGCAGTGAAACGAGAACCATCATATATATTTGATGTTTCACGATATGGCGAATCAGTTCCAGATACATCATGATGATCTCGTCCTAAAATCACATATCCAATTTCACCTCGAGTAATGGCTTGGTTGAAAGCTTCGGCAATTTTGATTCTTCCCTCAGCATCAGCATATAGAATTCTTGCTTGTGAGCCAACAACCAATTTATTTTCTTGTGCTCCTTTTATCCATTGAATATTATCAGCCATTTGTTGTCGTATTTCTTCAGGAGAATTTTTTATCATTTCTTCAAGAACATCACAAGCTATTTTGTCGGTTTTTTCTAAATCTTCAGGGTTTCCAGATGCACAAACCCATCTAAATGGTCCAAATCCGTAATCAAAACACATTGGCCCCATAATGTCTTGAACGTAGCTGTTGTATTTGAAATCGATATGATTCTCTGCAAAAACATCTGCTCCAGCACGAGAAGCTTCCAGTAAAAAGGCATTACCATAATCAAAGAAATACGTTCCTTTTTCGGTATGTTTATTTATCGCAGCCGCATGACGACACAATGTTTTTTGAACTTCTTCTTTAAATTTATCAGGATTGTTTGCCATCATTTCATTCGATTCTTCAAAAGTATATCCAATTGGATAATAACCTCCAGCCCAAGGATTATGAAGCGAAGTTTGGTCGGAACCTAAATCGATATGTAGAATTTCTTGGTCGAAACGTTCCCAAACATCAACCACATTTCCGAGGTAAGCAATAGAAACTACTTCTTGATTTTCTATAGCTTTTTTTACTCTTGGAACTAATTCGTCAATATTCTCTACAATTTCATTAATCCAACCTTGTGAATGACGAATATTAGTGATTTTTGGATTTACCTCAGCACAAACGGTTACACAACCTGCAATATTTCCAGCTTTTGGTTGTGCACCAGACATCCCGCCAAGTCCAGAAGTAACAAATAAACCACCTTTTGGGGATTTTTTTATTTTTCTAAAACCGTTTAAAACCGTGATAGTAGTTCCGTGAACAATTCCTTGTGGTCCGATGTACATATAACTTCCAGCGGTCATTTGTCCATATTGCGAAGCTCCTAAAGCATTCATTTTTTCCCAATCATCAGGTTTAGAATAATTTGGAATCACCATTCCATTGGTAACTACAACTCTAGGAGCTTCTTTATGCGATGGAAATAATCCCATTGGATGACCCGAATACATGGCCAAGGTTTGTTCTTCGGTCATTTTTGCCAAATATTTCATAGTCAATAAATATTGTGCCCAGTTTTGAAAAACAGCTCCATTTCCTCCATAGGTAATTAGTTCCTGTGGATGTTGTGCAACAGCATAATCCAAGTTATTTTGAATCATTAACATAACCGCTTTTGCTTGCTCGCATTTGCCTGGATATTCATGAATTGGTCGTGCGTACATTTTATAATCAGGACGAAAACGATACATGTATATTCTTCCGTAAGTTTCTAATTCTGCTTTAAATTCAGAAATTAATTCGGCATGATGCTTTGGGTCAAAATAACGTAAAGCATTTTTTAAGGCTAATTTTTTTTCTTCGTTAGAAAGAATTTCTTTGCGTTTGGGTGCATGATTTATTTCGGGTTCATACGTTTTAGGATTGGGTAAAACCGATGGAATGCCTTGAAGTATTTGTTCGTGAAATGTCATTTGTTGATGGTTTTTAATGTTGTTATTAGGTTGCGTTAGGGATTAAAGTGGAGCTCTTTTATTATTTTACCCTAACAGGGTTTGAAACCCTGTTAGGGTAAAATAATAAAAAGCGGGAACGGAAAGCCCGACCTGTAAGGTAACGCCCAAATTATTTTTTTAAATTTCCTGTTTTTTTATCAAATCCATAAGGACAATGTCTGCAACCATTTTTACAGCAATAGCCTCGTTTTAAGTGGTGTTTTTCTGTAAAACATTTATAACCTTCTGGAGTTAGATAAAAATCTTCGTTTTCTGTTAATTTATTTTTGTTACTTTGCTCTTGCATACTACAAATTTATAAATAAAACAGAATGATAGTGCTAGTTTCTAAATATTTAATTTCAAAAAAATATCGAGGCATCACTTTGTATCCTTTTATTATTATTAAAAACACAAAAGATGAAAATGATTTGGTTCTTTTAAATCACGAAAAAATACACATTCGGCAACAAGCAGAGCTATTCGTTATTCCTTTTTATTTGTGGTATTTTTTTGAATTTTTATACCGATGGGTGCAATACAAAGATAAAAAAATAGCCTATTTGAATATTTCGTTTGAGCGTGAAGCTTACACCAACGAAAAAGACCTTCACTATTTAAAGCAAAGGTCTTTTTGGGCGTTTAAAAAGTTTTTATAAATTAATAAAGAACTTTTTTAATAATCACATCGCCTGTTTCTAGAGTTGTTTTAACAATTATCATATTGGTAACTGGTTTCAACTCTTGTAAAATAAGTTCCTTTTGAGCTACATTCTGTTTTTCAAACAATGTTTTTCCTAACACATCATACACCACAACTTCTTTTATTGGAATTTGTAAAGAGGTAACTGTTAAATAATTATTCACAAACACTTTTACCTCGTTATCTGTATTTGTTGCTGTTTTTGGCTTATCAGAAAGTGTGTATCTAAGTAAAAACCTATCGTTGATAGTTCCTTTATTTGTTGCAAATTTATACACTGCCTTGTTTAAATCATGAATTGTGTGCAAAAATTTATCTTCCAAGTAAATATTTTGTTTTTTATCTCCAAACAATCCATCAGATTCTGCAATTGCAATAGTATAAATGCCATCAGTAGCTACTTTAAAGCCTAAATCTATGGTGTCATATTCCTCAAAAGGAAGCGATTTTCCTTGTATCTCCATAGGTTCTTCGTTTAAAACAGAATAAAAATTTTGTGCTGGTTTATAGTCTGTTGGAGTATCATACAATCTATCTTTTTCTGATGTTGCATTTTCTACATATCCTACAAGAGTTCTAGTAGTTTGATTTGATGGAGAAGCTAGATCGAGCCAAATTCTGTTTTTAGAATTTATAGTTACATTTCTATAAAATTGATTGTTTGCAAATGTTGCACTTCTCATGTTATTAGTAAAAGTAACAGTGCTAGAACCTAGGACACCTGGTAACATAAGAACCATAAACCCCTGTCCTGAACCCACCTTATAATCCCCAGAACCACTGGTTGCACCTGTTAAATTAACAGTTATGTAATCGCTTGGATAATAATTGCTTACAAAATCTTGATAAAAAGGATCCGTTGCATTGGTAGGAAGCTGTCCATGTGTCCAAATTTTTATTCCTCCAGTAATATTTGTATTTATTGGGTCCGATAAAAATTCATTAACACCAATAGCAGAAGGATATGGGTTTCCTATTAAATTCCAATTGTCATCTGTTGCTGTTCGTGGTATAGATTGTGAGCCTAATCCTGTATAATCATTTCCTCTATAAATGTTTGTTGTAAAAGTACCGTTATTAGGCACCCCAATAAAATTTGTGGTTAATGCAGAAGCACTAGCATTTGTAAATCCGTTAGGTGCTCTAAGTATATAACCTATGGTAGGAGTCATATTTTCGGACGTATTTATCCAATTACCTTCTCCACCATTAGGGTTTGCAGTGGTAGTTCCCCACTTAAAAATATAACCCGCAGGAGTAAGTGGTGAAACACTTTGCACAGGAAAAGTTCCTGTAGTTCCGTTACCTACTGGTGAAGACCAGTAAGAATAATCTTGTAAACGCAAATTCGCAATTCTCTCCAAATTAATATTCCCTGTATTTGCAATATTGTTTGTTTGTATTAGACTAGAACTATTTTTTAAATTATAAGTTCCTCCCGCATTTACATTTACATAATCTGTAATAGTAAGGCTAGTACCCGTATTGGTGGTTAATATCCCTCCATTTTGTACTGTTAGGTTTAGTCCTAAACCATTTAGCCCTGCTGGTGCTACAATTGGGTCGGTAGTAACATTAGGGATTACCACACAATCCATACTAGTAGGAACACCCGATGGAGTCCAGTTATCTGCTTTGGCCCAATCAGTATCTACGCTTCCGTCCCATACCTTCTTTTCTTGAACTGTTATGGTAGTTTCTTCCGTTTGTATCATGGTAGAACCACTACACAAAGCATAGATAACCTCCGCAGTGTAAGTAGTAGTACTTGTAGGACAAACATTTAAAGGGTTTGCACTTCCCAAACTTGCACCACCAGTTCCGGAGCCTAAATGCCATACTAATGAAGTTATGATAGGCCCTGCTGGTGTAAAACGCCATGCCTCGTTTGT
>DZCQ01000006.1:65205-88999 GCA_022730285.1 Flavobacterium psychrophilum
AATGCCCTACAACCTGTAGCAAAATTAACCAACTTCCAACCTATTTGCCCTCCTAAACTAGGATCAATATCTTGCCCCACCCCACAAATAGTGTTTCCTTCTAGTGAAGCAGATGTACTTGGCATATTGGCATCTAATGTATATCCTGATCCGGCATTTGCTAAGGCTGTGTTAAAAGAAATCATTCCGTTAGCACCTACCACACACTGTGAATAGTTGTTCCCATAAAAACAAAAATTAAAAGGCAAATTTATCACTCCAGACCAAACATCATCTTGCCCCACAATTATATTATTATATCCTCCAGAATATGCCACTGGTGGTGTGTATCCAATACTACTAACGGTATAAGTACTTGTATCCCCTAACGGGATATAATTTGCTTCTATATTGGTGCAAGTAGAAGGAGCAGTACAAGTAAACGGAGACGGATCTGCGCCAGACAAGCCCACACCTCCTGCAATAACGCTAGGACATGCTGGGGAACCAGGTATAATTTCTGTATAAGTAATACGAACCTCTCCATACGCTCCATTTCCTCCAGAATAACTAAACAAACTAGAGCTATTACCACCACCTCCGCCTCCGCCAGGTATTGTGCCAGGATTACCGTAATACCCATTAACATCAGCTCCGCCAGCACCAAAAACGCCTAAAACTGTACCGGAATTTCCTCCTGCACCACCTCGTCCATTATTACTATTATTTCCATCAGTACCATTTCCACCTGTAACATTTGTGGTGCCTCCACTGGCAGTACCTCCAGCACCAGCTATACCACAAGATTTACAACTATCATCATGAGTTCCACCTGCACCACCATTGGCTGTCATGGCAGCAAAAGTAGTTGCCGTACCAGCACCTCCATTAGTAGGAGAATCACTCCCGCCTGCACCCCTATTTCCTACTACATAATTAAATGTTTGTCCTGGTGTTACTGCATACGTTCTAGTGGCCGCACCGCCACCACCGCCACCACCGCCACCGCCAGCAGATCTTCTAGAGCCACCACCACCACCACCACCACCCCAAATGGAAACGGTAATTGAAGTAACCCCAACAGGAACGGTAAACACTTCTGTTCCCCCTGGAGAGTTATCGATAAACGTGGTTTGTGCTAATAGATTATTTATTCCTAAAAAAACAAATAAGACTAAAAATAGTATTCTTTTTTTCATAATTCATGGTTTTAAATTATTATTTATGATGTAAATGTATAAAATAAAATCAAATAACAAAAAAAAAACGTTAATTTTTTAAAATAAACAGAGTAAAAAGAACAATACAATACAAAAAAATCAATAAATACAAGTCTTTACATAGTTTTACTATTTAGTAATATTTGTTTAACCCATTTGTTAATTATCTATTTTTAGTGAGTCGTAAAGTCGTAAAGTCAAAAGCCGAAAGTTGTAATGTCGTAAGTTGCATTAGCTAACAAAACTTAATTTAAATTAGACACTAATTTCACAAATTAGCACGAAAATTTTATAAAACATTGATTTTTAATTGTTTATTTTAAACCCTGAAAGGAAAATGCACGAAACTTGCGAGCCTTTATTTTTTTTTGTTACTTTGCAAACAATAAAACAATGGTATGTTAGATAGATTACAAATAATAAAACAACGTTTTGACGAGATTTCGGATTTAATAATTCAGCCAGATGTAATTTCCGATCAAAAACGTTATGTAGCACTTAATCAAGAATATAAAGGATTGAAATCTTTGTCCGAAAAAAGAGAAGAATATGTATTGCTTACAGCAAATATAGACGAGGCAAATGAAATTATAGCAGATGGTAGCGATTTAGACATGGTAGAAATGGCTAAAATGCAACTAGATGAGTCAAAGGAACGCTTACCAGAATTAGAAGAAGAAATAAAATTTTTGCTAATTCCGAAAGATGCCGAAGATGCTAAAAATGTAATGGTCGAGATTCGAGCTGGAACTGGTGGAGATGAGGCTAGTATTTTTGCAGGCGATTTATTTAGAATGTACACAAAATATTGCGAAACTAGAGGTTGGAGAACTTCGGTTGTGGATATGAACGAAGGAACTTCTGGTGGGTTTAAAGAGGTGATTTTTGAAGTTACTGGCGAAGACGTTTATGGAACTTTAAAATTTGAAGCTGGTGTGCATCGTGTGCAACGTGTACCACAAACCGAAACACAAGGACGCGTACATACATCTGCAGCAACAGTAATGGTATTGCCAGAAGCAGAAGAATTTGATGTTCAGATAGATATGAACGATGTGCGAGTGGACTTTTTCTGTTCGTCTGGGCCTGGAGGGCAATCTGTGAATACTACCAAATCGGCAGTTCGACTAACGCACGTTCCTACCGGTTTAGTAGCACAATGTCAGGATCAAAAATCGCAACACAAAAACAAAGATAAGGCATTAGAAGTATTGCGTTCTCGTTTGTACGAAAAAGAACTGGCTATTAAACAAGCTGAAGATGCTACCAAGCGTTCTTCGCAAGTAAGTAGTGGCGACCGTTCGGCAAAAATTAGAACGTATAACTATTCGCAAGGGCGTGTAACCGATCACAGAATTGGGTTAGATGTTTTTGATATGGATGGTGTAATGAACGGAAAAATCCAGAAATTTGTGGACGAATTACAACTAGTTAACAATATGGAAAAGCTGAAAGAGTCCGAACTTTTTTAGTCAAACAATTCAAATTTTAGTACTATTGACAACCCAACAATTAATAGCGCAAATTAAACACAAAAAATCTTTCCTTTGCATTGGTTTAGATGTCGATTTGACTAAAATCCCACAGCATTTACTCTCTTTAGAAGATCCTATTTTTGAATTTAACAAAGCAATAATAGATGCCACACATGATTTATGTGTTTCGTACAAACCAAACATTGCTTTTTATGAAGCACATGGTGTAAAAGGCTGGCAAGCCTTACAAAAAACCATTGATTATATAAACGAAAAACATTCTGAAATTTTTACTATTGCCGATGCAAAACGTGGAGATATTGGCAACACGTCTGCAATGTATGCAAAAGCTTTTTTTGAAGATTTGAATTTTGATTCGGTTACCGTTGCACCATACATGGGGAAAGATTCTGTTGAACCCTTTTTAGCATTTAAAAATAAGCATACCATTTTGCTAGCTCTAACTTCTAATGAAGGGGCTTCTGATTTTCAGACAAAGAATAGTGATGGAAAAGCATTTTATAAAACTGTAATTGAGACATCTAAAACATGGAAAAACTCCGAAAGTTTGATGTATGTTATAGGTGCAACAAAAGCAGAATATTTTACCGAAATTAGAAGAATAGTTCCCAATAGTTTCTTATTAGTTCCAGGTGTTGGTGCTCAAGGCGGAAGTTTAGCGGAAGTTTGCAAATACGGAATAAATGCAAGTATTGGACTGCTAATTAATTCTTCCAGAAGTATTATTTATGCCTCTAACGGAATTAATTTTGCAGAAAAAGCAAGAGAGGAAGCCATGAAAATGCAAAGCGAAATGGCAAGGATAATACAAGTAAATCGTCTTAACGATTGAAAATTTTAACAGACCAAATTGGTACAATTCATACTATTCAAAGTGTACCACAACGGATTGTATCTCTTGTTCCATCACAAACCGAACTATTAGTAGATTTAGGATTAGAAGAAAAAATTGTTGGGATTACAAAATTTTGTGTGCATCCGTATTATTTAAAAAATGTAACTACGATAATTGGTGGGACAAAAAATGTGCATTTTGAAAAAATAAAATCTCTAAATCCAGATATTATAATAGGCAACAAAGAAGAAAATACACTAGAGATAATAACTGAACTTCAAAAAATATGCCCCGTTTGGGTAACAAATGTAGAAACAATTGAAGATAATTTTACCATGATTAACGATTTTGGTTCTCTTTTGTCTTGCAAAATGAGTTCTCAAAAAATAACGGATAAATTGCATTTTGCCCTTACCGATTTTAAAAGTTTTATCCAAGAGAAAGCATTTAAAAAAGTTGCTTATTTTATATGGAAAAATCCATACATGGTTGTTGGAAACAATACTTTTATAAATAGTTTATTAGAACTTAATCATTTAGAAAATATTTATGCAACCAAAAGCAGATACCCCGAAATAGAAATTAAGAAAATTAGAATAGAAGGGGATCCAGATTTGATATTTCTCTCATCAGAACCCTATCCATTTAAAGAAGAAGATGCATTTGAAATAGGAAGATACACACATCATGCTACAACCTTTTTTGTAGATGGAGAGATGTTTTCATGGCATGGTAGCAGATTAATTAAAGCCTTAAATTATTTCAAAAAAATACACGAACGCATCTAAAAAAACATAAAACCATTACTTTCTGAACCTTTTACTTTTTTCGATGCTTTAAAACAGAAAATTAATGTGACTTTTAACACACTTTAACAAGGAAGCTTCTTCTTAAATAGAGCAAAGCATTATAATTTTGCATATCTTTGTTTACTTTTATCTAAAAAAACACTAATGAAAAATAGATTTTTACAATTTATCTTATTACTTACTTTTAGTGGTTTTGCACAATTTAGCAAAACACATTATATTCCACCAATTACAAGTGCTAGTAGTATTGCACCTCAAGATCAAAGCTTATACATATCTTGTCCAAGCACTACTCCTGTTAATTTTAGAATTATTCAGTTAGGTGGTGCGATAATTACTGGTGCTGTTTCTAGAGATACACCTTATATCCTAAATATTGCAAATGCAGGCTCTGACACGCAAATAATGGTTCCAGAATTCAATATTAGCAGTGTTATGAATAACAAAGGCTATATTGTAGAAGCAGAAGATCTAGTTTATGTTACTGTTAGAGTAATTGCAACACCAGAGCATTATCACGCTGGAGGGTTAGTATCTAAAGGACTTGCTGCACTAGGAACCCAATTTAGAATAGGAGCTTTTATTAACACAGGAACCCCTTCTTATAATAGCAATTATTTAACTTTTGCCTCTATATTGGCGACAGAAAACAATACAGAAGTCTCGTTTGGAGATATAGAATCTGGTGTTTTGTTAGTTAATAATGCAGGAGTTGGAAACACCCCTACAAATGTAATTTTAAATGCAGGCGAAAGTTATGTAATAGCGGTAAAAGGACCAAATGCTGCTAATAAAGATGGATTAATAGGTTCTTTCATTCATTCTACAAAACCGATTGCTGTAAATTGTGGATCTTTTGCAGGTAGTGATGGTAATACAGGAAATCTAGACTTAGGGTTTGACCAAATTGTATCGGCAGAAAGAACCGGGAAAGAATATATTTTTATAAAAGGAAATGGACTAGATGTGGTAGAAAGACCAATAATTGTAGCAAATACAAATAATACGCAAGTTTTTTTAAACGGAAGTGCCACTCCTTTTACAACATTAAACGCAGGTGATTATGTAGCGATAGATGGAAGTCAATTTTCGGCAAACAATAACTTATATGTAAATACCTCCGAGAAAGTATTTGCTTATCAAGGCATTGGAGGCTCTGGAAGTCAGGCAAACCAGAATTTACACTTTCTACCTCCATTAAGTTGCGAAACCCCTAAAATAATTAATAACATACCTTATATAAACCAAGTTGGAACAGATGGCAGCTTTACAGGAACTGTATGCATCGTAACAGAAACTGGTGCAACTTTAACTTTTTTGATAGACGGAACTTCCTATACATTAGCAACACTTCCCGTAGGAATATCCGTAAATGGCCCACTTTCGGTAACAGGAAACACCGGCTATGAAACCTATATATTTAATGGTTTTAATGGGAATGTATCCGTTTTTTCTACTAAATCAGTGTATCTTTCCTATTTTGGCTCTAGTGGGGCTGCGACCTATGGTGGTTTTTATTCCGGATTTACTTTCAAACCTGAAATTACACAGCAAGTTGCCGTTACAAGTCAGCCAAATTGTATCCCAAATGCTTCATTATCGGTTAGTAGCTTAACCTCATTTGATACTTTTCAATGGTATTTTAATGGGAATCCTATAGCTGGTGCAGTAACCAACCAATATTTGCCAACACAAGCTGGTTACTACAGTGTAGAAGCTTCTATTTCAACCTGTCCATCGCCACCATTAATTTCTGACAATATACCCGTAAGTGATTGTGCTACAAATAGAGATAATGATTTAGTAAATGACAACGTAGATATAGATAACGATAACGATGGACTTATAAATTGCTTCGAATCTTTAGGGAACCAAAACATTAATCTTTCTAATCCCGCTAATGGAAATATTATGAATGGTTCATACAATAATTCATTTACAGGTATAATTGCAAATTCTATGCCAGCAAGTACAACACCATTTGCGGGAAATACAGATGGCAGTTTTATTACTGAAATTCCAGCAGGAAAAGGCTATTATGTTAGTTATAATCAAACATACAGCCAACCTATAAATATCCGATTAGAGTATCCAAATACTGCTAATATTACAGATTTGATAAATTCTAATGCAGAATATATTGTAAATTCTGATGTGAATAAAACCATAACGGTATTAAATCCCACAGACCAATTGTTAATTGACACAAACTATGATGGAATATACGAAAGTGGCGTTACACAATTTTCTTCTTTCGAAATTAGATTCCGATTAAATGGATCAACACCTCTTTCAGCCGGAACAGGAACTTTTAGCTTTCAATCTTTTCAAGTCACAAATTTTAAAATTACCCATAAAAATCTAAGTGATATTTCTGGAAACAAATCTACATTCAAGTTAGTAGCAACCTGTCTTCCTTTTGATACAGATGGAGACACAATTCCAAACCAATTAGATATAGATTCTGATAATGATGGAATGTTAGACATTACAGAGGTACAAGTAAACAATGCTATAGTAATCTCTAATATAGATACTAATTTAAACGGATTAGACGATGCCTTTGAACCAGGATTAACTCCAATAGATTCTGATTTAGACACTACACCAGACTATCTAGATTTAGATTCCGATAACGACGGAATATATGATTTAAATGAATCTAATTGCAATGCAACCGATGCCAACTTAAATGGTAGAATAGATGGAAATGCAGTATCTTTTGGATCAAATGGACTGTCTGATTCTGTTGAAACCTCTATTGATTCTGGAAATTTAAACTATATTGTTGCAGACACCGATACAGATGGAATTAAAAACTATCGCGAGCTAGATTCGGACAATGATGGCTGTAACGATGTGATTGAAGCAAACTATCCAGGCACTCCAGATGCAAATGGAGATGGATTACTTGGTGCAATTATGCCACCAACAACAAATGCAAATGGGATAGTAACTAGTGGCACTGGCTATCTTGTTCCAAGTACAAATTACACAACATTTGCCCCAATAATTATAACAACACAACCAAATGTTGTCCCAACATGTGAGTTGCAAAACGCATTAGTAACTCTAAGTGATAATGGTGGAAATACCTATCAGTGGCAAGTATCTACAAATGGTACTACTTGGACAAATTGTACAAATATACCTCCATACACTAACACCACCACAAACACACTTACCATTGCCACAACAAATGCAATGAACGGATATAAATATCGAGTTATATTGAATAAAGTAGGAAATTCTTGTGGATTAATTTCTGCAGAAACCACACTAACGGTATTACCTCTTCCTGTGGTAACCTCTCCTATGCAAATTATTCAATGTGATGATGATTTAGATGCCATTGCTGCAATCAACCTAACTATTAATAATAATTTAATATCTGCAAATGCAGCCAATGAAACCTTTACTTATTTTACCACTCTTGCCGGAGCACAAACACAGGATACTTTGGTACAAATAACAAATCCTAGCGCATTTACCAATACAGGTTCTCCTGGTACAATAACTGTATGGACTAGAGTTGAAAATAGTAATGGTTGCTTTAAAACTGTACAAATAGATGCTTTAGTAATTGCTACCCAAATACCTAGCACTTATAGTCAGTCTTTTACAGAATGTGACGATACACTTGCAATAGATGGAACCATTTCTGGAAATCCAATTATAAACAGAAGAGATGGAATTACAAACTTTAACATTTCTAGTGTAACCACAGATTTGATAACAAATGTCCTACCAGCTGGCACCTATAATATTAAGTATTACCGAAATACTGCTGATAGAGATGCCCAAATTAACGCTATCCCTAATCCAAGCAATTTTAGAAATGACATAGCCAACACACAAACTATTTGGGGAAGAGTAGATAGCACAATAAGCCAATCTTGCTACGGATTTGCTCAAGTTTTTTTAACTGTGGAGGCATTGCCATACGCAAATCCAGTTGCTCCTTACAAAGAATGTGATGACAATCAAGATGGCATTCTCACTTTTAACACTTCTAATTTAGAAACTACTCTTTTAGGAACTAATCAGAATTATCCTGTGACTGTAACTTATTTTGATAATGCAACCAATACACCACTTACAGATATTAATGGTATTGTTATAGCAAGTCCATTTCCAGCAAGTTTTGAAACATCTAACAAGATTATTAAAGCAGTTGTTACTAACAATACCACAAATGCTTGTACCGATGAAGTATTAATTTCGTTCATCGTAGATGTTCTCCCAATTGCAAACCCAGTAACAATAACTCCTTTATGTGACGATTTGGCTTCTGGTTCTGATAACGATGGGCAAAGTAGTTTTGATACAAGCAACTTTCAAAACACTATTTTAGGAAGTCAGACAGGAATGGTGGTAATTTATACCGATTCTAGCGGAAATGTACTTACAACTCTCCCAAATCCATTTGTAACCAGAACTCAAAATATTGTAGCAACGGTAACTAATCCTTTAAATGCAAATTGTGTAGATACAACTACATTAGTATTTGTAGTAAATCCGTTACCAAATATATTTCTAGTGGGAGATGAGTTAGTTTGCTCTAACGACCCAAATATCAATGTTACCATTAATGCTGGAATAAGTGATGGAACTTCAAGTAGTAATTATACTTATAGCTGGAGTTTAAATGGAAATGTAATATCTCCCCCACAAAATAGTTATGTTTTAAATGTAAATACGGAAGGAATTTATACTGTTACAGTAAACAATACATTTAGCTGTTCAAGAACAAGAACAATAACAGTAGTTTCTTCCAACATTGCTACAATTTTGCCTACTAGTATTGTAGAATTATCTGATAATAATACAATCACCATTAACACATCTGGCGATGGCGATTATATATATAGTTTAAATGAGGAGTTTGGACCATTTCAGGAAAGTACTATTTTTACAAATGTTATGGGAGGAATTCATACCATTTATGTAAAAGACAAGAATGGTTGTGGAACTGCTAAACAAGAAATTTATGTTTTAGGAGTACCCAAGTATTTTACTCCAAATAACGATGGTATTCATGATTATTGGAATGTTCAAGGCATAAGTAGTCTATATAATGCTAAGACTAAAATTTATATTTTTGATAGATTTGGAAAACTAATGAAACAACTATCCCCATTAGGGCAAGGTTGGGATGGAACATTCACAGGAAAACCGATGCCAGCCACAGATTATTGGTATAGCATTGAATTTGAAGATGGCAGGATTACAAAAGGAAATTTTGCTTTAAAGCGATAAGTGAATAAAAAAGCCATTTCATAGTAAAATTGAAATGGCTTTTTATTAACATTCTATTCTTTTTAATTTTTCTTAACTTCAAATGCAGGAAGTAGTTTGCTACTCACTTCTCCAAAACCAATTCGTACAGAATCATTTTTGCAAAATCCTGTCATGGTAACAGTATCGTTATCATTTATAAATTTTCTTTCAGAACCATCGGTCATTTTTAAAGGATTTTTGCCACCCCAAGTAAGCTCTAACATAGACCCAAAACTATCTGGTGTACTTCCCGAAATTGTACCAGAACCCATCATATCGCCTGAGTTTACTCTACACCCATTACTTGTATGATGTGCTAACTGCTGACTCATAGACCAATACATATATTTAAAATTAGACTTAGAAACCACAGTAGGACTAGCATTTTCTGGAGTGATAGATACTTGCAAATGTATATCAAAAGTAAAATTATCTTCTAATTGTAAATATTCCAATGGTTTTGGGGCTTGAACAGGACTGGAGACTCTGAAAGGTTCTAGTGCATCCATAGTAACAATCCAAGGTGAAATAGAAGATGCGAAATTTTTTGCCAAAAATGGACCTAGTGGAACGTATTCCCACTTTTGAATATCTCTTGCACTCCAATCATTTAACAATACCATTCCAAAAATATAATCTTCTGCTTCGGTTACAGGAACTGCCTCACCCATCACATTTGCATCGGTTGTAATAAATGCAGTTTCCAATTCAAAATCTACCAATTTAGAAGGGCCAAAAGTTGGTTGCAATTCTCCATTTGCTAGAGTTTGACCATTAGGACGGTGCACTGGAACTCCTGAAGGAACAATAGTAGAACTACGCCCATGGTAGCCAACTGGAATGTGTAGCCAATTTGGCAATAAAGCATTTTCTGGATCACGAAACATTTTTCCTACATTTGTAGCATGTTCTTTACTGGAGTAAAAATCAGTATAATCGCCTATTTGAACTGGCAAGAGCATTTCTATAAGATCTACACTAAAAATGATAATCTCTTTGTGCACAACATTGTCTCTAAGTCTTGGATTATTTGTGTCAAAAAGCTCTGCAAGTCTATTTCGAACCAAACGCCAAGTTTTTTTCCCATCAGAGATAAAATCATTTAAAGTATCTTGCATAAACATATCATCGGTAAGTTCAATTCCTTCAAAATACCCTAGTTGTTGCAATGCTCCCATATCTATTGCACAATTTCCAATTCTTGTACCAATGGTAATGACATCATCTTTTGTTAAAAAAACACCGAATGGTATGTTTTGGATAGGAAAATCGCTGTTTTCAGGAACATCGACCCATGATTTACGAGCTGGATCATTAGCTATATTTGACATAATATATAAATTAATTGTTTGTTTATAAATATTAGAATCAAAAGTATTATTTAGAATTTATTTAACAAACAAAATTCGTAATTTTGTATTCATTTTAACAAATTACGACACTATGCAACACGACAAATTGATTTTTGACCTAATTGTGGAAGAACAAGACAGGCAAATACACGGATTAGAATTAATAGCTTCCGAAAATTTTGTAAGCGACCAAGTTATGGAAGCAGCAGGTTCTGTACTTACCAATAAATATGCAGAAGGCTATCCAGGGAAAAGATACTACGGTGGTTGTGAAGTTGTAGATGTGATAGAACAAATAGCTATTGATAGAGCAAAAGAACTATTTGGTGCAGAATATGCAAATGTGCAACCACACTCTGGTTCTCAAGCCAATACCGCAGTATTTGCAGCTTGCTTAAAACCTGGTGACAAGATTTTAGGTTTCGACCTATCACATGGTGGGCATTTAACACATGGTTCTCCTGTAAATTTTTCAGGAAAACTATATAACGCTTCATTTTATGGAGTAGAACCTGATTCTGGCTTGCTAAATTATGACAAAATACAAGAAATTGCATTAAGAGAACAGCCAAAAATGATTATTGCAGGAGCATCGGCATATTCTCGTGATATGGATTTTAAGCGTTTTAGAGAAATTGCAGATTCGACAGGAGCACTTTTAATGGCAGACATATCACATCCTGCGGGATTAATTGCCAAAGGACTAATGAATGACCCTATTCCACATTGCCATATAGTTACTACAACAACACACAAAACTTTACGTGGACCACGTGGAGGAATGATATTAATGGGTAAAGATTTTGAAAATCCATGGGGATTAAAAACTCCAAAGGGAGAAATAAGAATGATGTCTCATGTATTGGACATGTCTGTTTTCCCTGGAAATCAAGGTGGTCCTTTAATGCATATAATTGCTGCTAAGGCAATTGCTTTTGGCGAATGTCTATCTGATGAATTTTTTAGATATGCAATGCAAGTTCAAAAAAATGCAAAAGCAATGGCAAATGCCTTTGTAAATAGAAACTACAATATTATTTCTGGAGGAACAGATAATCACATGATGCTTATAGATTTACGAAATAAAAATATATCTGGAAAAGAAGCAGAAAATGCACTTATAAAAGCAGAAATTACAGTAAACAAAAATATGGTTCCTTTTGATAACAAATCGCCATTTGTAACCTCTGGAATTAGAATAGGGACACCAGCTATTACAACTCGTGGCTTGCTAGAAGAAGACATGGAAGTTATTGTAAATCTTATAGATAAAGTAATTTCTAATTATACCAATGACGAAATTATCGAAGAAGTTGCTCAAGAAGTAAATGATATGATGGGAGAAAGGGCAATATTTGTATTTTAGAAATCTAATTGTATAAATACATTTTATCGAGAATCTTGTTGTATTTTCTTCTCGATAAAATGTATTATTTCATTATAATCGGTATTATAATGAAACCAAGTAGTTTCTTTATTTTTTTTAAACCAAGTTAATTGTCTTTTGGCAAAATTCCGAGTGTTTTTTTTAACCTCATCAATCGCCTGACTCCAAGGTATTTTATTTTCTAAATAATCATAAAATTCTTTGTAACCTACTGTTTGCATTGCATTTAAAGCCTTATATGATTGTAACTTAACAACTTCCTCCAGCAACCCTTGCTCTAACATATCATCAACTCGCTGGTTAATTCTAGCATATATTTGTTCTCGATTTGCTTCTAGCCCTATAATTATTGGGGTGAAATTTCTTATTTTTTTTTCTTTATTTAAAAAAGAAGAATAAGGCATATTAGTACTGATACAAACTTCTAAAAAGCGCATTAATCTCTGTGGATTTTTTAAGGTTTGTGCATTGTTCTCTTGCAAATATTGATAATAATTTGCATCTAACTTTTTAAATTCATTTTGCAGAAACTCGATGCCTTTTTTTTCATAATCCAACCGAACATTTTCTCTTACAGCTTCTGAAATTGGCAAAAAATTATCAAAACCATCTAAAACGGCATTTACATATAAACCAGAACCACCAACCATTATTTGGATTTTATTCTGTAAAAATAATTGATCCAATTTTGCAATTGCTTCTTTTTCAAAATCACCAACGGTGTATAATTCGTGTATAGATTTATTTTGAATAAAGTGGTGTTTCGCACTTTCTAGCTCCATTTTTGTTGGAACTGCAGTTCCAATTTCCATTTCTTGGTAAAATTGTCTGCTATCGCAGGATAAAATTTCGCATTTAAAATGTTTAGCCAATGCAATGCTCATAGATGTTTTTCCAATTGCTGTTGGCCCTACAATGGTTAATAAATAATTCATTTAATATTAAATAGAAATAATTTTTATTCGTTTATTTTTTTGTAAATACGATTGTGTGATTGCAATAAAATCTTTGGTATTGGATAATTTAACAATAATATTTTTGAGTATCGATAAGTTGTGTATTTGGTAATTTAAATCGACAAAAGCATATCCTTGAAAAATACCATTTTCGAATAGAATGACACTTTTTTCACCCAAAGTTCGTCCTCTATCAATCAACACTTTTTGTCCATCAAGTAATTGATTTTCATGAATTAAAGTGGCTACATTTTGATTGTGTTCTTCTAACGAAACAACAGATAAATTTGCAGCAATCAACATTTTATTATTAAAAATAATATGATTTTGATTTAAAGTATAGTTAGCTAGAATTTTTTCCAAAAAAGTATTCGCTTCTTGTAGACTTATAAATGCAAAAATTTCTTTTTTACGTCTATCAATTTTTGTTAATAATAAGTTTTTGAAGCCTTCAGAATCTTTTTCTAAATACAAACCTAGTTTGCAAACGCTTTTTTCAGAAATTTGATTTAGCTTTGGTTTATGAATTTTTATTTCTTCTAATTCCTTTAAAATCGAGAGTAGCTCGGAACCTGTTTCTTCATAAGTTACGGCACAAACTTTTTGCTGGATTTTTTTATTTCTAACTGTGGTAGAAGCAAAATGCTGGTTTACCTTTTTTTTAATTGCTTTTGCTTTTCCGATGTAAAAAATGGTTCCGTTTGCATCATAAAAATAATAAACACCAACAGTATTGGGTAAATTTTCTAACAACAAATGCAATTTTGTATCAATTCCTTTTGCAATTTCTGTTTTAATTTGCTCTTGGATAAGGTTTTTATGGGTATCTTTTTCAAGAAGCATTTTGAATAATTTTACAGTGGCAATTGCATCGCCATTTGCTCTATGCCTATCGGTAACAGGTATTCCTAGGGAACGGACAAGCTTTCCTAGACTATAAGATGGTTGTTCTGGTATTAAAATTTTGGATAATTCGACCGTACAAAGTGTTTTTGCCTGAAAATCATACCCTAATCGAGAAAATTCCATTCGAAGAATTCTATAATCGAATAATGCATTGTGAGCTACAATAATACAATCTTGTGTAATTTCGACAATTCTCTTTGCTACTTCGTGAAATTTGGGTGCAGAACGCAACATTGCATTGTTAATTCCTGTGAGTTTTACTACAAATGGTTGTATCGGCTTTTCTGGATTTATCAAACTAATAAACTGATCTATCACTTGGTATCCATCAAATTTGTAGATGGCTATTTCTGTGATTCCTTCTTCGTTAAACTGTCCTCCTGTGGTTTCTATATCTAAAATTGCATACATAAAATTCCCCTTTTTTTGAGGGTTAGATTGAAAGTAGTATTTTTCCTGAGAAACTATCTCCTTTGCTTTGGTAAAATTAAGTAAAAGGTGTTGTTATTGTTGAAAAAATAATGTGTTTACGATATTCGTTGTCCAAAAATCATGCTTCCAATTCTTACCATATTACTTCCATTTTCTACTGCCAGTAGATAATCGTTGCTCATCCCAAAAGATTTTGTTTCTATTCTGGAATCAATCGTATTTAAAATAGTAAAAACATGGATTAAAAAGCCAAATTCCATTTCTAGCTGTTCTTTATCGTTTGTGTTAGTAGCCATTCCCATGACTCCAACTATTTGAATGTTAGGGGCTTTTTCATCATCGTAAACATATTCTATAATTTCGTCTATTTCGTCAAAATCGATTCCAAATTTGCTTTCTTCTTCGGCTATGTTTATTTGAAGTAAACAATTAATAATTCGATTGTTTTTATGTGCTTGATGGTTAATTTCTTGCAACAATTTTAAACTATCTACGCTATGAATTAGACTAACATACGGAGCCATTTCTTTCACCTTATTAGTTTGTACATGTCCAATCATGTGCCACTCAATATCCTTAGGCAATTCTTGCCATTTTTGGGTCATTTCTTGAATTTTGTTCTCCCCAAAAATTCTTTGTCCAGCATTATAGGCCTCCATAATATCTGTAATAGGCTTTGTTTTAGAAACCACCACGAGTGTTACCTCCTTTGGAAGTTTATTTTTTATGGAAATAATATTTTCTTTTATGGACATATTGTTGTGATTTTAAAGTTCATAAATAAGCAATCCACTTCTAAATTTCGGCTCTATATAAGTACTTTTGGGAGGCATAATTAGGTTTTGGTTTGCTAAGTCTTTTATTTCTGCTATTTGAGCTGGGAATAATGTAAATCCTACTTCAAATTCCCCTTCATCTATAATTTCTTTCATGGAAGTAATGGCTACATTTCCAGGAATATAATCTATTCTTTCGTCATTTCTTAAATCTGTAATTCCTAAAATTGGCTCTAGTACTTTTTGAAATAAAATTTGAGCGTCTAAGTTTTCTAAAACTCCTGTAAAATCGTTTTGATTCTTGAGAATTAGTTGGTAAAATTCGTTATCTAAATACATTCCAAATTCGTATTTTTTAGAAGGTTTCCAAAGTTCTTGTTCTTTATTTTTTATCCAAAAATCAGAAGATAGTTTTTCTAAAAAAGTTTCTTTGGTATGATTGTTTAAATCCCTAATTATTCGGTTGTATTCGTAAATTTTGATTTTACTTTCGGCAATTAAAAAACTCATAAAATAAGAAAGGTTCTCATTTTTGCTGTTTTTATCCTGTTGCCAAAGCAATTCTGCCGATGCAGAACGATGATGCCCATCTGCAATATACACATTACCGATGGCTTCAAATTGCGATTGTATCCAGGTAATTTCTGATTCGGAATTAACGTTCCAGAGTGTATGCTTTTCTTTTCTAGTAGTAGAAAATTGATACAACGGCACTTCTGTTTTTTTTAGATTAATCCAATTTTCAATTTCTTGATTATCAGGATAAGAAATTAAAACAGGCTCTGTGTTAAATTGTGTTTGATGCAAATAATCTTTAAACAATTCGACTCTGTATTGTAATGTATCTTCGTGTTTTTTGATAATATCTTCTTGATAATCCTGAATAGAAATACCTGAAACTATTCCTGTGAATATTTGATTTTTCGTTTCTATTTCGTACAAATAAAGAGAAACTTCTGATTCTTTTATTAAAATTGCATCGGTTTTAAAATCGCTGTATTTTTGTGCAACCAGTTTAAATCTTTTTTCAAAGCCTATTTTTTGCTGGTTTGTATATGCTGGATTTAAAATGTGTAAGAAAGAAAAAGGATTAAAATCTAATTGAGAAGCTAATTCCGCAGCAGAATACTCCTCATACGAGCGAGAAGTTACCAAACTAACTTTATCTGGGGAAGGTCTAACTGCTTGAAAAGGAATTATTTTTGCCATTATAATTTATTTTTATTAGCAAAAAGCAATTGCTACTTTCTCTGCTTTTTTACTTTGAGAATAGTCATAAAAACCCTCTCCTGATTTTACACCTAACTTTCCTGCCATTACCATATTTACTAGTAATGGACATGGTGCATATTTTGGATTTTTGAATCCGTCGTACATTACATTTAGTATAGATAAACAAACATCTAACCCTATAAAATCGGCTAATTGTAATGGTCCCATTGGGTGTCCCATGCCAAGCTTCATAACGGTGTCTATTTCCTGTACTCCTGCAACATGATTGTATAGCGTTTCGATGGCTTCGTTAAGCATTGGCATTAATATTCTGTTGGCTACAAAACCAGGATAATCATTTACTTCGGTTGGAGTTTTTCCTAATTTTAGAGATAAATCCATAATGCTCTTAGTTACTTCCTCTGAAGTAGAATATCCACGAATAATTTCTACTAATTTCATAATTGGCACTGGATTCATAAAATGCATTCCAATAACACGTTCTGGATTTTGTACCTGCGATGCAATTTGAGTGATAGAAATAGAAGAAGTATTGGTTGCTAGTATTGTATTTGCTAAGCACAAATCGCTTAATTGCTTGAATATTTTTAATTTTAAAGATAAATTTTCGGTAGCGGCTTCTATAATTAAATCGCACCCCACTACTCCATCTTCCATATCTGTGTAGGTAATAATATTGGATAATGTTTTCTGTTTTTCTGCCTCCGTAATAGTATTTTTTACAAGCATTCTATCTAAATTATTTGCAATTGTTTGCATTCCTTTATCGATAGATTGTTCTGAAATATCTATTAATTTTACCGAAAATCCAGCTTGTGCAAATGTATGTGCAATTCCATTTCCCATTGTTCCTGCTCCTATAACGCCTATTATTTTCATCTTTATTTTTTAGCTAATTATTTGGTTTGTTTTTGTAATTGGTAATTATTCCGTTAGAAATAAGCATGTTTGGAATAACAACTTTGTTTTGTTGATCGTCTTCTATAATTGTATCATGAAGGTTCACTTCTACCACAACCCCTTGCTTACCTTGAAATTCAATATAATCGTTTAAACGAAATGGCTTAAACATAAGTATAAATATGCCTCCTACAATATTGCTTAATGCTTGTTGCGATGCAAATCCTGCAATGATAGTAGTAACTCCTGCTCCTGCTAATAATGAGTGACCGAAGGTTTGTGTAATTGGGAGTGTAAGCAATGCCCAGCCAAAACCTAGCAAATAAATTATTGCTTTAGATAAATGTTTTAAAAAAAAATAATTTGTTGGGTCGGCATCTATAATACTAGATTTACTTAAAAATATTTTATTCAAATATTTATCAAACAGATAGCCTCCAACAATAGTAGAAACAACTATTGTAGAAAATTCTATGATAGTTTTAGTATCTAAAAGAAAATTGCTCATCATTTTGTAAAACAGTCTATAATTTGGTAAGCAACTCTTAAGGCCTCTGTTGCTTGTGCTAGCGTTACAACTGGTGTTGTATCTGTATTAATTGCATCTGCAAAAGATTCTAACTCGTCTAGGATTGCATTATTAGGTTCTACCGAAGGATTTTCGTAATAAATTTGTTTTTTTATTCCTTCGGCATTTTGCAAAATCATATCAAAATCTCCAGGTGTTTCTGGAGCGTCTTTCATTTTAACCACTTCACAAACTTTATCTAAATAATCTACCGAGATATAAGCATCTTTCTGAAAAAACCTAGATTTCCGCATATTTTTCATGGAAATTCTACTTGCAGTTATATTTGCTACACAACCATTTTCAAATTCTAATCTGGCATTTGCAATATCTGGAGAATCGCTAATTACGGCAACTCCACTTGCACTTATTTTAGCAATTTTGCTTTGTACCACACTTAATATTGCATCAATATCATGAATCATCAAGTCTAGAACCACTGGCACATCTGTTCCTCTTGGATTAAATTCTGCCAAGCGATGTGTTTCTATAAACATTGGATTGCTTATTTGATTTTTAACAGCTTTGAAGGCTGGATTAAATCTTTCTACATGCCCTACTTGCCCTTTTACATTATATTCGTGAGATAACTTTATTATTTCTTCCGCTTCCTCTATGGTGGTGGCAATTGGTTTTTCGATAAAAATGTGTTTTTTAGATTTTATAGCCACTTTTGCACATTTATAATGTGAAAGTGTAGGTGTTACAATATCTATAACATCTACTGCATGTATAAGAGAGGCAATGGTATGAAATTGTTTGTAACCAAATTCTTGAGCAATTTTAGCTGCATTTTCTTGATTTTCATCATAAAAACCTACTAATTCGTATTTATCGGATTGTTGAAGCAATCTTAAATGTATCTTTCCTAGATGTCCCGCACCTAATACGCCTACTTTTAACATATCAAAAATATTTTTAACAAAAATAGGAATTTAAAGACAATTAGATATTGATTATTGAAATTTTGTTTTCTAAATTTACAAAAAAAACAACCTACTTAAAAGTAACGAATAAGAATCTCTTATTCAAAACAATAGCATGAAAGACACTACCAAGCATCAAGGACTTCGAAACCAACTTACTACTATTTTAGAACAGAAAGGAATTAAAAACAAAATGGTTTTAAAGGCAATTAATACAATTCCACGACATTTATTTCTAGATTCTGGATTTCAAGATTATGCATACCAAGATAAGGCATTTCCTATTGGTGCTGGACAAACTATTTCACAACCATATACAGTTGCCTTTCAAACAGAATTATTAGATATTAAAAAAGGAGACAAAATATTAGAAATTGGAACAGGTTCTGGATATCAAACCGCTGTTTTGCAAGTGATGGGAGCTGTTGTATATAGTGTGGAGCGGCAGAATGAATTATTCAAAAAAACGTCTATTTTACTCCCAAAACTAGGCATTAGACCAAAACATTTGTCATTTGGAGATGGATATAAGGGTTTAGAAAGTCATGCCCCATTTGACGGAATTATTGTTACTGCTGGTGCACCTGAGGTTCCAAAAGTATTGTTATCACAACTTAAAATAGGTGGAAAAATGGTAATTCCTGTTGGAAACATCAATCAAATTATGACACTAATTGTTCGTAAAAGTGAAACTAATTTTGAAAAAAAGGAATTTGGCGATTTTAAATTTGTCCCACTACTAGAAAATAAAACGTAAAATCATTTTTCTTTTAAATCCTCATAACTTTTAAAAATTCTTTTTGATTCTGTCCAAGTCTCTTTTAGTATCTTGTTCTTTTAATGATTCTCGCTTATCATAGGTTTTTTTTCCTCGACATAACCCTATTTCTAGTTTTGCAAGTCCTTTATCTGTTGTAAATAATTTTAAAGGAATAATTGTTAAACCTTTTGCCTGAACATTTCTTGCTAATTTTTTCAGTTCTCTTTTTTTAAGCAACAACTTCCGTTCGCTTCTAGATTTATGATTAAATTGATTTCCAAAAGCATATTCTTCTATGTAACTATTGATTGCAAAGAGTTCTAAATTATTAAATTCGCAGAAACTTTCTGTAATATTTACCTTCCCTAATCGTATAGATTTTATTTCTGTTCCCGCAAGTACAATTCCTGCAACATAGGTTTCAATAATCTCATAATCAAACCTCGCTCTTTTATTTAGTATTGTAATCGTTTTTAGCATAATGAAAACAAAGGTACTAATAAAATAATATATTACACAATCCATTTTACCAAGAAAAACAAGAAGAAAAATCTTGTTGTAACATATTGGCATAACTAACTAATTATTAAATATCTAAATATTTTGCATATTAAAAAAATTAATATATCTTCGTTGCCAAATCAAAAAAAACTATATGAAAAAAAATCTTAGAAAAATAATAGTTCTTGCAACTATTATCTTCGCTTCTTGTACACAAGAACCATTTACTGGCGAAACAATTTCTGTTAGTCCAGAACAAAAAGAACCATTAACAACGCAACAAATTGACGCTACTATTAAACAAAGTCTAGACACTAAAGGTACATTTGTTTGGGGAGACACTTCCGATTATTTTATATGGAGTGCTATTAATCAAGGAAACAATATTGCAACTATCGGTTTTGGTGATTATAAAAATGATTATGTGAGAGCAACTTCTCCAAATAATCAAGTTATTGAACAAGAAATTTTAGACTTAATTTCAAAATATGAAGGAAAATCTATCAAAAATATTTTAATTCGTTCTGAAGCAGTTTTAAATGTAATGGATGTGAAAATTGAAAAGCAAGAAACTGTAATTGCTTTAAGAAAAAACAAGTATTTAAGATATATTGAAGCAACAAATTATATATACGAAAAAGATTTAACAAATACACAACGATCTGCAAGTTCTGGAAGTGCCTCTGGCTGTGGATTTGAAGGAGAGCCTTTAAACGTTGCGGATTATACTATACTATCAGGAACAAATGCAAAAATTTCATGGACTTTTTCTAAGCACAGCATTCCAGCAGCGTGGAATTATAGCACTGGTCGTGGAATAACTGTTGGGCTTATAGATACTGGTGTTTCCTCACAACAACCACTTTTAGGTACAAGTTTTAACAATGGCTTATCCACAGGAAGAACAATTACAAAAGCGGGCACTTTTGATGGCACAACTGCAGATTCTTGCGGACATGGAACTAGTATGGGATCTACCATTGCAGGACCAAGAAACAATGTAGGCTTGCCTTCAGGAGTTGCTTACAATGCTAACTTAATTTCTGTAAGAGCATCTGACGGAGTAGTTTTAGCTGGAAATACCAAGCAAGCAGCCGTAAGACAGGCTTTTATAAACTTAGGAAATACTCCATCTGTTAAAATTATTTCCATGTCTATGGGAATACCTTATCAAGATTCAGCAATTTCTGATGGAATAAAATATGCATACTCAAAAGGGAAATTAATATTTTGTGCTGCTGGAACTTCTACAAGCTATACAACTTTTGTGGGTGTTATTTTTCCCGCATCTATGGCAGAAGTAGTTGCTGTTACTGGGATTAATGATGGTGCTTACTATGAGGCTTGTGAAGTTTGCCATACTGGTAGCAAAGTAGAATTTACGGTGATAATGCAAAGAAAATCAGATGCAAATAGAACATCTACAACAAATGGATACTATGCAAATGGACTAGATTATGTAGGAGGATCTTCGGTAGCTACTGCAACAACAGCAGGTATAGCAGCATTAGTTTGGGCAAAACACCCAACTTGGACAGCTTCACAAGTTTTAACAAAACTAAGACAATCTGCACATTTATATAGCAATAGGAATTCAAAATATGGTTATGGTGTAATAAATGCATATACCGCAGTACAATAACCATTTTTAAATATTATAACTAAAAGGTGGGGTCTAAAAATTAGTTTTTATGTGAATTTATTTTTTTTGCTATCAGCTAATTTTTAAAACCCACCTAAAAGGAGTTCAAGAATACATTATCTTGAACTCCTTTTTTTTAGACATTAAAAGCAATGCAAATAGCTAGCTTACTTAAAAAACTATTTTGCTTTGATAAAATATTATATGAATGTCCGTTACTTATACCAAGTTGTCACTAAAGCTATAATTAGCAATCTATCTGATAGTTTATCACCAGAATATATCTTATTGAATTTATAGAGGAATTCATCTAAATAGTTTTGTGCATATTGCTGATTTACAAAATCATGATGAATTTTTAAAAATATCTTTTTGACATTCCTTATAGTTGTATTTATCTAAGCATTTTTTCGACTTTGAAAATCACTTTACTTTCTACCTAGTAATCGCTTCTTTGTCCGTTTTAATTTGTTCTGGCATACGAATTTTGATGATTAGTGAAGATATTATTGTTAATCCACCAATTAGAAATATAGCATATTCAACACCAAACAAGTCTGCAGTAATTCCTGAAATTAACGCCCCAAAGGCATAACCTAGATCTCTCCAAAGTCTAAAAGTTCCAATGCTTTCTGCTCGTTGTTTTGGACTTGTCGCTTGTGCAATTATGGATAAAAATGTTGGGTAAACCAATGCCGTTCCGAATCCTAAAATTGACGAAATGACAGCCAAAACATAAAAGTCATTGCTAAATGGAATAAATAAAATGGCTAACCCTTGCAAAAGCATTCCCCAAAATAGCATTGCCTTTTTAGAATAATGATCGGACATTTTACCAGTAAAAAGCTGTCCTACACCCCAAACAGTTGGATAAATTGCAGTAATTATTCCAATACTAGCATTGTCAAAGTTTAGAGAAAACAGAACAATTGGAAGCAAGCCCCAAATCATTCCATCATTCAGATTGTTTACAAGTCCTGCTTGTGTTACAGAACTCAAAGTTTTATTTTTAAATGTTGTTTCTAAAAATACATTATCAAGTTGTTCTGTTATGTCTGTTGTACTTTCTTTATGTACAAAAGCTCTAGTATCTTTAACCCATAATAAAGTCAAAATAAAACCAATAATCGATATAAAAACTCCAATGTAAAAAGGATAAGGAGTAATGCCATAAGTATTGGCAATATAACCCGTTAAAAAAGCAACAACACCAACTGCAAAATAGCCTGCAAATTCATTTAAACCCATTGCAAATCCACGGTCTTTTTCACCTACAAGATCAATTTTCATCACAACGGTACTGCTCCAAGTTAGCCCTTGACTAATTCCTAAAAGCACGTTTGCGAAAATTACCACATTCCAATTTGGAGCATATATGAGTATAAAAGGTATTGGAATGGCAAGAACCCAACCAAATAAAAGTAAATTCCTACGTCCAAATTTGTTGGCAATTCGTCCCGTATAATAGTTTGCTATTGCTTTTGAAATACCAAATGCAATAATAAAAGAAAGAATAGCTGTTTTTGAAGCAATTCCAAATTCTAATTCGGCAAATTGCGGAAAAATAGTTCGTTCCATTCCTATCATTCCACCTACAAAAGCATTTACAATTACCAAAACGGCAAACTGTTTCCAATTTTCTTTAAGACCGAGTTTTATGTTTTCTG
The DNA here is from genome assembly GCA_022730285.1 of Flavobacterium psychrophilum. GTDB lineage: Bacteria > Bacteroidota > Bacteroidia > Flavobacteriales > Flavobacteriaceae > Flavobacterium > Flavobacterium psychrophilum_C. The sequence goes on from DZCQ01000006.1 coordinate 88,831, forward strand.
ACATTATTTTGAGAATTGCTTTTTTATTAGTTTGAACATTTTTTTTAAGCAAAAATAATTTTTTTTATTCGTGTATAACAGTTAAGAATTGTATAAATACTTAACTGATAATCATTGCATCTGATTTATTCTCTGATTTATCTCTAAATAGTAATTGTAAGATTTAATT
>DZCQ01000006.1:89099-91397 GCA_022730285.1 Flavobacterium psychrophilum
TTGCATCTGATTTATTCTCTGATTTATCTCTAAATAGTAATTGTAAGATTTAATTTCGTAAAAATTAAAATAAGTAACCTAAGGAGAAATCAACGTTGCTATAATAAGAATTTGTGTATTTTAGTCCTGCTGAAAGATGTTTTACTCTATAATTTACACCAAAATCAAATGAAACTTTATTAAAATATCGGGTATATTTAAAAGGATCTTTTATATCAGTTACAATAATTTGAAAGGTATCGGAAGGATCGGCTTTGTAAACAGGATATTTTCCTACTAATTCAACTTTTGAATTTGTAATATTGTAACCACCACCCATTGAAAAAGAAAAGTTGTACAATTGTTTTACAAAATTCAATCTAAGCGGAATACTTACAGAGTGAATTAAGAGTTTTTGATTATCATACGGGCCATTATTACTTGAAGGTGAAAAGGTCAAATTACTTTCGTTAGGTTTAACATCTAAATAATTAGTAACTCTATTATAATTATATCCACCAGAAACATATAAGTCAAACCAAAGTTCAGATATAGATTTCAAAGATGTTTCTATATTATGTTGCACATTTATCCCAATATTAAAAAGGCCTAGAGACTTACTTGAAATTTTAATAGGAGGCAGTATTTTAATATCAATTAAGTTCCCTTTTTTTTCAACAAAAAAGTTAAAAACAGGAAAGGAAATAGCAGTAGCATCATTACCTTTAGGAGATTTAAGAACTAATATTGGTTTTTCTTCATAAAAAGGGTTGCTTGATGTAGGAACTCTATATTTTTTTTTTGTTTGCAGCATAATGGTGCTTTCGTTTCCCGCAGCTGTTTGTGCAATGGTTCTATTAGGGTCTTGTGCTTCAAATTCCGTTAAATTTAACTCGTTTGTATTATAAGTAAAATCGTTATAATTGACAAGTGAAGAGGTTAAATTGATACTCATTCCAAAATTAAAATCGGTTGCCTTGTCTGACTTGAACAAAAGCATATTATTATTTGCCCCATCAAAACACAAACCTCTTTCCACTGGCAATAAATAAGCAGATATAATTTTGATAGCATCATCTTTTCCTCCTTTAATAAAGTTTGCTGAAGATGAAATCTGAGCATGTAATTGTCCGTAAGCAATAAATACGAAAATTTGTAGTGAAAATGCTTTCCATGAAATGTTTGATTTTTTACTCATTTTTTATTATTAATTTTGGTTATATAATTCTACTTATTGTTTTAAAACTTTAATAAACTCTTCTTTAGATAAGACAAATATATTAATTAAAAATTGATTCCAAAAGTCACACCTAATTTTTTCTTTAAACGCAAAGTTTGTAAAATCACAATTATTAAAGTAGCAATTTCACTTTTTTTGCATATCATTAAACTTTTTTCAAAAAGTAATGTCTAATTTAAAAAGTTAGTTTTAGTAATAATAATTCAGTAAAATCAAAAGAAAATGAAAGAAAAAATTACTTATTTATTAATATTGCTATTTACTATAGCGTCCTCTTTTGCACAATTAGATTATAACAATATGGCAAATTGGACTTTTCATCCTAATAAAACTGGGACTTTTATCGATGGATTTAATATTGATATTGCCGTTATTGATGAAAACCTAAATACTACTTCTGTTATCTCAAACACTAATAATGCGATGACAAATACCGGTGTAGATGTGTTTTTTATTCACCCAACAATCTTGCAAAATATAGCAAGCTATACTACAGTTGCAAACGTTGCTATTGCCGATCAGAATGCAAATATGATACAAGCAAGTATCCGTGGACAAGCAGGTTTATTAGCAAAATATGGAAGGTTTTTTGCTCCAAGATACCAACAGGCAACTCCACCAACTTTTTTAACCAGTCCAACTGATAGCAACCAAGCTATGGTTATTGGTGTGGCTTATAATGATATAAAAGCTGCATTTCTGCATTATTTAAACAATTACAATAATGGAAATAAAATTATTCTAGCAAGTCATTCGCAAGGATCACAACTAGCATCTATTTTATTGCGAGATGTTTTTGATAACAATCCACAACTTCGACAAAAATTAGTAGTGGCTGTTATTGCAGGAGCTGCTAATAATTTTGCTGTCCAAAATAATACACTTGGAGGCTGGTGGCAAAATATTCCTTTTTGTACTCAACAGAATGAATGTGGATGTGTAATGGGTTGGAAAAGTTACAAAGATGGTCAAACACCACCTGTGCCAAATAGTTCGCACCCAGCCTTAAACCCTACTGTAATTAGTAATAATTGGGCTTACAGGCAACTTGATATGTCGCAGGATTGGTTTCATCAAGA
>DZCQ01000045.1 GCA_022730285.1 Flavobacterium psychrophilum
CTTTATTTAATGCACCAACTCCAAATTACCCTTTGGTTTCTACTTCTCCAACAGCAGCTTCTTTACAAGTAAATACTGGAGTGAGTTTAAATTTACCAACCACTTTGGTTTTAAACGCAGGCTTAAAAAATGATGGAAATATTACCATCAATAATGCCGGTAATTTTCAAGGTTTTGGCACAAAAGAATGGAAAGGTTCCGGAAGTGTGAATTTCACAGGAACTGCTGTAAACAATTATTATTCATATTTATTTAACAATAGTTTAGTAGTAAACACGAATCTTACTACACAATATGATTTAAGAATTCCGACTCTAACACTTAATACAGCAAAAATCAATTTAAATAATAAAAAATTAAGCATTACCGATAGTAGTCCAACAGCAATAACAGGAGCTAGTTTGACAAATTATATTTATGGCGGAATTTTAGAAAGAAAAATAAATGCAACTGGAACTTATGAATTTCCAATGGGGAATGCTTCTTTTATGCAATCTGCTATTATTGATGCAAATAATTTAATTGGTACTGATAAACTTTCTGCTATATTTACAGCTGGTGCAATAACAGGAACAACACCAAGCACATCTTACAATAGCGTTGCAATAACAAGTGCATTAAATGGTGGTTGGTTTAAAATTAGTACAATAAACCAACCTACAAGTGGAAGTTATGATGTGACTTTAAAAATTCAAAACTCAACAAATACAAGTGCGAATGTTGGAGAATATATTGTTATAAAAAGAGATAATAATACTTCGCCATGGACAGCTTCTGGAACATACAATTTGGGTTCAACAAGTGGCGGAGTCGTTACAGTTAAAAACAGTAATTTAACCTCATTCTCAGATTTTGCAATAGGTAAAGGTAGTTCTGATATTAGCTTGTCTAGTGAAAGTTTTATACAAAAATCAATTTCATTGTATCCCAATCCAACATCTTCACAAGTTAATCTTTCCTTTGAAAATAATTTAGAAGAAGCAAATTTGAAAATAATTTCAATCACTGGACAAACTGTATTTGAAAAACAAAATATATCAGGAAACAGTTTAACTTTAGATGTTTCGGTTTTAAGTAACGGAATTTATGTTGTCCAAATTACTGATGACGAAAAAACGCTAAATTCTAAATTTGTGAAAGAGTAAAGAGTAATAGCTTTGTCAAAGTTTTAAACTTTGACAAAGCTATTTAAATCAAAAATACGACAAACGTCGTATTTTTTTTTATTTATAAGTATTATAAATTTGTAATATTGTTTTAATGAAAAAATAATGATTAATTTTATAAAAAATTGAAAAATGATAAAAATAGCAGTAGTCGATGATAATTCATTTTTAATAAAAGCAACTCAAGAAAAATTGTCTTTCTTTGATGATTTTGAAATTAAGTTTACTGCTTTTGATGGGCAAAACATTGTAGAGAAATTAAAAATAACTTCTGATGTAGATTTGATTCTAATGGATATAGAAATGCCAAATATGAACGGAATTGAGGCAACTTCTATCATAAAATCTAATTATCCGAATATCAAGATTATCATGCTTACGGTTTTTGATAACGATGAAAATATTTTTAATGCCATAAAAGCAGGTGCCGACGGATACTTATTAAAGGAAGTAAATCCAAAAGATTTGCAACAAGGAATTTTAGACACGATTAATGGTGGTGCAACAATGACACCATCAATTGCAATGAAAACTTTAAAATTATTTAGAAAACCTATTCATTTTGAAGCAACAGAGGTTAAAGAAGAAATTAATTTGACAACACGTGAAATTGAGGTTTTAGAACAACTTAGTAAAGGCTTAAAATACCAAGTTATTGCAGAAAATTTATTCCTCTCCATCGGCACTATCAGAAAACATGTAGAAAATATATATTATAAACTACAAGTACATAACAAAATTGAAGCAGTACAAAAGGCCAAAAACAACCAACTAATCCAATAATATTTCTAATATAGCAATTGCAGCATCGCTAATTTTAGTTCCGGGACCAAATACCGCAACAGCACCAGCATCAAACAAAAACTGATAATCCTGGGCTGGTATTACACCACCTACAATTACCATAATATCCTGACGTCCATACCTTTTTAATGCATCTATCACTTGAGGTACTAGGGTTTTATGTCCAGCTGCTAAGGAGGATACTCCAAGTATATGTACATCGTTTTCTACAGCTTGTTTTGCTGCTTCTGTGGGTGTTTGAAATAGTGGCCCTATATCTACATCAAATCCTACATCAGCATAACCAGTTGCAACAACTTTTGCTCCACGATCATGTCCATCTTGACCCATTTTGGCAATCATAATTCTAGGTCGTCTTCCTTCTTTTTTGGCAAAATCATTTGCTAGATTTTTTGCTTTTTCAAAGCTAGAATCATCTTTAATTTCTTTACTATACACCCCACTAAACGATTTAATTTCTGCTTTATAACGCCCATAAACACTCTCTAGTGCTAGTGATATTTCTCCCAAAGTAGCTCTACTTCTTGCAACTTTGATAGCTATTTCTAATAAATTTCCTTTTTCTGTTTTAGCACAACTTACTAATTCTTGCAATAATTCTTGCACTTTTTGGTTATCTCTTACTAGTTTTATTTTGTCTAATTGATCCATTTGTTGTTGTCTAACCAGTTGGTTATCTACATCTAAAATATGCAAAGGATCTTCTTTATCTAATCTATATTTATTAACCCCAACAATTATGTCTTGGTTACTATCTATGCGAGCTTGTTTTCTAGCGGCTGCTTCTTCTATTCGTAATTTTGGAATGCCAGATTCTATCGCTTTGGTCATTCCGCCTAAAAGTTCTACCTCTTCTATAAGTTTCCATGCTTTTTGCACAATTTCGTGTGTTAAACTCTCTACATAAAAACTACCCGCCCAAGGATCGACAGTTTTGGTAATTTTAGTTTCCTCTTGAATAAATAACTGTGTGTTTCTAGCAATTCTAGCCGAAAAATCTGTGGGTAAAGCAATTGCTTCGTCTAATGCATTTGTATGTAAAGATTGTGTGCCACCAAAAGCAGCAGCCATTGCTTCGATAGTAGTTCTTGCAACATTATTAAATGGATCCTGCTCTGTTAAGCTCCACCCTGAGGTTTGACAATGAGTTCTAAGTACTAATGATTTTTCATCTTTTGGATTAAACTGTTTGACTAATTTTGCCCAAATTAATCTTGCAGCTCTCATTTTAGCAATCTCCATAAAATGATTCATTCCTATTGCCCAAAAAAAAGAAAGTCTTGGTGCAAAATCGTCTATTTTCATTCCAGTTGCTAAACCAGTTCTTATGTATTCTAGTCCATCAGCAAGTGTGTATGCTAGTTCAATATCGGCAGTAGCCCCAGCCTCTTGCATGTGATACCCTGAAATAGATATGGAATTGAATTTTGGCATATTCTTGCTAGTGTATTCAAAAATATCTGCAATTATTTTCATGGAATATTTTGGAGGATATATATAAGTATTTCGCACCATAAATTCTTTCAAAATATCATTCTGGATAGTTCCAAACAAAAAAGCAGGCAATACTCCTTGCTCCTCTGCAGCTACAATATAAAAAGCCATAATAGGCAAAACAGCTCCATTCATGGTCATGGAAACAGACATCTCATTTAATGGAATTTGGTCAAAAAGAATTTTCATATCCTCAACAGAATCTATAGCAACTCCTGCTTTTCCTACATCTCCCACTACTCTCTCGTGGTCAGAATCATATCCTCTATGTGTGGGTAAATCAAAAGCGATAGACAACCCTTTTTGTCCTGCCGCAAGATTTTGACGGTAAAAAGCATTGCTATCTTGTGCAGTAGAGAATCCTGCATACTGCCGAATGGTCCATGGTCTGCGAACATACATAGTACTATATGGACCTCTTAAATTGGGTGCAAAACCTGCAGCAAAATCTAGATGACTTAAATCGTCTAAATCTGATGACGAATAATTTTCTTTTAAATGTATTCCTTCGGCTGTTAAGAAAGAATTATTTAAGGGATTTGTCTTGAAATTATTTAAATAATCTACTTGTATGTCTTGTAAATTTTTACGCATTATTATTCTATAATTTTAAAAATATTGCGTCTTTTTAAATAATTTTTGTTTTTGTTGTTTACCAATCCTCCTATAATTGTGGTTCCTGTTCCTGCGGCAAATAAAGAGAATGCAACGCCACTTCCTGTTGCAGCGGCAACGCCACTTCCTGCTATTAAGCCAAGTCCTGTTCCCAGCAGAATGTTTTTAGCTGTCCGACCTTTTTTTGGGTAGTTTTTAAGACTCAAAACGCTTTCTAATGGAAATGGTTGTCCATCAATTGCAATGGTTGAAGCATCGGTTATGGTTAAAGTACCTACCATTCGTTTGCGAGAATCTAAGGTAACTTTTACTCTCTGATTTTCTTCAAAATACACTGTTTTTCCTGTTTCGGAGTTAGTTATTTCTATTTTTTTTGATTGTGCGATTCCAATAAAAGTGATTAATGAAATTGCGAATGTGATTAATGTTTTCATACGGTGTGATTAATGGTTTCTTGTTCTAAACGTTCTTTTTCTAAATTTTCGGCAAGTCGTCTTGGGATTATGGGGGTAATAAGTGTTTTTCGAGGTTTTATTTTCACAAAAGGATATAGTTCTAAATCCTGAGACATGGTGTCTTTTTTGTTTATGTAATTATTTGTGCCTACTAAAACTTCCTTGCCTTGGTCAAATAATTGTTGTTCTTTGAGGGCACTTTCTAGAATTTTCTTTTGAATCACACCTTCTTTTAATTGTTTTAATAAACCACCAGCTTGTTCTATTTCTTTAAATAAAAGTAATGCTTTTTCGGCAAGTTGTGAGGTTAAATTTTCTATATAATAAGAGCCATCGGTTGGATTGTTTACAATATCAAAATAGCTTTCGTCTTTTAATATAAGCATTTGATTTCTAGCAATTCTATCTCCAAATTCGTTGTTTTTATGATAAATAGCATCGTATGGAAGGTTAGAAATAGCGTCTGCTCCGCCTAACATTGCACTCATACATTCGGTAGTGGTACGAAGCATATTCACATTATAATCGTATAATGTTTTGTTTCTTTTTGTAGGAATTGCAATAATATGACACTTAAAATTTGGGTTGTATTGTACTGCTAATGTGTGAAATAATATTTTTAAGGCTCTAATTTTTGCAATTTCAAAAAAATAGTTTGTTCCTATAGCAATTTCGATAGTTATAGGTTGATTTATCGTGTTTATTTTGTTAAAATATTCATTACAATGTGCTATTATATAGGCTAATTGTTGTACAATATTTGCTCCAGCATTTTGGTATAAAGTTGCATTGATGCTGATAACCGCACAGTTTTTAGCATTTAAGCAAAGATTATTTAATGCTTCAAAATTATCTTTTGTTGTGGTTTCAAACCAATTTCCATCGGAGATTAGCTGATGTATTGGATCGATTAAACAATAAATTACTGCATCTTTTTCTTGAGCAATAGTATTTATTTTTTGCACATATTCTACTGACAGAAATTGTAAATTTATATAAATAGTATATTCTTTAATATCTATTTCCGAAAGTAATTTATATATATCTATTTCTTGGTTTTGAATTATAAATTTGATGCTGTCTGCTCCTCTATTTAGGGAATCTTTGGCTTTAATAATAGATTTTTCTAGGTCAAAAACAAAAATATCTTGAATTATTTTACTTGGGTTATTTTTTGTAATATAATTTGATGTTTCTGTTTCGTCTCTATGATAAAACGGTTTTACCTTAATCCCTTCTGGACTTTCCCAAACAAGTGCGTCATTATAATCTGCACCGTTTAGTTCGTACTGAATTTGTTGTTTCCACTGTTTGGAAGAAATGGGATTAAAATCTTGAAACATTCTATTTATTTGGTGTTACTGTTTTTTATTTAAGGTATCTCCTTCAAATTCTATAATATATATGTCTTCACTATCTTTTTTCATATAATATTTTTCTCGGGCATATTTTTCTATTTCGATTGGATTTTTGAGCTTTTTTATTTGCTCTTGGTCGTTTTTTATTTCCGTTTGGTAATATTTTTTATTATTTTCTAGTTCCGAAATCTCTTTGTTTAGTACTCGATGGTCTAAATAGGAATAATTGTCTAAAAATAACATCCAAATTACAAAAAAGAGTAATGCAATGGTATATTTATTAAAAAATATTTTTACAGTGTCTTTATTTTGGAACGGATTTTTCATATTGCACTAATTTTTTAGCCCTGATAGCAGCGATATCCTTTTGTTTTTTTAATAAAAAAACAAAAGATTTAGCGTATAGCAGGAAATAGCTCCTAGAAATTATCTAAGAAATTCGTTGATTTATAACTGCTCTTACCACATCTATTGCTACGGTGTTGTATTTGTCGTTTGGTATTATTATGTCTGCAAACGCCTTTGTTGGCTCTATAAATTGCTGATGCATAGGCTTTAAGGTAGTTTGATATCTATTTAAAACCTCTTCCATATCTCTTCCTCTTTCTGAAATATCTCTTTTTAATCGTCTTATTAGTCTTTCGTCAGAATCTGCGTGTACATATATTTTTACGTCAAATAGTTCTCGAAGTTCTGGGTTTGTGAGTATTAAAATTCCTTCTACAATCATTACTTTTCGAGGGTGCGTTAGTATGGTATCATCTGTTCTGTTGTGTTTTACAAAAGAATATACAGGTTGATGGATAATTTTGTCTTCCTTTAAGTCTTTTAAATGTTGTACTAATAGTTCAAAATCGATGGCACGTGGGTGGTCAAAATTTATTTGTGCTCGCTCGTCATAACTAAGGTTTTTGGTTTCTTTGTAGTAAGAATCTTGGGATATTATTCCAACTTCGGTATCTGGCAATTCGTTCATGATTTGATGTACCACTGTTGTTTTTCCTGACCCTGTACCCCCTGCAATTCCTATTATTAACATTTTATTCTTTTTTTCACAAAAATAAGAATAATTAGATAGATTTCAATTATTTTAGTTTTAATTTTTCATAGCTATCTTTCAATTTTTTATTACAGTTTAAAAACGAAGTAGCTTCCTTGAATTTAAGAAAATAGTTAAGCTCTTTTGGAGGAAATCTATGTGCTTGGAGTTGTTTTGAAGTAATTTTAGTGTATTTAAAAACCGAATTTATTTTTTAAAATTTTGGATTGCCCAAATTAGTAATGCGTTTTTTTCTTTTGGAATTCCTAATTTTTCAATAATTTTTGTACGATGACCTTCTACCGTTTTTTCAGACAGGAAGAGTAATTCTGCAATTTGCTTGCTCGTTTTTTGTTGGGTAATAAGTTCTATAATTTTTTTTTCGGACAAAGTAAGTTTTAATAATTCGGTAGTAGTGTTGTTGTTGTCAAGAATTAAATCCTCTTCTAAAAATATACTCACATATTTATTGCCTTTAGAAACTTCGGTTAAACACTTTTCTAGTTCGGTTTGGGCGTGTTCTTTTAGAATATAGCCGTAAATTCCGTATTCTGACGCTTTTTTATAAATAGTTGTTTCTTTATGCATGGTTAGCAACACTATTTTTGTTTTTAGTTTACTTTCTTGCACTTTTTTTGCTACATCTAAACCGTCTAACCCGGGCATGTTAATATCTAAAATGGCGATGTTGGGTTGATGGAGCATAATTAAATTTAAAGCCGAAACACCGTTTGAGCAAGTATCAAGCACTTTATATCCGTAAGATTCTACAAAACTTTTGGTGCCTTGTAGAGTAAATGGATGGTCGTCTGCGATGAGTATTTTCATGATGCTTTTTTAATTTCGATAGTTATAATGGTTCCGTTTTTATCGGACATAATTTTTGCTTCGCCACCAATTACTTTACTTCTTTCGATGATATTGTGCAACCCAAAGGCATTTTTTCCGTTTAATGTTTCATTCACATTAAATCCTTTTCCGTTGTCTTTTATTTCTATAAAAAGGCTTTCGTTTTTTTCTGAAATTGTAATTTTTGCAGCCACTGCATTGGCATATTTAATAATATTTGACAAGGCTTCTTGAATGATGCGATATACTTGCAATTCGTCATTTATTGATAAAGAAGTTGTATAATCAATATGTGCTGTTACCATAAAATCATTTACAGATTGCGCTCGTTCTACTAATTGTTCCACACTTGCTTTTAATCCTATTTTATCAAACATAATTGGATGTAAGTTTCTACTAATAATGCGAATATCATTTATAATAGCATCAATTTTAGTATTGGTAACTTCTGTTTTTTCTTCAAACGAATTTTTTAAACTCAGCAATTCGTGGCTCACGCTATCGTGCAGGTCGCTTGCAATTCGCTTACGTTCTTCTTCGGTTTTTTCTAATAATTGTTTGGTATACTGTTGCACGTTTTGTTTTTCTAATTTTAATTTTTTTTGTTTTTGTCGGGTAATATAAACCACAACGGTTAAAAACAATCCTATAAATAAAGAAGCTAAAAGCGCTATTGTGGTATTTTTATTTACAATAGTTGTTTTTTGAAGCGCAATTTGTTGCTCTTTTTTTTGGGTTTGGTATTTGGTTTCAAGTTCTACAATTTTTTCTGCCATGATTTGATTTCCAAGACTATCAGACGCTTTTTGATATTGTTCATAATAATCCAATGCTTTTTTAAATTGCTTTTTTTTAACTGCATCTTTATATAAAATTGAATAGGCTCCTTCTACGCTTTGAAAATCTCTATTTTCCATTAGTGCAGGTATTGCATCAATAATCACTTTAGTGTTTTTAATTCCTATTTTTTTTATTTCAAGTAGTGCTAAGGCACTATTGTAATCATCAGTGGTATAGTCTGAATTTAATACAATGACGTCTGATTTAATTGATTTTAAAATTTTATCTGCAGCAGCTAGATCACTATCATCAAGTTTTACGCTAAAATCCATTAGATATAGAGAAATTTTTACCGAAGGATCATTTAATTTACTTTTTTTGAAGGCTGCTAATGTGGAATCCGTCAATAATCGTCTTTTTTCTAATTGATTAGTTTCTTCATATAGCTGAAATTTATTAAATAACATATTGTATATGTTCATTAGATTTTTTTCTTTATTCAATTTTAAATAATAAGAGGATTTGTTCAAATATTTTTCTGCATTTTTATAGTCTTTATTCGATAGGTAAATCGCATAAAGGTTAAAATAAACGCCTCCTAGTGGATCTTTTCTATCGGTTTTTTTAAAAAATTCTAATGCTTTAAAATTATTTTGAATGGCTAAATTTTGTTTTCCTAAACAAAAATAACAAAATGCCATATAATAAAAACTTGTTGCCTTCGAATCACATGTTTCGAAGTCAACAACTTGATGTTTCGTTCCTAAAGTAAAAAACTGTATGCCTTTTTCAAACTCACTTTTATCCATATAATATTTTCCCAAATACATATTCAAAAAGAGTAAATCATTCTTGTTGGTTATTTTTGACCGATAATTATCAGAAAAAAAGGCTATTTTATCTCTAAAAGTTTTTTTGAAAGAGTTAAATCTGATGGCGTTTGTAGCCCCATTTTTTAGTGTTACCATTGCCGTTTGAAATTTTTTGATCTTTATTTTATTTTCATAATAGTTATTAAATAAACTATCATAAGAAGAATTAAAAAAATTACTTTCGCTTTTGAGCCAATGTGCAACTGAGTCCATTTGCATTTCTGCAGGTTTTTTATAAATATAAAATTCTTCTTTTTTATTCACACAAGATGTTAGCAAAAATAAACTAATGATGACTTGAAGTAGGGAAAGCGTTATTTTCATTATTCAAACAATTTTTAACAAAAGTATTCAATTAAACTGCATAAAAAAGTATTTAGTAAAATTCAGGGGTTTCCCCTTGTATGATTTAATTTTATTTAGTTTCAACTTTGTAATCTAATCTTAAATAAATTTTACAATGAAACATTTTACATTTTTAAAAAAGCAAGCATTTTTGTATATGTTGCTTTTAGCGGGTTTTTTCTCTTTTGCACAAACCTATGAAACAGGTATAACTGTAAGTACTTTGGCAGGAAGCACACTAGGAACTGCAGATGGCACAGGCACTGCAGCACAGTTTAATAATCCTGCTGGTGTAGCAGTAGATGTTTCGGGCAATGTATATGTAGCGGATCGAAACAGTCATCTAATCCGTAAAACTTCGCCAGTAGGAGTGGTTACTACTTTCGCAGGAAGCTCACAAGGGTATGTAGATGGCACAGGCACTGCAGCACAATTTAATTATCCTCAAAGTGTAGCTGTAGATGCTTCTGGGAATGTGTATGTAGCAGATATTTTCAATCACAAAATACGCAAAATTAGCCCAGCAGGTGTGGTGAGTACTTTGGCAGGAAGTACAGGAGGCTACGCAGACGGCACAGGAACAGCAGCAAGGTTTTATTATCCTCAAGGTGTAGCTGTAGATGTTTCTGGGAATGTGTATGTAGCAGATTATTATAATCATAAAATACGCAAAATTAGTCCAGCAGGCGTGGTGAGTACTTTGGCAGGAAGTAGCATTGGTTACACAGATGGCACTGGAACAGTAGCACAATTTAAATATCCTACTGGTGTAGCAGTAGATAATGCATCTGGAAACGTTTATGTAGCGGATACAAGCAATCAAAAAATACGAAAAATTACTCCAGCAGGGGTTGTGAGTACTTTGGCAGGAAGCACAAGTGGTTATGCAGACGGCACAGGAACAGCAGCACTATTTAATAGTCCTTATAGCGTAGCAGTAGATATGTCTGGCAATGTATATGTAGCGGATACTTATAATCAAAAAATACGAAAAATTACTCCAGCAGGGGTGGTTACTACTTTGGCAGGAAGTACCGCAGGATATGTAGATGGCACAGGAACAGCAGCACAGTTTGGTTATCCTATAGGTGTGGCAGTAGATAATGCTTCGGGAAATCTATATGTAGGAGATTATGATAATAATAAAATACGTAAAATAACAGGAGCGGTTTTAAGCACGGCATCTTACACACAAGTTGGTAACTTTACAGTATATCCAAATCCATCAAATGGTATTTTTA
>DZCQ01000025.1:0-6947 GCA_022730285.1 Flavobacterium psychrophilum
TTATATATTCGCTAAAGGAAAAAAATATTTGTAGAGATTAGAATTCGGACAAATAATTTATTTTTTTGCCTTTACATAACCAGATAGTGTGGATTTGCAATCCATGCCTACAATCACATTCAAAATATTTCTAAAGTACCTAGGTTTAAAAACTATTTTTTCTGTAAGAAATACACTTCTGTTGCTCCAAGACCATATTTTTGATAATTAGCATCTTGAAAAGTTATATTGTCGTATCTTCCTAACAAAAAATCTATTTCTGACTTAAGCACACCTTCGCCTACTCCATGGATAAAAACTAACTTTGGAATTCTATTTTTAATAGCAAAATCCATTTGTCTCTTTACCGTTTCTGTTTGAATATTTAAAATATCATAATTGTTCATTCCCCTTGTGTAAGAAACTAGTTTTTCGATATGCAAATCTATTTCTAGTACAAACTCATCTTTTCTAGACTTTTTTTCTTTTACAAAACTTCTAGGACGTGCAATTTCTTTTTCTTTTGCTATTTGTGTGAAATTTGTTTTAGCGATAATTTGCATAAAATCGGCATTAGATTCTGTTAAAATAAGCTCCTTTTCATGATAATTTAGTTCAAACCCATCTGAAGTTAATATTGTAACTTGCGAACCTATTTTTTTTAACACAACGCCATTTATAGCGTCGTCTAAAACAGCTATTTTATCTCCTTTTGCAAACATTATTCGTTATTTTTATCCTTTTTACTAGGTATTTTTGCACTTAAACGCATCATTCCATAAAATAATATTCCAATTCCAATAATTTTAATATACAAATTAGGTACAATGGTATTTTCATTCCAAAACAGTAAAACTACTGAGATGATTATAATCCTAAATATTTTATTTTTCATTAACTTGAATATCTTTTAGTTGCAGTTGCGTGATTATCTTTCCATTCCATTCGTTTTCGGAGATAGAATAAGCGATTTGAAATTTTGTTTTTTTCTTAATTGTATTTAACTTTTCACCTAATCCAAACCCTATTGCTGCTATTCCTTGGGAATTATTTTGTTTCAAAAACAGCTTAAGATGTTCTTCCTCCTGCCCTATTCCTTTTGCATATCCTGTATCTATTACATTTTCGCTTTTAAAAACAGGAGTCATATTTTCTGGACCAAAAGGCTCCATTTGATTTAAAATACGAATAAATTTGGGTGAAATATCGTTAAAATTAATAACTGCATCAACTTCTACAACAGGTTTTGACAAATGAGAAGGCATTGTTTTTTGTACTATTTTTTCGAAGTGTTTTTTAAAATTCAGGTAATTTTCTGGTTTAATTGTCATTCCAGCAGCATATTTATGTCCTCCAAATTGCTCTAAATGTTCCGAACAAGACTCTAATGTTTTGTACAAATCAAATCCTTTTACAGATCTTGCAGATGCTGCATAAAAATCCCCACTTTTAGTAAAAACGATGGTTGGACGATAATAGGTTTCTATTAATCTTGAAGCGACAATTCCGATGACACCTTTGTGCCAATTTTCGTTAAAAACCACTGTTGTACAAGCGGAAGTTTCCTTATTTTCTTCTATTTGCAATAGTGCTTCGGAAGTAATTTGTTTATCTAATTCTTTTCGTTCCGAATTATATTCTTCAATTTCTGAGGCGAAATGAAGTGCTTCTTCAAAATTTAATTCTGTTAACAAATTTACAGCATGAATTCCGTGTTTTACCCTACCCGCAGCATTAATTCTGGGTGCAATGGTAAAAACAATGTCAGAAATATCAAAAGTTTTCTTTTTCGATTGATGCAAAAATGCTTTTATACCATTTCTTGGATTAGAATTAATCACTTTTAATCCGTGGTAAGCAAGTATTCTATTTTCACCAGTTATTGGTACAATATCGGCTGCTATTGCGGTGACAACAAGGTCTAAATACGGCATTAAGTCTTGCATAGTTTCGCCTATATTTTTTCCCAAAGCTTGTATTAGCTTAAAGCCAACACCACAACCACAAAGTTCTTTGTATGGATAGTTACAATCTTGTTGTTTTGGATTAAGAATGGCAACTGCATTTGGTAAAATATTGCCCGGTAGATGGTGATCACAAATTATAAAATCAATATTTTTTTGCAATGCGTATTCCACATGATTTACCGATTTTATCCCACAATCTAAGGCAATTATTAAGGTACAATTATTATCATCTGCATAATCAATCCCTTGATAGGATATACCATAACCTTCTAAATATCTGTCAGGAATATATGTAGCTACATTATTGTGTCTTTTTTTTAGATAAGCATATACTAAGGATACAGCTGTGGTTCCATCTACATCATAATCGCCAAAAATTAAAATATTTTCGTTGTTTGCAATTGCTTTTTCCACTCTAAAAACTGCCTTTTCCATGTCTTTCATTAAATATGGGTCGTGCAAATTGTTTAAATCTGGACGAAAAAAGTTTTTAGCTTGTTCAAAATTAGTAACCCCACGTTGCAATAGCAGACTTGCAATAGTATTACCTATCACTAATTCTGCTGATAATTGCTTTATTTTTTCTTCGGTAGGTTTTTCCTTAATATTCCAACGCATTTAACATTTGTATTAAATATTTTTTCCAGCTATAATTACAACAATTTCTCCCTTAGGAGTTTTTGTTTCAAAATGTGCAAGTACTTGATGCACACTTCCTCTCACATTTTCTTCATGCAACTTAGATAATTCTCTGCACACACAAATTGCTCTATCTTGTCCAAAATAAGTACCAAATTCCGTTAAAGTTTTAATCAATTTATGTGGAGAAACATACAAAACAATAGTTCTTGTTTCTTCTCCGAGAGCTAAATAGCGTGTTTGCCTTCCTTTTTTGTCAGGTAAAAAACCCTCGAAAACAAATTTATCATTTGGCAATCCACTATTTACTAATGCTGGGACAAAGGCGGTGGCACCTGGTAGGCATTCTACAACAATATTTTGTTCAATACAGGCTCTTGTTAATAAAAAACCAGGATCCGAAATGGCAGGAGTTCCAGCATCGGAAATTAGAGCTATGTTGTCTCCAGATTTAATTCTTGCAAGTATATTTTCAATGGTTTTATGTTCGTTATGCATGTGATGGCTATGCATGTGTGTGCTTATTTCAAAATGTTTTAATAATTTAGCACTTGTACGAGTATCTTCTGCAAGAATTAGATTTACTTCTTTTAAAATCCTGATGGCTCTAAAAGTCATGTCTTCTAGGTTGCCAATGGGAGTTGGAACAAGGTATAATTTTCCCATTTATATAAATTTGCTTGTTGCCATTTCTATAAAATTGCTGGCTAAATCTTCTTGTCCTACCCAATTATTATAATCTGGTTTGACCATTTCGTTTATAAAAGTAATTGCTTCCTGCAAGGATTCAAAAGTATTTATTTGAGACAAAACTCTATTATAATCTTCCGTACTACCATCAAAAAGACTTTTTTCAAAAGCTAACTTGTCGTTCAAACTAATTGTCAAGTTTTTTTTCAATTTGTCGTTTAGGTTAAATCCTTCTGATTCTACCTTATCAAAAATTAAAGTTGAAATGGTAGGGACATCTACAAATTTTTTATCTGAAATATTTTCTGTAAATTCTGGTTTATTTTCTATGACAGGAGTATCTTGTTCGGTACGTTTTTCAAAAATAGGCGTTATTGCAAAATCTGCAAATAAAGATTCTTTTTCAAAAGTGTTTTGTTCCTCTTTTTCTATATTTTTTATGGTGATAGATTCTATAGAAATGGGGTCTAATTTCACTATTGTTTCAACTACAGCATTTGAAGGGATAGTATTGCTTAAATTTTGCTCTTGCAAAGAGGTTTTTTCTAATTTTTCTTCTATATCTAAATAGGAAATAGTTGGATTTATATATGTGAAATTTTCTTCTGCAAAAAGCAAAACAGACAATTTTTCATATAGCTTTTGTGCTTGTTGATGTAATTGTTTAACATCGTCTTTATCTTTTATTCTTAAAATTTGGTGTGCAATACTGATTAATTCTGCTTCTAACTTTTTTTTCATGATTCAATTTATTTTTATAGGGAACAGTAAACTTTTGCTTTTTTTATTTATTTAAAGTTTTTTTTGTATGAAATAAATAGTAATAACTTTTTATAATTGTCTAGGTATCTACTATTATTTTTAATAAATTTGTTTTTTTACAAAGTAATAAAAAACTATTCATTATACCCATATAAAATTAAAAAATGTTTCTTGAAAATACTGTAAATCATAAAGAACAATTTGGTTGGATTGAAGTTATTTGTGGCTCCATGTTTTCTGGAAAAACCGAGGAACTTATCAGACGCTTAAAACGAGCCCAGTTTGCTAAGCAAAAAGTAGAAATATTTAAGCCCAGCATAGATACACGCTATGATGAAGAAATGGTAGTTTCGCATAACAAAAACGAAATTAGATCTACTCCAGTTCCTTCCGCAGCTACCATTGCAATATTAGCACAGGGTTGTGATGTTGTTGGGATAGATGAGGCTCAATTTTTTGATAATGAAATAGTTAAAATTTGTAACGATTTGGCTAATTCTGGAACAAGAGTGATAGTTGCGGGATTAGATATGGACTTTAAAGGAAACCCATTTGGACCAATGCCTGCATTAATGGCAACTGCCGAATATGTTACAAAAGTACATGCTGTTTGCACTAGAACAGGTAATTTAGCACATTTTAGTTTTAGAAAAAATGACAATACAAAATTAGTAATGCTTGGAGAAGTAGAAGAATATGAACCGCTAAGTAGAGCTGCATATTTTAATGCTATTCGAGAAAACATAACCGTTAAAGAGGTGGAAAATGTCTCTGAAAATATAAAGAAAAACACTTGAAAGTAGATTTTAAAAATATTCTTTCTAAACTGGAGTCTGTATATGTTGGAAACGGATTTCATTCCATTTTAGAAACTATCTCCATAGATAGTAGGTCTTTGCAAAACAATAAAAATACTTTGTTTTTTGCACTAACTGGCACAAATAATGATGCCCACAATCATATTCAGGAGTTAATAGAACAAGGTGTGGTAAATTTTGTAGTTACACATATTCCTGATAATTGTATCAAAAAAGCGAATTTTTGGATTGTAAAAAACACACTACTAGCATTGCAACAATTTGCAGAAATATACAGAAATTCATTTCATTTTCCTATTATAGGAATAACTGGTAGCAACGGAAAAACCATAGTAAAAGAATGGTTAAATTTTTTGCTAAGTCCAGATTATAACATTGCTAGAAGCCCTAAAAGTTACAACTCGCAAGTAGGGGTTCCTTTGTCTATTATGGGAATTCATGAAAATCATAATTTTGGTATTTTTGAAGCTGGAATTTCTGTAAAAGAAGAGATGGATAATTTGCAAAAAATAATTAATCCAAACATTGGAATTTTAACAAATATTGGCACTGCACATGACATAGGTTTTGATAATATATCCCAAAAAATTAAAGAAAAATTAAAACTATTTAAAGATGTAAAAGTTTTAATATTAAATAAAAACAAAACCATTGAAGCTTTTTTGAGTCCTGCCACAAAAACCTTTACTTGGAGCAAAAATAATAAACTAGCAGATGTTTTGTTTCAAAAAAAAATATATACAAACCATTCTATTTTAAATATAACATATAAAGAAGAATGCTTCAAAATAAAAATTCCATTTACAGACCAAGCTTCGATAGAAAATAGTATGCAATGCATAGTAGTTTTACTGTATTTAAAATATAATTTGGAAACTATTCAAGAAAGAATAATCCAATTATTCCCTATTGAAATGCGTTTAAAAGTAAAAAAAGGAATTTACAACACTACTCTAATTGATGATAGCTATAGCTCTGATTTTCAGTCTTTAAAAATAGCATTAGATTTTTTAGAAAATCAAAAAAAACACAAAAAGAAAACACTTATCCTATCTGATATTTTTCAGTCTGGATTAGAAAACGAAGAGCTGTATGCAAGCGTTTCGCAATTAATAATATCTAATAAAATAAATAAAGTAATTTGTATTGGAAAAACAATTACAAGTTTTAAAAAGAAATTTTTGAATTGTATTTGCTTTAATAACACCACCGATTTTATTGCAAATTTTGATTCTCTTTCTTTTCAAGACGAAACCATATTAATAAAAGGTGCTAGAGATTTTCAATTTGAAAATATAGTATCCCTTTTAGAAGAAAAAACACATGAAACAGTTCTCGAAATTAATTTAAATGCAATAAGTCATAACTTAAACTATTACAAATCTAAACTGAAACCAACTACCAAAATAATGATAATGGTTAAAGCATTTGGATACGGAAGTGGCGGTTTTGAAATAGCAAAACTACTAGAACACCACAAAGTAGATTATCTAGGAGTTGCATTTGCAGACGAAGGAATTGAACTTCGGAAAGCAGGAATTAAACTACCAATTATGGTGTTAAATCCAGAAATGACAAGTTTTAAATCTATCATTAAATATGAACTAGAACCAGAAATATATAGCATCCGTGGGCTCAAATCTTTTTTAGCAATTGCAGAACAAAAAAACACTAAATTGTACCCTATTCATATAAAATTAAACACAGGAATGAACCGATTAGGATTTGATGTTACAAACATTACTGCATTAATTAATTTACTTAAAAAAAACGATACTATATTTGTTAAAAGTATTCTTTCTCATTTAGCTTCAAGTGATAATTTAGAACATAATATTTTTACAAAACAACAAATAAATAGCTTTGAAAAAGAATTTAGTTTTATCTGCAAAGAACTACAAATCAATCCACTAAAGCACATTTGCAACACCTCAGCAATAAGTCATTATCCAGAAGCACAATACAATATGGTTCGATTAGGAATTGGCTTGTATGGTATTTCAAATCAAGAAAATGAGAATAAATACCTAGAAAACGTTGGCACGCTTAAATCTATAATATCGCAAATAAGAACCATCACAATAGGAGAAGC
>DZCQ01000025.1:7047-26379 GCA_022730285.1 Flavobacterium psychrophilum
ACAAATCCATCTGTTTTAAACATAGCAAAATCTACCAATACCATTCCGTACGAAATATTAACAAGTATCTCACAACGAGTAAAACGGGTATTTTATCGAGAATAATAAAATTTATTAGTATTTCAAAACAAAAAAATATATTTTAGCTTTTCAAACAAATAAAAATAAAAATTATGGGAATATTTACAGAATTTAAAGAATTTGCCATGAAAGGCAATGTTGTAGATCTTGCAGTAGGAGTCATTATTGGAGGAGCCTTTGGCAAAATTATTAGCTCATTAATAGACGATGTTATAACCCCACTCCTACTAAAACCAGCACTTGCAGCGGCAAATTTATCTAAAATAGAAGAGTTGACTATTTTTGGAGGTGTGAAGTATGGCTTGTTTCTATCTGCATTAATTAATTTTTTTGTAATTGCATTTGTCCTTTTTATACTAATCAAAGGGATAAATCATACCAAAAAGAAAGAAGAAATTATAACACCAACAGCTCCTACCCAAGAAGAATTATTAACACAAATTAGAGATTTATTAAAAAAATAACATTTCTTAAAA
The DNA here is from genome assembly GCA_022730285.1 of Flavobacterium psychrophilum. GTDB lineage: Bacteria > Bacteroidota > Bacteroidia > Flavobacteriales > Flavobacteriaceae > Flavobacterium > Flavobacterium psychrophilum_C. The sequence goes on from DZCQ01000025.1 coordinate 7,605, forward strand.
TATAATATAAAGTCGTTTCTAGCAAGCGACTTTTTTTATAGAATTCCCCTTCGGGTCGGGTATTTAAATCTGCTTCAGAGGCAGTAAAAATAAGAAATATGAATAATTTTAGCATTAATTTTGTTCATAAAGTCAAGAATTACTTATGTTTAAACCAACATTTATCATCAATAGTATATTTTTTAAATTCAGTATTTATGGGATGACCATGCAGTACATTATCATTAAATTTGGTTCTGACCAAATAATTAAAAGCTCCCATATCTCCTGTAAAAAGTGTTTTATTATCAATATTTTGAATTTCATGAATATGCCATAATTCTTCTATAAAAGGCTTCATTACTTTAATTGAGCCACCAATTATTCCACAATTAAGCAATATTTTGTTTTTAAATTTAACTTCAAAATCAGCATAGCCCACTATTTTGTTCCTTAAATGTTCTGAATGTAAGTTCATCCATTCGTTATTTAGTATTTCTGGTTCATCACCACAAAAAATTGCTTGTGGATTATCTCTGTAAAGTTCTTGAATAAATGGGTTTTTTAAAACGATTACATCGGAAATATCTGTAAAAAAAACATTTGAAATAGACTTGGAATAAAATTTCAGAAATTCATTATAAATAGAATACCTGAATACATTTGGATTATACCTTTTATTATATTCTATTTTTACAAAGTTAATATTAGAAGATGTATATTTATTACAAGTTTCCTCAGAAAAATTGTTGTGAAAAATAATTCCATTAAGCCCTAAATTTGTAACAGATTCTGCCCACTCAGATACAATTTTAAAATCGTCATTTGGTAAAATTGTATTTCTGTTAACATCATAAACACCACTAATATGCGATGCCAAAATTAAATTATTTGAAATTTTGAAGTGAAGCATTTTAAATTTGTTGCTGTTTAAATTTCGCAGTGATACTATTTGGGTTATTTCTGTAATAAATGTAGGTGCGTAAATCTAGTTTTTTTACATTGAATTGTTGTTCTGCACGTTCAAAAAAATCAGCATCAGCTCCATACATATTCTGAAATCTCATGCTCATAAACACTTCTTTTTTCCCAAATAAAGTTGCGAATAAAATACAATTATCTACATGAATAACCTGATTGGTATTAAATCGATCTGGAACAAAATAATCGGACTTATGCTCCACGACAGTCTCTGAAGTTGAAGCAATTAAATCATAAGGAGTAACCTCAGAAATGCACATACTCAAATGATTTGGTTTGTATTCATCATCCGCATCAATAACTGTTATATAATCTCCCTCACATATCAGAATTGCTTTATTTATTGATTCTGATTGACTACAATTTTTGTGTCGTAAATAAGTAATTTTATTTTCATGTTTAATGGTATAATTCAAAATTTCAAGATGTGAATTATTATTACTTCCATCATCAATTATTACTAATTCAAAATTAGAATAGTCTTGATTTAAGACAGAATCTATAGCTCGCTTGATTAGTTTAAATGATGTATTATAAACAGACATTATAACTGAAACCTTACTTTTGTTACACATTTTTTATATTTATTTTAAAAATTTGCAAGTTACAAATGATATGTTACAATTACACGAAATGATTTTTATTTCTTTGAGGTTTTTTAACTACGTATAAAACTATCGTATAAGATAATTTTAAACCCTCCACTCGGATTTTTCTCCACAGCGTTAGTACGGAATTCATTCTGTACCCAAACACGATAGAGAAAAACTAAAACAATAAAAAATGTTGTAGCTTTTTTATTTTTGATAAAACAAACAATTTAAGCAAAATATAAAACCACTAAAACAGACACAGATTGTATATCCAAGCTATTGGAATTTTGTCAAAAAAAGGAATACAAATCCGTGCTAACGGTATAGAAAGATAATTTTATTCATAAAGTTCTCTCTTTAATTTAATGAAATTCTGTAAAAATATGCGAAGCTACATTATAAGCACTTTCAAAACTCATGGGACTTACATTGGTTATCGCTTTTTGTTGTGTAAAGAAGGAAAGCATTTTCTCAGTAGGCATATTCCCCGTTAAATCGTCTTTTGCCATTGGACAGCCTCCAAACCCTTGAATTGCTCCATCAAAACGGCAACAACCTGATAGGTATGCGGCTTCCATTTTTTCGAACCATGTTGTAGGAGTGGTGTGCAAATGTGCTCCAAATTCTACATTTGGATATTGTGGAATTAAGTTAGAAAAAAGATACTTTATTTCTGTAGGTGTTGAGCTCCCAACAGTATCGGATAAGGAAAGAATAGAAACTCCCATTTGTATTAATTTTTGAGACCATTCACCTACTATTTCAACATTCCAAGGGTCTCCATATGGATTGCCAAATCCCATAGAGATATAAGTAACAATTTGTTTGTTTGTTTTGGCTCCAATTTCTAGAATTTCTTGTAGTGTAATTAAACTTTCTGAAATTGTTTTGTGTGTATTTCTCATTTGGAAATTTTCAGATATAGAAAATGGGAAGCCCAAGTAGTCTATTTGCGGGTGTGTTGAAGCATTAATTGCACCTTGTGTATTTGCGATAATAGCGAGCAATTTGCTTGTTGTTTTAGATAAATCTAATTGTTCTAATACTAGGGCAGTATCTTGCATTTGAGGAATTGCTTTTGGAGAAACAAAACTCCCAAAGTCTATTGTATCAAAACCAACATTTAGTAACGATTGCAGATATTCTACTTTGCGAGATGTAGGGATAAAAGTTTTTATACCTTGCATTGCATCACGTGGACATTCAATTATTTTTACAAATTTATTCAACACATTTTTGATTATGGCATGCTAAGATAGTTTTTTTTATGATAAAAACAGAAAAAGCCTTCTCTAAATTTTACTCCAGAGAAGGCTTTTTCGTTTGTAAATATATTTTATTTAAGTTTTTTCTTGATGGCTACTTCTGTGAAACTTTCAATAATATCGTCAATTTCAATATCATTAAATCCTTTTACTTGAATACCACAATCATAACCCTTCGCAACCTCTTTCACATCATCTTTAAATCGTTTTAATGCAATAATTTCTCCTGTGTGAATTACTACACCATCACGAATTACACGAATCTTATTAGCTCTAATAATTTTTCCGTCCGTTACCATACAACCTGCAATACTACCTACTTTAGATATTTTGAAAATTTCTCTAATACCAGCCGTTCCTGTAATTTCTTCTTTCATTTCTGGAGAAAGCATTCCCTCCATTGCATCACGTAAATCATCTATAGCAGCATATATAATAGAATAGTGACGAATATCTATTTCTTCTTTATCGGCTAGTTGCTTCGCATTTCCAGCAGGTCTTACATTAAATCCTATGATAATTGCATCGGATGCTGAGGCTAACATAACATCTGTTTCTGTAATTGCTCCAACTCCTTTATGAATTATATTAATTTGAATTTCAGGAGTTGATAATTTAGAGAATGAATCGGATAATGCTTCTACCGAGCCATCTACATCTCCTTTTAGTATTATATTTAACTCTTTAAACTGTCCTAATGCAATACGACGACCTATTTCATCTAATGTTATATGGCGTTGTACTCTTACAGATTGTTCTCGCATTAATTGTGTACGTTTTGCAGCAATTTGTTTTGCTTCTCTCTCATCTTCAAATACATTAAATTTGTCACCTGCTGTTGGTGCACCTGCAAGACCTAATATAGATACAGGTGTAGATGGTCCCGCAATTAGTACATTATGTCCTCTTTCATCATGCATGGCTTTAATTTTACCATGATTTTTACCAGCTAGTATATAGTCTCCAACTCTCATGGTTCCCGCTTGTACTAAAACAGTAGAAATATACCCACGCCCTTTGTCCAAAAATGCTTCTACAACTGTACCTGTGGCAGCTTTGCTTGGATTTGCTTTTAAGTCTAATATTTCAGCTTCTAACAATACTTTTTCTAACAGTTCTTTAACTCCAGTTCCTGTTTTTGCAGAAATATCTTGTGATTGGTATTTTCCACCCCAATCTTCAACTAGAAAGTTTAAGGCTGCAAGTTTTTCTTTAATTTTTTCTGGATTTGCATTCGGTTTGTCTATCTTGTTAATTGCAAATATAATAGGAACATTGGCTGCTTGTGCATGTGAAATTGCCTCTTTTGTTTGTGGCATAATGTCATCATCTGCGGCAACAACAATAATAGCAATATCCGTAACTTGAGCTCCACGGGCACGCATTGCAGTAAATGCTTCGTGTCCAGGTGTATCTAAAAATGCAATTTTTTGTCCATTATCTAATTCTACTCCATAAGCTCCAATATGTTGTGTTATTCCACCAGATTCACCTGCTATTACATTAGTTTTACGTACGTAATCTAGTAGTGATGTTTTTCCGTGATCAACGTGTCCCATTACGGTAACAATTGGTGCTCTGTGTACTAAATCTTCAACGGCATCTTCAACTATCTCAATATTTTCTTCTAAGTCTGTTGTTATAAACTCTACTTCAAAACCGAATTCATCACAAACAATAGTTAGGGTTTCTGCATCTAAACGTTGGTTCATAGTTACCATAATTCCTAAAGACATACAGGTTCCTATAACTTTTGTAATTGGCACATCCATCATGGTTGCAACTTCACCAACGGTAACAAATTCTGTTACTTTAATTATTTTGCTTCCAGCTTCTAGTTCGCGTTGTTCATCATCAGATTTTTGACGATGTGTATCTCTCTTGTCTCTTCTATATTTAGCAGCTTTAGATTTACTTCCTTTTCCTTGTAATCTTTCAAGAGTTTCTTTGATTTGATTTTTAACTTCCTCTTCTGTTGGCTCTACTTTTGCTATAATTGCAGGTCTTGGTCCTTTATTAAATCCGCCTCTATTGTTACTTGTTACATTTGCCCCTTGATTTGGTCTAATTAAATTGGTTCCAGGAGTTCTTGGAGTAGTGTTTGTATTTGTCGCAGGATTGATTCCAGTTTTAGGAGCTATTCTTTTGCGTTTATTCTTATTTGTATTATTTGCATTATTGTTATTAGTTGTTGGCTTGATTACTGCTTTTTCTTCAACTTTTTTCTTAGGCTTGTTAAATTGGGATAAATCTATAGTTTGTCCAGAAAATGTAGGACCACTAAGTTTTTGATATTGTGTGGTTATAGATTCCTCTACAATTGGTTCTTCTGGTTGATTTACAATTGGTTTTGTTGGTGTGTTTGCTACTGTATTTGTTGGTGCAATTTTAACAATTTTAGGAATTATTTTTTTACTAATAACTTCTTTTTTTGTTTCAGAAGTATTTTCAGGAACCTCTTTTTTAATTGTTTCTAAAACTTTTTCGTCATTTGGTTCTATTGCTTTTTCTTCTACGTTTTCTACCTTTGCCTTCGTTTCTTGAATTGATATTTTTACTGCTTTTTTAGGGTTTAAATCAATAGTTCCTACTTGTTTAGGAATGGTAAGAGGAGCAGATTTAGCTTTAATTACTTCTTGGCGTTGTTTTTCTTCCTCTTCCTGTTTTCGTTTAAGTTCCGCTTCTTGTTCTTTTTCCACACGTAATGCCTCTTTTTCTTTCAGCTTTTCTTTGCTAATTTCTTTAGAGGCATCTTTATTCCCTTTGTCTCCAGCAAATTGATTTGATAGAATATTATATACCTCGTCAGATATTTTCGTATTAGGATTAGAGTCAATAACATGACCTTTATCTTTTAGATAATCTACGGCTCTTTCTAGCGAAATATTAAATTCCCTTAAAACTTTGTTTATTCTTATTGTACCTTCAGACATAAAATCTTAATTATTTTCTTTTAAATGGGTATGCTTTTTTAGAACTAATTATCAAATTCTGCTTTTAATATTCTAACTACTTCAAGAATTGTTTCTTCCTCTAAGTCGGTTCTACGAATTAGGTCGTTTACGTCTTGGTTTAGGATACTTTTTGCAGTGTCCAATCCTATTTTCGCAAATTCGTCTATAATCCAACCATCAATTTCGTCAGAGAACTCAGCTAGTTCTACATCATCATCTGTTGCAGTTGCTCCTTCTCTTATTACATCTAATTCATATCCTGTAAGTTGACTTGCTAGTTTAATGTTATGACCACCTCTACCAATTGCTTTGGAGACTTCTTCAATTTTCAAGAATACTTCTGCATGTTTGGTTTCTTCGTTTATTTTAATAGAAGAAACTTTTGCTGGGCTTAAAGCTCTAGTTATATATAATTGTGTATTTGTGGTATAATTTATTACGTCTATATTTTCATTTCCTAATTCCCGAACAATTCCATGTATTCTGGAACCTTTCATTCCCACACATGCTCCGACTGGGTCTATTCTATCATCGTAAGAATCTACGGCTACTTTTGCTTTTTCACCAGGAATTCTTACTACGTTTCTTACCATAATTAACCCGTCAAATACCTCTGGAATTTCTTGTTCAAACAATTTTTCTAAAAACCTTTCAGAAGTTCTAGACATTATTATTTGAGGTTTGTTTCCTTTCAGCTCAACGCTTTCAATAATTCCTCTTACATTATCTCCTTTTCTAAAAAAGTCTGATGGGATTTGTTTTTCTTTTGGAAGTACAATTTCGTTACCATCATCATCTACAAGAATTACAACTCTTGGTCTAACATGATGCACTTCTGCTGTATAAACATCTCCAATTAAATCTTTAAAATGTTTGTAAAGATTTGTATTGTCATGCTCGTGAATTTTAGAAATTAAATTTTGACGTAATGCTAGTATCGATCTTCTTCCTAAATCTATAAGTTTTACTTCTTCTGATACTTCTTCTCCAATTTCAAAGTCTGGTTCAATTTTTCTTGCATCGGTTAATGTAATTTCTAAATGATCAAGGTCTAAATCATCATCTGCTACAATAACTCTTCGTTGCCAGATTTCCATATCTCCTTTGTCTGGATTGATAATTATATCAAAATTATCATCAGAACCATATTTTTTCTTTAATGCGTTTCTAAATACGTCTTCCAAAATTGCCATTAGGGTAGGACGATCAATTGATTTGTCGTCTTTAAATTCTGAAAATGAATCTATTAATGCTAAATTCTCCATGCCAACTCTATTATTTTAAAATGTTATTGTTACAATAGCTTCTAGGATATCACTATACGCTATTCTTTTATTGTGTATTATTGTTTCTTTTCCTTTTCCTACCTTTTTAGGCTCTCTAGAACTCCATTCTACTTCTATTTCGTGGTCAAAGGTAGCAATTATTTTTGCTTCCATTACTTGTTCTTTTGTTTTTATTTGCAAGACTCTACCAATATTTTTTTTATATTGTCGAGGATATTTTAACGATGCTCCTATACCCGCAGATGCTACTTCTAGTGAAAAATCTTCTTCTTCTCTATCTAAATTTGAATCTATCCACTTGCTAATAGTAATGCAGTCTTGTAGTTTTACGCCAAAGTCACCGTCTAATAGGATAGTAATTTTATTTGCATCATTAATTGTTAAATCCACTAAAAAAAGTCCTGGTTGTTCTTGTAATCCTTTATTTAATAGGTCTTGTACCTTTTCTTTAAATGTCATATTTTTATAAAAAGAGGGAAGCAATGCTTCCCTCATTATTTAAATAAATTCCTAAATAATGGTGCAAATATACTACTTTTTTTTAATTTGCAATAATTATTGTTTTTTGTTTAAAAATTTATTACCTTTAACCTATCAATTTAAACCTAATTCAAATCTATTAAATTTAATGTTATGAAAAAAATCTTAGTACCAACTGATTTTTCTAAAAGTGCAGAATATGCTCTTAAAGTGGCAGCACAAATTGCTAAAAAAAATAATGCTGAAATTATACTGCTACATATGTTAGAATTACCTCATCAAACAAATGATGCTGTTTCTACTGCCGTTGAAATTCCAGAGGTTGTTTTTTTTAAAAATGCAGTTTTAAACAAACTAAAAGAATTAATGGAGGAAGATTATTTGTCTGGTATAGAAGTTTCTGAAATTGTAAAATTTGAAATGGCATTTGATGGAGTTATGAAAGTTAGCAAAGCAAACGACGTTGATTTGGTAGTTATGGGTTCACATGGTGCTAGTGGATTTAAAGAAATGTTTGTGGGTTCTAATGCTGAAAAGGTTGTTAGAAATTCTGAAATTCCAGTTTTAATTATTAAAAAAGAAGACGATAATTTTCAGGTTAATAATTTTGTATTTGCGTCTGATTTTTCGGAAGAGATTAAAAAATCATTCTCAAAAGTTATAGATTTTGCTTCTAAATTTGATACAACTATACATTTGCTTACAATTAATACACCAAATCAGTTTATTTCTACTAGTGTTGCACAAGAACGAATGGATAGATTTGTTGCTGAGTGCAAACTAAACAAAGTGGAAACACATATATATAACGAAACAAATATAGAGAAGGGAATTTTAAATTTTGCAAAAAGTATTAATGCTGACATGATTGGGATGTCCACACATGGAAGAAAAGGTTTGGCACATTTTTTTAATGGAAGTTTGAGTGAAGATTTAGTAAATCATTCTACAATGCCAGTAGTTACATTCAAAATATAATTGCGAATAGCAACTGTGATAAAAAAAGAGGCAATTGCCTCTTTTTTACTGTAATAATTAATATTTTATTTGTTCATGTGTTGCATTTCATACACAAACGTGTCCAAATCTACCCCTAGCATAACTAGGGATAATGCTTTTTGAACAATATAATGTACATTTTCAGGTGTAAATCCTAGTGCTAAACCAAATCTAGTTAAAATTTTGTTTTGTTTAGGTCCTAAAATGTGATCCGCATATACCATTCTAGATAAATCGTATAATCTTTCTAATCTTTGCGAATATAAAACAGGTGGATTTATTGGATATTTTAGTGGGTTTTCTAAAATTTCGTCATATTCTGAATCAGAAATTTCCAAACGAATTTTTAAATGTTCTAAAAATTGTTTTTCTTCCGAACTTAAATCACCATTAGAAATTGCAACTCTAACCATTGCAGAAAAATGACCTTTGTTTCTTGTTTTAAATTCACTATCAAATAAATCAGAAAAAGACATAGTATTTTGTTTTAAAATTTAAACAAAGATACTTTTATTTTTAAATTTATTTTAAAAAAATATTAATCCTACAATTTAAAATTATTTGTAAATTTGACCAACCCCTAAAAATTATAATAAATGGCTACAGACTTTTGGTTGTATTTTAATATTGGCCTCAAACATATTTTGAGTGTAAATGCCTATGATCATCTTCTTTTTTTATTAGCTTTAACCGTTCCATATAGCTTTAAAGATTGGAAAAAAATGTTGCTTTTAATTTCAGTTTTTACCATTGGTCACTCTTTAGCATTGATTTTGTCTGTATTTGAAATTATTATTGTGAGGTCAAATATTGTTGAATTTATTATTCCAATTACAATTTTGATAGTTGCCGTTTTTAATCTTTTTACCGCTGGAAAAAACTTTAAATCAGATGGCATTTCTTTAATTGTATTTGCAACCCTTTTTTTCGGAATAATACATGGATTAGGATTTTCTAATTATTTTAAGGCAATATTGCCAGGAGCATCAAGCAATAAAATACTGCCACTTTCCGCGTTTTCTTTAGGTATAGAATCGGCACAAATAGTAGTGGTTTTAATGGTATTACTGCTATCATTTATTGTGCAAACTGTGTTTAGGTTCTCTAAACGAGATTGGATTCTTACCATTTCTGCCTTTATAATTGGCGTACTTGTTCCTATTTTATATCAAAATCCTATTTGGAATTAAATAAGTACCTTTGCCTGATGAAAAAAGAGAAACAAAATAGATACGACAAAGCATATTTGCGATTGGCAAAAGAGTGGGGAAAACTATCTTATTGTGAACGAAAAAAAGTGGGTGCCATAATTGTTCTTGATAAAATGATTATTTCCGATGGATACAACGGTTCTCCAACAGGTTTTGATAATTGCTGTGAAGAGGAAGACGGGAAAACAAAATGGCATGTGCTACACGCAGAAGCAAATGCAATACTTAAAGTAGCACGTTCAACACAAACCTGTAATGGTGCTACCTTATATATTACCTTGTCACCTTGCAAAGATTGTAGCAAACTTATCTTGCAATCTGGTATCAAAAGAGTAGTGTATCTTGAGAAATATAAAGACAATTCTGGAATTGAATTTTTAGAATTAGCTGGTGTGCAGGTAGAACAAATTGAAAAAGTGGATTGATTTTTTATCAAATAACACATGTTTTTTTCAAAGTATCAAACCAAAAAATGATTGACATAAAAGAAAATATTTAATTAACAAAAAAATATAGTACTTTTAGCCTCTAAAAAAATAATTCATTATACCATAAAATTATAGTATGATTGCACATATACAAGGAAAATTAACAGAAAAATCGCCTACTGAAATTGTAATTGATTGTAATGGAGTTGGTTATAATATAAATGTATCTTTGCACACTTTCGCATTATTGCCTAATTCAGATCATGTAAAGTTATATACACATTTAATCATTAAAGAAGATAGCCATTCTTTATACGGTTTTATGGAAAAATCTGAAAAAGAGATATTTAAATTGTTAATTTCCGTTTCTGGTATTGGAGCAAATATTGCTAGAACAATGCTCTCAAGTATCGAACCTAAACAAATAATACAAGCACTTGGTGCTGGAGATGTTGCAACTATACAATCTATAAAAGGAATTGGCATTAAAACGGCACAAAGAGCAATTTTAGATTTAAAAGAAAAAGTGTTAAAATTGTACGATTTAGACGAAGTTTCTATAGTTCAAAATAATACAAATAAAGAAGAAGCGTTATCAGCATTAGAGGTTTTGGGTTTTATCAGAAAATCAGTAGAAAAAGTAGTGGAAAAAATTGTATTTTCACAACCAGATGCTTCTGCAGAATCTATTATTAAACAAGCACTAAAAAATTTATAATTCTTGAAAAAAGCAACTATTAGTATTTTAAAATTACTTTCAAATAAATGGAACTATCTGTTACCATTGTTTTTTATAACAATAAGTAATGCACAAATAATAGAACCACAAGACACCGTAAAAGGCTTTAATATTGGAAAAATTGAAATGCCTAATCCAAACAGTGTACTTGAAGCATATAGCTATGATCCTGTTACCGATAGATATATTTATACCAAAACATTTGAAGGATTTAATATTAATTACCCAATTGTTTTAACCCCACAAGAATACCAAGAATTAATCTCCAGAGAAACCATGCGAGATTATTTTCAAAAAAAATCAGATGCAATAGACGGAAAAAAAGCAGCAAGCAAAGACGCAAAGAAAGATCTATTACCAAGATATTACATAAATTCTGGTTTTTTTGAAAGTATTTTTGGAAGCAATACCATAGATGTGAAACCAACTGGAACAGTAGAAATTGATCTTGGAGTAAGACATACCAAACAAGATAATCCTGCATTTTCTCCCAGAAATAGAAAAACGACAACTTTCGATTTTGATCAAAGAATAAGTTTAAGCCTTTTAGGGAAAGTAGGAACTAGGCTTAAAGTAAATGCAAATTATGATACCGAATCTACTTTCGCCTTTCAAAATTTAATAAAATTAGAATATACTCCTAATGAAGATGATATTCTTCAAAAAATAGAAGTTGGTAATGTGAGTATGCCACTTAATAGTACTTTAATTAGAGGAGCCCAAAGTCTATTTGGAGTAAAAGCACAATTCCAATTTGGAAAAACTACTGTGACAGGAATATATTCTGAACAGAAATCACAAACCAAAAATGTAACTTCTCAAGGTGGTGGTACTGTATCTGAATTTAGTTTATTTGGTCTTGATTATGATGCCGATAGACACTTTTTCTTATCCCAATATTTTAGAAACAAATACGATTCTGCCCTTAGAAACTATCCCGTTATCGATTCAAGAATCCAAATTACTCGTATTGAAGTTTGGGTAACTAACAGACAGAACAGAGTAAATACAAGCCAAGACGGAAATAATATACGAAATATAGTTGCACTCGAAGACTTAGGAGAATCAAGACTCACCGGGATTTTAGATTCGGAAGTTATCGGGATTACCCCTCCCCCCACCTTTTTTAATACAGCACCTGATAACCCAACAAACAATGCCAATAATAATTTTGACCCAACTAAAATTGGTATAGGTAATAATAATTTGAACCCTTTAATTCGAGAAGTGGCAACCGCAGGTCAAGGATTTTCTGGAATTGCACCAATACCATCAGAAGGAACAGATTATGCCAAATTAGAAAATGCTAGAAAGCTTTCTGCAAGCGACTATACTCTTAATACAAGCCTGGGTTATATATCTTTAAATCAAAGACTTACCAATGACGAGGTTCTGGCAGTTGCCTACCAATATACCATAGGTGACAATGTGTATCAAGTTGGAGAATTTGGTACCGATGGTGTAGATGCAACACTAGTAAACAATACCACCGGTGCACCAACCACACAAAGTTTAATTCTTAAAATGCTAAAAGGAAATTTATCAAGTGTTACAAAACCATCATGGAACTTGATGATGAAAAATATTTACCAAATTCCTGCTGCTTATCAGTTAGATTCTAAAGATTTTAGGTTCAACATATTGTATGTAGATCCAGCACCACTAAATTATATAGAGCTTTCTTCTCCTTTGCCAAGTCCTAACGATTTTGTTAGTAGAACTCCATTATTAAAAGTATTTAATTTAGACAAATTAGACTCTAATAACGATCCTCAAAAAAATGGCGATGGATTTTTCGACTTTTTACCTGGAATAACAGTTGATACGCAAAATGGGAGAATAGTTTTTACAACCATAGAACCTTTCGGAAAATTACTATTCGAAAAATTACGTTCTAACCCAACAGAAGATTATGATTTGCCATTAACTAATTATAATACAAACCAAACCAAATATGTTTTTAGAAATTTATATAAAAAAACACAAGCTGGTGCCATTCAGGAAAGCGATAAAAATAAATTTCAACTGAAAGGAAAATTTAAATCCGTAGGTGGAGAGGGCATTTCATTAGGAGCTTCCAATGTGCCACGAGGTTCTGTAGTGGTTACTGCTGGAGGTAGAGTTTTGCAAGAAGGAATTGACTATAGTGTTAATTATCAAGCTGGAAGGGTTCAAATATTAGACCCATCATTGCAAGCATCTGGGACTCCAATACAAGTATCCGTAGAAAACAATGCTGTTTTTGGGCAACAAACTCGTAGATTTATGGGAGTGAATGTCGAACATAAATTTTCGGATAAATTTCAAATAGGAGCTACTTTGTTAAAAATGACCGAAAGACCATTTACACAAAAAACAAATTATGGACAAGAATCAATAAACAATACCATTTTTGGTGCTAATACAAATTATTCAACCGAAGTGCCTTTCTTTACAAGATTAGTAAATAAGTTACCAAATATAGATACCGATGTTCCTTCTAACCTATCTTTTAGAGGAGAAGTTGCCTTCTTAAAACCAGGAACCCCAAAAGCAGACCAATTTAATGGAGAAGCAACCGTTTATATTGACGATTTTGAAGGCTCGCAATCTGCAATAGACATGCGTTCTCCTTATGCTTGGACATTATCAAGCGTTCCAAAAGGATTTGGAGGCGAATTAGCGGAAGACAATTTAAATTATGGAAACAAACGTGCCAAATTTTCTTGGTACACAATTGACCCAACTTTCTATACCAATCAGCGTCCAGCAGGAATAGATGACAACGATGTTTCAACCCACAATACCAGACGTGTTTACAGCTCAGAACTATATCCTAACACTGATATAGCAGTTGGGGAAACCACCGTAGTATCTACTTTAGATATGACTTTTTATCCTCAAGAAAGAGGACCATATAACTTTAATCCTCTAGCAACAAACAATGTTTTACCTAATCCTCAAGACAGTTTTGGAGGAATAATGCGACCTATAACCACTACTAATTTTGAACAAGCAAATGTAGAATACATTCAGTTCTGGATGCTAGACCCATATTTTGGAACAGCAAGTGATGCTAATCCAGCAAACAATGGAAAGATAACTTTTAACTTAGGAGAAATTTCCGAAGATGTATTAAAAGACGGGCGGAAACTTTACGAAAACGGATTGCCTGCTGCTGGTACAAGTCCATATGTAGTAGATACTAATTGGGGGCGTATTCCTGCTTCACAATCTTTAATCTACGCATTTGATACTGTCGAAGCAAACCGAATACAACAAGATTTAGGTTTTAATGGTTTAAGCGATGCCGATGAAAATATTAAATATCCAGCATTTTCAGGAACTGATCCAGCACAAGATGACTATGACTATTTCTTAAACGCTTCTGGAAGTATTTTAGATAGATATAAAAAATATAACGGAACGGAAGGAAATTCTCCGGTAAATGTTTCAGATACTAACAGAGGAAGCACTACCATTCCTGATGTGGAGGATATTAATCGGGATAATACCATGAATACTATTGAGGCTTATTACAAATTCTCGGTAGATATAAAACCTAATTTAGTACAAGGAGATACTTATGTTTCGGATATTAGAGAGACACAAGTAACTCTGCCAAACGGGAATACTACGCAAGCACGTTGGATACAATTTAAAATTCCAATATTAGAAGCTACTGCAGCAAATATTGAAGGAGGAATTTCAGATTTTAGATCCATTAATTTTATGAGAATGTTCTTGTCTGGATTTTCGGATAAAGTTACCGTTCGTTTAGGATCTCTAGATTTAGTTAGAGGAGAATGGCGGAGATATACCACTTCTTTAGAGCCAACCATAGATCCAGACCCAACAGATGACCCAACAGGTTTTGACATCTCATCTGTAAGTGTGGAACAAAATGCAAACCGAATTCCTATCCGTTATGTATCTCCTCCAAATGTACAACGGGAGCAGTTATACAATAATAATTCAGTACTAAATCAAAACGAGCAATCTCTTTCTTTAAAGGTATATGACAAAAATAATCCACAAACAGGATTGGAAGGATTGGAAGGTGGCGATGCAAGAGCAGTATTTAAAAATGTAGATGTAGATATGCGTCAATACAAAAAATTAAAAATGTTTTTACACGCAGAAGCTCTCCCAATTCCTCCAGAAACAGTACCATTACAAGATAATCAAATGGTTGCTTTTATTAGATTTGGAAACGACTTTTCTCAAAATTTTTATCAAATAGAAATTCCTCTTAAAGTTACCTCACAAACGGCAACTTCGGCAGAAGCAATTTGGCCATTTGAGAATGAAATTGATTTAAAAACAGCTTTACTTACACAATTAAAAATATTAAATTTAAGCGGAACGCAACCAGTAGATGCAAATGGAATATTTTTTCAAAATGCTTCAGATTTAGACCCTACCGCAAAAGCAGGAATGCGAATTGGTATTAAAGGGAATCCTAATTTTGGATTTGTACGAACTTTAATGATGGGACTTAAAAATCCAAGTGCTAATAGAAATAATTATATTCGTGGAGAAGTTTGGTTTAATGAACTTAGAATGGCAGAGGTAGAAAATAAAGGTGGTATGGCAGCTATTGCTAGTTTAGATACCAATCTTGCAGATTTCATAACACTTTCTGCCACTGGGCGTATGAATACTATTGGTTTTGGCTCTTTAGAACAAAGTCCAAATGAACGTAGTAGAGAAAATGCAACCCAATTTAATCTTGTTACAAATATTAATCTAGGGAAGTTGCTACCTAAAAAATGGGGTATTAACTTGCCTTTCAATTATGGTATTGGAGAAGAGATTATTACCCCAGAATATGACCCATTTAATCAAGATATAAAACTGCAACAACTACTAGATGTAACTGCTAATCCTGTGGATAAGGCAGCATTTAAAGATAGAGCAATAGATTTTACCAAAAGAAAGAGTATCAATTTTATTGGAGTACGAAAAGATCGTGGTACAGAACAAAAGTCACATTTTTACGATCCTGAAAATTTAACACTTTCTTATTCTTACAATACTGTGGAACATCACGATTTTGAACTAGAAAATTTAACAGACCAACAAGTAAGAACCTCTGTAGATTATGCTTTTTCATTTAAAAACAAGGCAGTTGAACCGTTAAAAAACAATAAATTTTTAAAGAAAAGTACTTATTGGAAAATGCTAAGCGACTTTAATTTTAATTATTTACCTTCTACAATTAATTTTAGTACCAATATAATTAGACAATACAATAAGCAACAATTTAGACAAATTGATGTGCAAGGAATACCATTATCGCCATTATATAAACGAAACAATTTATTTAATTACAATTATGGATTTAATTATAGTTTGACAAAATCTTTACGAGTTAATTATACAGCCACAACTGCTAATTTAGTTCGAAATTATTTAGATGAAAATAATAATCCAATAGATAGTTTTACAATATGGGGTGATTACTGGAATATTGGGACACCTAACCAACATGCACAGCAGCTTACGGTTAATTATGAATTGCCAATTAATAAAATTCCGATTCTATCTTTCATCAAAGCTGACTATACCTATTCCGGAGATTATTCTTGGCAACGAGCTTCTTTAGCATTGCAAACTTTTGACGATGGTTTAGGGAATATATACGATCTTGGGAATACAATTCAAAATGCAAATTCACATAAGTTAAATACCACTTTTAATATGGATTTGCTTTATAAATATGTAGGACTTACGAAAGGCAAAAAACAAAATAAATCTCCAAAAGAATTGCCTGTGGTTGCAGTTCCAAAACCAGGAGAAAAGGTAGTTGCAAAACCTAAAAAACCTAAAAACAATCTCAACAAGTCAAATATTTGGATTGATGGACTTATAGGTATTGCAACGGCAGTTAAAAATGTTCAAATAAATTATACCGAAACAAGTGGAACTATGTTGCCAGGTTATCTGCCTTCCATTGGATTTTTAGGCTCGTCAAGACCAACTCTCGGTTTTGTTTTTGGAATGCAAGATGATGTGAGATTTGAAGCCGCAAAAAATGGTTGGCTAACTAATTATCCAGATTTTAATCAGAATTTTACACAATTAAAAAGCAAACAAATAACTGCTAGTGCAAATGTAGAGCTATTTCCAGATTTGAAAATAGATTTGAATGCAACAAGAAATTACGCAGAAAATTTTTCAGAACAATTTGATGTAAATAACGGAAATTACAATTCTCGTTCACCTTATAATTATGGAAATTTCTCTATATCCACAGCATTAATCAAAACATCTTTTTTACAAAGTGATGAGGTTTCCTCTTCGGCATTTACACAATTTAGAGATAATAGGTTAATTATTGCTAATAGGCTTGCAACTATTTCTTACGGAAGTACAAACTATCCTATTCAAACAGATGTTACTAGTCAAAGCTATGGTTATCCAATAGGTTTTGGGAAAAATAATCAAGCTGTTTTGCTTCCAGCATTCTTGGCAGCTTATACTGGTGGAGATGCCTCTGGAGTCTCATTAAATGCCTTTAAAAATATTCCGATACCTAACTGGACTCTAAAATATACAGGCTTAATGCGATACCAATTTTTTAAAAATAAATTTAAGAGGTTTTCTATTCAACATGGTTACAAAGCGGCATATACTCTTAACTCATTTCGCTCTAACCTTGAATTTACACAACCAGGTTCTTTTGATGCTGGTGGGAACTTTCAAAATAAAAACATTATCTCTAATGTGAATTTATCTGAACAATTTAGTCCATTGTTCAGAATGGATTTTGAATTAAAAAATTCAATAAAAATACTAACCGAAATGAAAAAAGACAGAACTTTATCTTTAAGTTTTGACAATAATTTATTAACGGAACTTAAAGGAGTAGAATATATTGTAGGTATGGGTTATCGAATAAAAGATGTAACCATTAGAACACGACTAGCAGACAATCCGTCTGGTATTATTAAAAGTGACTTAAATTTAAGAGCTGATTTTTCCTACAGAAATAATCAAACAATAGTTAGAAATCTAGATTACGAAAACAACCAACTTGCTGGTGGACAAAATATAATATCTACCAAAATAAATGCAGATTATGCGTTTAGCAAAAATTTATCAACTATTTTCTTTTTTGATTATTCTTTCTCAAAAGCCGTAATATCTACCTCATTCCCCATTACAAATATAAGGTCTGGCTTTACAATTAGATATAATTTTGGAAATTAATTAAAAAAACTAAAACATATTTCGTAGATAATTTTATCTTTGTTTAAAATTAAAATTTTTATAAAAATGAATACACCTGTAACATTAAAATACACTAAAGATCACGAATGGGTTAGTTTAAATGGAACTATTGCTACCATTGGAATTACAGATTTTGCTCAAAAAGAATTAGGAGATATAGTTTATGTAGAAGTTGAAACAGTGGACCAAACGTTAAGTAAAGATGCTGTTTTTGGAACTGTAGAAGCAGTAAAAACAGTTTCAGATTTATTCTTACCTCTTTCTGGTGAAATTATCGAATTTAATACAGATTTAGAAGCAAATCCAGAATTAGTTAATACCGATCCTTACGGAAAAGCTTGGATGATTAAAATAGAAATCTCTGATTCATCAGAAATAGACACTTTGCTTTCTAGCGAGGAGTACAAAACCTTAATAGGTGGTTAATAAATACTCCTTTTGGATTGCTATTTTATGGACTCTTTTAATCTCTTTTTTGAGTTTAAAATCGATTCATTTGGATAGTCAAAAATTCCATTTTTTCCCGAATGCAGATAAAATTGTTCATTTTGTATTTTATTTTATTTTTGTAATTGTTTGGTGTAATTATCTTTATTACAAAAAATATTTTACACTAAATTATAAACTAGGAATATTTTTTATATC
>DZCQ01000025.1:26479-38093 GCA_022730285.1 Flavobacterium psychrophilum
TAAGTTAGTCACAAATTTTGTTAAAGAATCGATACTAGAAAACTTTAAATTGATTATGATTCGACCAGAATATGTCAGCTTGGCTAAAAATATGGTGCTTCAAGAAAAATCGAAAGTATTAGTAGGTACTGTAATTAGTTTTCCTGACGGGAACAATACGTTACAAGAAAAGTTAGATGAGGCAACTATTACCATCGAAAATGGTGCAGATGAATTAGACTTTGTTGTAAATTATGAAGCCTTTAAAAACGGAAATATAGCAGAACTTAAAGAAGAAATATTGGCTTGTGCTAGTTTAGGATTGTCTAACAAAAAAGTGGTAAAATTTATTATAGAGGTAGCGGCGTTAAATGATCAACAAATAATTCAAATTTCGGCATTAATAAAAAACACAATAATTAGTAATTTTAAAGAAGAAATGTACCCATTTGTTTTTGTAAAATCCTCTACTGGATTCTATTTAACAAAAGACAATTTGCCTAATGGTGCTACAATTCCTACCATAATTTTAATGCTAGAAAATGCTAGCCCATTGCCAATTAAAGCTGCTGGGGGAGTAAGAACGCAGGAAGAAGCTATGCAAATGATACAATTAGGCGTTAAACGTATCGGAACATCGGCCGCAAAATTAATTTCACAAGGAGAAGAATCTACTGGAAATTATTAAACAAAAACAATTTATCTATGAAAAAATATTTTTCACTCATTATTTTTATTCTTTCTCAAAGCATATTTTCACAAGAGAATAATACAGAAAAATTTCCAGTTTTTCCAGCATGTCAAAAATCACAAGATTCAGAGTTAGAAAATTGTTTTTATACTCAATTACAGGACTTTGTATATTCTAATTTTAAAGTTCCAGCTGATTTACAACAAAGGAATTTTAACGGAAAAATAATTACCCTGTTTGAAGTAGATACCACAGGAACCTTTAATGTCCTCTATATAGATGCAATGTATCCAGAATTAATTGTAGAAACTAAACGTGTTTTTGCTGCAATTCCTAAAATAGACCCACCTACTTTTCAAGGAAAACCTACTTATGCAAAATATACCATTTCGATAGCAGTTCCCTTACAAACTGCTGCCCAGATATTGGCACAAAAGCAATCTTTAGAAAATAAAACTGCAAATTCTACCTCCGTTTTAGCAAATAAAATAAATCCAGAATTTGATTTAGTAGAAAAACAGTATAAAAAATTTAATAATCCACAATTCAAAAGCCATTTAAACATTCCGTTTTCACATAATTTATACACACAGTTTGATGATGAAATGAATCAAGTTGGAACGAATAACCATACAGCTTCTAAACCATTTACCTATGCTGAAGTTGCAAGATATTATGATTTTGAAAAAGAAAATACAGCTTTGAGTTTACATAAAAAAAGTTGGTGGGGACGTAAAATTTTTGACGAGAATTTGGTCGCAATTCAAGGAGAAGATTATTGGTTTACCCTAAACCCAATTTTTGATTTACGATTAGGAAAAAGCAATCCAAGTACTGAAAATTATACCTATTTAAATACTCGAGCAATCCAAATTCAAGGTGGTTTGGGTAAAGAACTTAACTTTACCACCACTATTTATGAAACACAAGGTTTTTTTGCAGATTATTATAACCGATATGCAATGTCTATTAAACCAAGTGGTGGGAATCCTGCAATAATACCAGGAATTGGAATTGCTAAAGATTTTCAAACAACACAATTTGATATTCCTTCGGCAGATGCAAATATTACCTACACACCAAATAAATTTATTAACCTGCAACTTGGATATAGCCGAAACTTTATTGGAGACGGATATAGATCTTTGTTAGAAGGTGATGGTGCCAGTCCGTACCCATATTTTAAGATAAATACCACTTTCTGGAAAATAAAATACACCAATACTTATATGTGGCTTAAAGATGTTAGAGATGCAGTTACTATAGATAAAACTTTTGCTACAAAATATATGGCAAACCATTATTTAAGTTGGAATGTATCTAAAAAATTAAATATAGGCTTTTTTGAATCTGTAATTTGGTCTAACGACAATAATCGTGGCTTTGATGTAAATTTTGTAAACCCAATTATATTTTATCGTACAGTCGAGTTTTCTTCATCTGCTAGAAGTGGAAATGCTGTTTTAGGACTTACATCTAAATACAAATGGAATAATTTTGTTAATTTTTATGGCCAATTTTTACTAGACGAATTTTCTTTAGGTGATATGAAATCTGGTGAAAAAAGTTGGAAAAATAAATTTGGTTACCAAATAGGAGCTAAATATTACAATGCCTTTGGAATTAAAAAATTATACCTTCAAGCAGAATATAACCAAGTGAGACCTTATGTATATGCTCACAGCAACCCAATTACAAACTATGGGCATAATAACCAGAGTATGGGACACAATTGGGGGTCTAATTTTAAGGAAATAACATTTATTGCCAGATATTTTAAAAACAGGCTTTTTGCCGATGCTAAGTTGAGTATTGGAGAAAGAGGTTTTGATTTTGATACAACAACCAATACGGCTAATTATGGTGCTAATATTTATAAAGATTATGACTTGGATAGAGCCTTTAATAATGGGGTAACAATAGGTCAGGGTAACAAGGCAAACTTATTAATTGCAGATATTCAGGCAGGATATTTGGTAAATCCGAATACTAATTTAAAATTATTTGCTAATTTTATTTTTAGAGATTTCTCACCACAGTTTGATACAGTTACACAATTTAAAGAAACTACCACTTGGATTACTGTTGGACTTAGAGCAGATGTATTTAATTGGTATTTAGATTATTAATTCCTAACAAAGATAAATGTATATAAGAAATATTTTTATTCATTAATAATGACTAGAATTATAGTTGTATTTTTTACATACAAAAAGTGTACATTTGTACCTTAAAATTATAATTTCGCATGGCAGTTACAGTCCCTACATTATTAGAAGAATATTTCTCTCCATTCAGAGAAAATATTATTGGAATTAATCAAGAATTTTTGTCACCTTACGGAACGCAAAAAATGATTTATACAGATTGGACTGCTAGTGGCAGATTATATGCCCCAATTGAACGTGCAATGCTAGAGAATTTTGGCCCTTTTGTTGCAAATACACACACCGAAACCACAGCTTCTGGAACTGCTATGACAATAGCTTACCATCAAGCAAGAAACATTATTAAAAAACATATTAATGCAAATGAGAATGATATTTTAATAAGCGATGGAACAGGAATGACAGGTGTTATTAACAAATTTCAACGTATTCTAGGATTGAAATTGTCAGAAAATTTAAAAGAATTTACTACCATTCCAGACGTAATAAAGCCAATTGTTTTTATTTCCCACATGGAGCACCATTCCAACCAGACTTCTTGGCTAGAAACCATTGCAGATGTTGAGATAATTCCAGCAGATAATCAAGGGCTTTTATGTCTAGAAAAACTTTCCGAATTATTAGAAAAACATAAAGAAAGGGTTTTTAAAATTGCTTCTATCACTTCTTGTTCTAACGTTACAGGAATCAAAACGCCTTACTATGAAGTTGCAAAGCTGATGCACCAAAATAAAGGGGTTTGCTTTGTAGATTTTGCTTGTTCCGGACCTTATGTCCCTATTGATATGCACCCAAACGATTCAGAAAGTTATTTAGATGCTATTTTCTTCTCTCCACACAAATTTTTAGGTGGACCTGGAACTTCTGGAATACTTGTTTTTAATAAAAATTTATATAAGAATAATATTCCAGATTGTCCTGGCGGAGGCACCGTTTCATGGACTAATCCTTGGGGAGAACACAAATATCTGGATAATATAGAAGATAGAGAAGATGGTGGAACACCTGGCTTTTTGCAACTAATCAAAACTGCTTTAGCAATCAAGTTGAAAGAAAAAATGGGGGTACAAAATATTATAGACAGAGAACATGAATTGGTTTCTTATGTTTTTGACAGATTGTCTAACAATAAAAACATAACAATACTAGCAAATCAAAATAAAGATAGATTAGGCGTATTTTCGTTTTATATATCTAATTTACATTACAATCTTGGGGTTAAATTATTAAACGATAAGTTCGGAATTCAAACACGTGGAGGTTGCAGTTGTGCTGGAACTTATGGGCATTATTTATTGCATGTAAATCATGAAATGTCTCATAACTTAATTTGCGAAATTGGTTCTGGCGAATTAATAAATAAACCAGGTTGGATACGAATGTCTATACATCCTACCACAACCTCCGAAGAAATAAAATATGTTTGTGATAGTATTATAGAACTATCTATGAACCACGAAGATTGGGGGAAAGATTATTTTTATGACAAACGTACAAATGAATTCACACATCAAAATGCCTTAAATACAGAAAATGAAATGGTATTAAGTTGGTTTGCAATATAACTATTTAGCTATACAAGGATGTTACTTTTTTTGATGTTTCCAGCGTTTGTGAGTCCATAAGTAGTATTCTGGTGCTTCTTTAATCTGATTTTCGACTAATTTGATAAAACGCTCTGAGATAGAATTTTCTTTTTCTAAAGAGATATTTTCGGTTAATACTTCAAAACTAGCTTGATAATATCCACGTTTTATTTTTTTAGTTTGCAAGAAAACAACATTCATATCATGTTTTCTAGCAAGATTTTCGGCTCCAGTATGGATAGGTGTTTCTATACCCATAAAAGTGTACCAATGCATATTGTCAGAAAACCGAGGTGTTTGGTCGCTTGCAAATCCAAAAACACCTAATATCCCTTTTTTATAATTATCTTCAATGGTAAGAGCAGTTTCTTTGGTGCTAATTAGTTGTGCTTTAAATTTTGACCTAATTTTTTTTACTAATCTATCAAAATATTTATTTGCTATTTTTTTATAAATACCATATCCAACAAAATTAATGTGATAATTCATGGAAACTGCCCATTCATAGCTTGCATAATGTGCACAAACTAGTGCAATACTTTTTTGTTTTTTTTCCAAATCTAAATATACTTCTAGGTTTTTAAAAGTATAATGCTTCTCCATTTCTTTTTGCGAAAGCCCCATTGTTTTTATCATTTCTAAAAACATATCACACAAATGGTGGTAAAATTTAATTTCTATTTGCACCCTTTCTTTGTCCGATAAATTTGGAAATGCAAGCTGAATGTTATTTCTAACTACTTTTTTTCTGTATCCAATTACATAATATACTAATACAAAAATAAAATCAGAAAGAATATATAAAATTCTAAATGGAAGTATCGAAATTATCCATAAAATAGGATATAAAATTAAATATAGAAAAAATTGCATAATAAATTTTTGTGCAAATATACAGTAAAATACAATTATTTGTACTAACTTATACATTTCATGAAATTTTAATCTAGTATTTTTAGTATTTTTGTACAATTATTTTCTTTAATTAATTTATACGAAAATATTTTTAGAAAGCATCTTTTACAACCCAAAAATAAAGAAACATGAATACAATGCTGCTTGCTATTATTATTGCAAATGTCTTAGTTAGTTACCAAGGATTTTCTAATTATGCTTTTTTCAGAAAATATGAATTTCATGTAGGAAGCATTAAAAATGGAGAACAAATACGAATGTTTAGTAGTGCATTTTTGCATGCAGATATGGGACATTTATTTTTTAATATGTTCACCTTGTATATGTTTGCCCCGGTTTTAACAAATTATTTAGGAGACTTTTTTTTCTTAACGGTTTATATGGGAAGTTTGCTTGCAGGAAGTTTACTTACATTATATTTTCATAATTCCGATAATAATTATCGTGCCGTAGGAGCCTCTGGAGCTGTTACTGGAGTTTTGTATGCTGCTATTCTACTAAATCCTTCCATGAGTTTGTATTTATTTTTTATCCCAATCCCAATTCCTGCTTATATTTTTGGAATAGGATATTTGCTATATTCCATATACGGAATGAGAGCAAAAAATGACAATATTGGTCATGTAGCACACTTTGGAGGAGCAATAGGTGGATATCTAATTACTATTTTTAAAGAACCCGAAATGATTACTCAAAATACTTTGATGGTAATTTTGCTAGCCATTCCAATTATTTTGTTATTTGTATTGGCAAAAATGGGGAAATTGTAAGATTGGCATGCTATTTGTTTTTATATATCAAAGCACTAAAATATAATATTTGCTAGAAAAAAAATGAAAATTATGAAAAAAATTGCACTCTTAACCGTCTTATTTATAACAATGAATGTATTTGCACAAGAAAAGAATATATCACAAATTAATGTTTCGGGAGAAGGAAAAATAAAAGTAATTCCAGATGTAGCAATTATATCGTTGGGGGTTGAAAATACAGGGAAAAATGCTGCAGAAGTAAAAATAGTAAATGATGAAATTGTAGATAAATTACTTAAATATATCAAAAAAAATAATATTCCGTCTGCTGATTTTCAAACAGCAAACGTCGGTTTATATAAAAACTATGATTATGAAAAAAAGAAATATAACTACATTGCAAAGCAAGAGATAACCGTAACTATCAAAGATTTAGCTAAATACAACGAATTCATGATGGGAGTTACCGAAACGGGAGTTACCACAATACAAGGTGTTAAATTTAAATCTTCCAAAATAGACTTTTATCAAGCCGAAGCCAGAAAAAAAGCGATGTTAAATGCGAAACAAAAAGCGTTAGATTATGTGTCGGTAATAAATCAAAAAGTTGGCAAAGCACTGTTAATATCAGACAATTCCGAAAGTAATCATGCACGACCAATATATAAAAATATGGCAATGGCAACCTTAGATAGCTCTATGGAAAAACCAAACGAAACACTTGCTATTGGTGAAATAGAAATTATTTCGAATGTGCAAGTAGCATTTGTTTTAGAGTAATGTTTACATTTAAAATGATACTTTGATTTTATTTTGAGAGTTATCATTAAAAAATGATACTTTTGTAAAAAAAATAAATTAGATGATAAAGTCAATAGAAAAAAAAGGATTGTTTACTGGATATATTGAAAAAGATGCAAATGGAAACTTTTTTTGTGGCGAATTTCTTCTAGATTATCGGCTAGTTATGTCTAAATTTAAATTAGGAGATAAGATAACAATAAAAACAGTTATTGAAAATCCTAGCGATATTTCGCACAAAATATATCCCAAAAAATCTAAAAACTTCGCATTATTTAATTTAAAACCATAAGTCCAGATTCGATTTTTAGTCTAAATATTTTAATTTAATTGCTTCTAGACTTAAATTGGTGTACACCAAATCCGTAACAATTAAAACTCGCAACTCCTCTATATTCTGAGAAAAGTGTTTAGCCCAATTGGTTAAGTTCAAAATATTTCGTGCTTGTTTAATACGTTTAGTAGTTTCGGGAGTAGTTCTTAAAATTGCTTTATGGTTATACAAAACATTGTTTTTATGTTCGTATTGAATTGTTTTTTGTGCTAAATCAAATTGCAAATAATACAAAAAATCGGTATTATTATCTGTATAAAAAGAAGACCAGCTAGCAAAACCTAACTTTGTTTTTGATAACGATTTTACTTCCATTTCTACTAACCGCCATTTGCTATGTGCTAAACGCCCCCAATGGGTTGCATACCGATACATTCCTTCTTTGGTATAGAAATAGTGACTTCCAGAAACACTTTTATAATTAGGTATTGTCTTGTCAATAATACTTGCAGGAACTTCCTGAAACACACAAAATGTATTTTTAAACGATTTTTTTTCTGGTTTATAGTTATTATTTAGCATTTTTAGTAATAATGTTTTAAAAACTTATAATTGTTTGTTAAACTTTCTTGCAAAATTAATATAAAGATTTAATTTTGTACAAAATATTATAATCAAATAAAAATGAAAAAATTAATTTTAATTGCCATTGCAGCTGTTGTAGTATCATGTAACGGAATTATTGGAAACGGATATAAAGTATCTGGAGAAGTAAAAGGATTACCAGACGGAACAAAAGTTTTTCTTGAAAAACAAGATCCAAAAACAGGAGTTGTTGCAGTAGATACTGTAAAATTAGAAAAAGGAAAGTTCACATTTGATGGCGAAACCAAAGAGCCAGAAATTTATTTAATTCAAATTGAAAATGTAAATGGAAAAGTACCATTTGTGTTGGAAAAAGGAAATATAGAAGTTGTAATTAACAAAGATAGCATTACAAATGCAAAAACATCAGGAACTTTTAACAATGATGAGTTAAGAAAATATACCACCGAAATGGGTAAAATTCAAAAAAGAATGGTTGCATTTCAAGACAAAAACATGACGTTAATGCAACAAGCTACCGAAAAAAATGACACTGTAATCATCAATAAACTAAGAAAAGAATATTCTAAATTTCAAGATGAATATACACAAGCAAACTTTAAATATATTGAAAACAATCCAAAATCTTTTTTATCTGTACTTTTAATACAAGGAATGTTTAACGAAATGCAACCAAAGTTAGATAAAATCAAAAAGTACTACGATGCTCTAGATTCTGATGTTAAAAATACGAAACCTGGAAAAGATGTTGAGTCTAAATTAAAACAAACTGCTTCTGTTACTATTGGACAAAAAGCACCAGATTTTTCTGCTCCAAATACCGATGGTAATATGGTTTCGTTAAAAGAATCATTAGGAAAAGTAACTATTATCGATTTTTGGGCTTCTTGGTGTGGACCATGCAGACAAGAAAATCCAAATGTTGTTGCTTTGTATAACGAGTTTCATGCAAAAGGATTAAACATAATTGGAGTTTCCTTAGATAAAGCAGGAGATGTAGCAAAATGGAAAGAAGCAATTGCGAAAGATAAATTAACTTGGACAGAAGTTTCTAATTTAAAATTTTGGGAAGATCCTATTGCTGTTCAATATAACATAAAAAGTATCCCTGCAACTTTTATCTTAGACAAAAATGGTGTAATTGTTGCTAAAGATTTGCGTGGCGAAGAATTAAAAGCAAAAATCACAGAATTATTGTCTAAATAATTTTAGAATCATTCAAAAAAAAGCTCGAAATATTTCGAGCTTTTTTTTGTAAATAATTTGAATACCAAAAATATTAATTTTTTCCAAAGTTCTATTTCACAGGCCAAAACCTTTGACAAAGATATTGTAAAAACAAAAATTAAGTCCAATACATAATTTGGATTTAAACAATCCAATCTAGTTGATTTTATAATCTGTTTGGGCAATTTATTACTTTTGGAGGAATGATATTCTTTGCAAATAATTGATTTTCTGATTTTTAAATAAATTAGCAAAAATACATTTAAAAGCAACTATTTTTTTGACTAATTTACTTGCGAAAAACAAAAATTACACTATCTTTGCAGTCGCTTTTGGGGAGATACTCAAGCGGCCAACGAGGGCAGACTGTAAATCTGCTGTGTAAACTTCGCAGGTTCGAATCCTGCTCTCCCCACAATTTTTTTTCTACTCGATTTAGAAGTTTCTTAACTGCTTTTTACAAATTAATCTACTACATTTTTTTATAATAAGCAAATAATAGCTTGTTATAAATATTTTTTCGTCCATTTACAAGACTTTTGACTTTACGACATTAAAACTTTCGACTTACTTAGGTTTGTGCAAATTAATATTTATAATTTTTTTGTTATTTTTTTTAAAAATATGATACTATTTTTATACATTTTCTTTGGATTTTTGTATTTAATCTGATTTATTTCATAATAATAATTAGCAATTTGTTCTTGTTTGTTTAAAAAAAAATCTTTTTCCTTTAATTTTGAGATTTCAAAAGAAATAAGTTGAATTTTGTGTTTTTTACTTATGATTGGGTTTTGACTTATTTCTTTTAAATATTTATTAGTAATTTGTTTATACGAATCTTCCATTTTTTGAAAGTTATTAGACAAACTACTGCTTAAAACCCGATAATTGAATAAATGTTCGTTAATAAAACCAAACTGATATCCTAATTTTGAAAGTCTTAAATTTATGTCCCAGTCTTCGGCATGTATATTTACATCAAAAGGATTTTTTAGTAAAATTTGTTTTTTAGTAAAAAAACCAGGAGAAAAAATAGAATTATTTACTAAATTATTTTCATAGCAAGAATTGATAATGTTGTTAATATGTTTAAGTTGCCTTTTTGTATAAATTTCTAATCTTTCTTTGCTCTCCTCAATATATTTGTAACCATTAGCATAAACAACATCTAGATTATTTTCTATTAAAAAATTCAATCTTTTTTCAATGTCATTTGCTTCATACCAATCATCACCAGATAATATTGATATGTAATCTCCATTTGCTTTTTGAACTTGAATATTTAGATTTTCAGAAACCCCTTTGTTCTTATCATTTTTAATATAATAAAAGGGTATATTGCTATTTTTAAATGAATTAAATGCCTTTTCAAATGTTTTGTCTGTAGAATTATTATCTAAAAAAACAACTTCTATATTAGAATAAGTTTGATTAATAATTGATTTGCACGCTTGTTCAATATATTTCTCGTGATTCATTGAGATTAAACAAACAGTAACTAATGGTTTTGTTTCCAATTTTAATAGCTATTTATAGTTTCAATAATAAAATTCACTTCGGTTGTATCTAAAACAGAACTAATAGGCAACGATAACACCTGATTGTGTATTTTCTCTGTAATGGGAAGTTCTAAATTATTAAACTCTTTGTAACATGCTTGTTTATGAGGCGGAATTGGATAATGTATTAAAGTTTGAATGCCATTTTGTTCCAAATAAGTTTGTAAATCATTTCTATTTTCTGTTTGAATAACATACAAGTGCCAAACATGTTCTTGTTCTTTGTTTGGTTGTTTGGGCAATTTTATTTTTGGATTTTTAATTCCTAAATGATACATTTCTGCAATTTCTTGCCTGCGTTTATTCTCTATATCTAAATATTTTAGTTTAACATTCAATACCGTAGCCTGAATTTCATCTAATCTAGAATTTAATCCTTTAAATGTATTTTCATATTTTTTAATAGAACCATAATTAGCTATTGCTCTTATTATTTTAGCTAAATCATCATCATTAGTAGTTACAGCTCCCCCATCGCCTAATGCTCCTAAATTCTTACCTGGATAAAAACTAAAACCAGCAGCATCTCCAAGATTTCCTGTTTTAATTCCATTACAATTCGCACCAATTGCCTGAGCGTTGTCTTCTATGATTTTTAAGTGATGTTTTTTGGCTAATTCTTTTAATTTATCATCAAAAATGGCTTGACCGTACAAATGTACTAGCATTATAGCACGAGTTTTTGGAGTTATTGCAGTTTCAATTTTTGAAATATCCATATTAAAAGTGTCTGGGTTTGGTTCTACAAAAACGGGCTTCAAATGGTTATCAGTTATGGCTAAAACCGATGCAATATAAGTATTAGCAGGAACAATAATTTCGTCATTTTTCTGAAAAAAACCAAGTTCGATATATGCTTTCAGGATTAATCTCAACGCATCTAGACCATTAGCTACACCAATTGCATGCTTGGTACCAATATATGTTGCGAGATTTTTTTCAAATGTTACTACTTCATTTCCAAGCAAATACCACCCAGAACGAAAGGTTTTTAGCATTGCTGTTTCAATTTCGGATTGGTGTTTGAGATTTATTTTTTGAAGGTCAAGAAAT
>DZCQ01000046.1 GCA_022730285.1 Flavobacterium psychrophilum
TTTCTTTAAAAGAGGTAGTCTATTAGACTACCTCTTTTTTTATGATATTTATTAAAGAATCAAGTTCGAAATTTTATTTATTTTCTTTTCATATATTACTTATATTAATTTAAAATAGTGTATTTTTGCAAAAAAAATAAAAATATGATGGTAACAAATAGAACATTTACAATGATTAAACCAGATGCAGTTCAAAACGGGCATATTGGTGGTATTTTAAACATGATTACGGAATCTGGTTTTAAAATTATTTCTTTAAAATTGACACAATTAACAGTTGCTGATGCTCAGAAATTTTATGAAATGCATGCTTCAAGACCTTTTTATGGGGAATTAGTTGAATTCATGTCTAGAGGACCTATTGTTGCTGCAATTTTAGAAAAAGAAAATGCTATTGTAGATTTTAGAAATTTAATTGGAGCTACTAATCCTGCAGAAGCTGCTGAAGGTACAATTCGGAAAAAGTATGCTACATCTATAGGAGAAAATGCTATTCATGGTTCTGATAGCGATGAAAATGCCACTATTGAAAGTATTTTTCATTTTTCAGGTAGAGAGCAATTTTAAATTATTTTGATATATACATTAACTGCTCTAGTAATGTAGAGCAGTTTTTTTTGGATAATATCTTAAATTACTATTATGCTAGAATATTTATTTGTAATTAGTTGGAAAGAAATTGTAACGGTAGGAATGGTTTTATTTGCAGTAATTGATGTTGTGGGAAGTATTCCTGTAATAGTAGATTTGCGGGCAAAAGTAGGGCATATTCAATCTGAGAAGGCTTCTGTTGTAGCAATGGTTATTATGATAGCTTTTTTATTTGTTGGTGAAGAGCTACTTAATATAATTGGAATAGATGTCAGCTCTTTTGCAGTTGCAGGGTCTTTTGTGTTATTTTTTTTAGCTTTAGAAATGATTCTCGGTATTAGAATCTACAGAGACGAGGAAGCTAAAACTGCATCAATAGTTCCCATTGCTTTTCCTCTAATTGCTGGAGCTGGTACAATGACAACTTTATTGTCTTTAAAATCGGAGTTTCATACTATAAACATTATTATAGCTATATTGTTAAATATTTTTATTGTTTATGTAGTATTAAAATCTACGGCAAGAATTGAAAGAGCTTTAGGAAAAACAGGGTTGGGTATTATTCGTAAAGTATTTGGAGTAGTTCTATTAGCAATTGCTGTTAAATTATTTGCATCTAATGTGAAGGATTTATTTATCTAAAACTATTTTTGTAACTTTGTAATCTATAATTATACTTAAATAATTTTTTATGAAAATATTTACATACATAGTAATTGCTTTAGCATTTTTTTTTATTGTAATTAATACTCTTATGTTAGATTTTTCTAATTTATTTGCAGGAGATAGTCTTGTTGGACTTATTGGTATTGTTGCTGCACTTTGTTCGGTTGCTATTTTGCTTATTTTTAGAATTTCTAAATCAATTGAAAATAAATATAAAAATTAAAAAATATGTTTGATCTACTTATTATTGGAGGTGGAGCTTCTGGAATTTCTTGTGCTATGGTGCTAGGTTCTGCTCAAAATATGCCATTTGTAAAAGATAAAAAAATTGGAATTATTATGCATCAAAAAGGCTCTGCTTTACAAGATGCTATATTTTATAATTCTTATGGAGTTTCTAATGGAAAATTAGGCTCTGAAGTACTTTCTGAAACTGCAGAGCAATTACGAACGACATATCCAGAGATTCATCAGTTATCAGCGGAGAAAGTAACTAAGATTGTTAAAAATTCCGATGGTTTTGACATTATAACTACAAGCAATAATTATCAATCTAAGATTGTTGTTGTGGCTATTGGTTCTTCAAACTTATTTAATATTGATGGTTTACTAGAATTTGTAGTTCCTCATGCTAAAACAAGTTCTGATAAAAATAGAATTCAACTTGTTAATGTGGATCATTTAATTTATGAAGGTATGTATGTTGCAGGAACCTTAGCTGGTCATAGAAGCCAACTTTCTATTGCCTCAGGAAGTGGTGCCGCTGTTGCAACCGATATTCTAACCTTATGGAATAATGGGGTTCACACACATGCACATGATGTTGTAAAAAAGTAAAATTTTGATTTAACCCAGTGCAAATTCATAGTAAAATAGCTAGTAAATTTGCCGAAAATAAAAATATTTTTAGAAATCTTATTTGTTTCTAAACTGTTTTTATCATTTTTAAATATTGTTATGAAAAGAGTTATTGAATATCGAAAATTATTAGAAGTGGACAAAAATGTTACACTCAAAGAGTTAAAAACTATTTACAGGAATAGCATGAAAGATTCGCATCCTGATAAATTTGTGAATGATGAAGAAGGAAGACTTGCTGCTGAGGAAAAAAGTAAATCTATTATTACTGCATATCATTTTCTTGTTAGTGTTTCTGTAGAAACTGTCGAAAAAAATCTGCCAGAATATACAGATACTATTACTAATTCAAATATTCATAGTTTTAATTTAGAAAAGCAGACGCTTTTTGTTAAGTATTTTAATGGAATGGAGTATGAATATATTGGTGTACCAAGAAATATTTATGTTAAAATGGTAAATGCAGAATCTCCAAATCGTTTTGCGAAAAGACATATTTATGGTAATTTTATTTACCGTAAATCTGGTGAAGCCATAGAAGAATAGAATTTTTAAAATAAAAACCTTCAATAATTGAAGGTTTTTATTTTAAAATCTCTTTTTTATAATTAAATTGTTTTATCATTTTCTGAAATTTATACCTAATTATTGAAGTCTAATTTATCTTTTATTATTTATAAAAATAGCACGGAACTTCCTGAATATTGGGATGTTTTAGCAAGTTCAAACATATTTTTATCTAGAAAATACTTGCTTGCACTAGACCAGTCAGCCCCACGAAATATGACTTGCAGGTATATTGGATTGTTTAATCAAAATAAATTAGTTGGCATTATAAATACTCAATTATTAAATGCTTCTCAGATAGTTTCTTTTGGAATTAATAAAAATTGTATCAAATTTAGAATTAGAAATTTTTTGTTAAAAAAATTTGCTAATAATGTCTTATTTATTGGGAATAATATGCTGACAGGGCAAAATGCGTTTTTAAATGATAACGATATTAGCTCTAAAGAATTACTTAATTTTATTCAAAATCCTGTAAATCAAATCATTAAAGATTATAAATGTAAAGGTATAAAAGTACATATCATAACCTATAAAGATTTTTCCGAAAATGATTCTAAACACTTTATTTCTTCTCCTTTTAGTAAATATTATCCGTTTGAAGTACAGCCAAATATGATTTTTACAAATAATTCACTGTGGAAAACAGAAAATGATTATGTTAATTCTTTAACCAAAAAGTATAGAGATCATTATAAAAGAGCAAGAAAAAAAGCGGGACATATTATAAAAAGACAATTTTCATTAGAAGATATTTTAGTTCATGAGGAAAAATTATATGAATTATATTTGAACGTAACTAAAAATGCTCCATTTAATACCTTTTATTTGACGCATAATCATTTTTATAGTATGAAAAAAAATCTTCAAGATAATTTTTTGTTATACGCTTATTCTTATGAAGGTAATTTGATAGGATTTAATACGTTAATTGTGAATAATAATTCTTTAGATACTTATTTTTTGGGTTACGATGAGTATTGTCAAAAGGAAAGAATGATATATTTGAATATGCTTTATGATATGGTTGGTTATAGTATCTCGAAAGGATTTTTGACTATTAATTTTGGTCGTACTGCCTTAGAAATTAAAAGCTCTGTTGGTGCAAAGCCCTATAAAGTTTTTGGATTTATGAAGCACACAAATCCGATGCTTAATTACTTCTCTAATTTTTTATTTAGCTATTTTAATCTAAAAATAGAATGGAAAGAACGAACTCCTTTTCAATTATAATTACTTTTGAAAAAGTTAATTAGTATTTTTATCTAAAAAAAATATTTATAAAAATTTTAAGGTAATGTTCTTTAAATTTTAGATATAAAAAAAGCTCCAATTGGAGCTTTTTTTATATCTAAATATAAGTAAATATTACAATGTAGTAACAAATTTAGTTAATTTAGATTTTAGGTTTGATGCTTTATTATCATGAATAATATTTTTCTTAGCTAATTTATCTATCATAGAAATAACTAGAGATAATTTCTGAGTTGCTTCTGATTTTTCAGTAGATAAACGCAAAGCTTTAATAGCATTACGAGTAGTTTTGTGTTGGTATCTATTTAATACTCTCTTTTTTTCGTTGCTTCTAATTCTTTTTAAAGCGGACTTATGATTTGCCATTTTTTTTATATTTAAAATGTAATTAACTAATTATTTATTAGTCTATAAACGGAAAAATCTCCCATAATTTCGAACAATTACTTTAATTTTAACTAATAAAATATATTTTCGAGACACAAAAATATATTTTATAAAACAATTTTATAACCAATTTGTAGCCCGTAGGGGAATCGAACCCCTCTTACCAGGATGAAAACCTGGCGTCCTAACCGATAGACGAACGGGCCATTTTTCTAAATAATGCTTATGTATAGTAGCCCGTAGGGGAATCGAACCCCTCTTACCAGGATGAAAACCTGGCGTCCTAACCGATAGACGAACGGGCCATTACATTAATTTTGTAATGCGAGTGCAAAAATACATCTTTTTTTTATATCTGCAATAGTCAAAAGCTTTTTTTTTGTTTTTTTAGTATGCTTTTGCAAATAATACTCTTCTATTTGATGGTTTCCCAGACAAGATACATGTTCCTACTTCTTCTTTTTGATTTAGTGGAATGCATCTAATGGTGGCTTTTGTCAGATTTTTTATTTCTTCTTCCGTTTCGGCGGTTCCGTCCCAATGTGCTGCTACAAAACCTCCTTTTTCTTGTAACGCTTTTTTAAACTCTTCAAAATCTTGCACTTCGGTTATATGAGTATCTCTATAATCTTGTGCTTTTCTGAAAATAGTATCTTGAATCTGTTCTAGTAATGTTATAATATGGTTTGTTATCCCTGCCTCAGCAACCACTTCTTTAGTTAGGGTGTCTCTTCTGGCTACTTCAAAAGTGTTATTTTCTAAATCTTTTGGACCGATAGAAATTCGTAATGGAACTCCTTTTAATTCCCATTCTGAAAATTTGAATCCAGGTTTTTGGGTGACTCTATTATCAAATTTTACTCGAATATTATTTTTCTTGAAAGAAGTTACTAATTCATTTGCCACAGCCGAAATTTTATCAAACTCTTCGTCTGTTTTATAAATTGGAACAATTACTACTTGAATTGGAGCTAGATTAGGAGGTAAAACCAATCCGTTATCGTCTGAATGTGTCATTATTAATGCTCCTATTAATCTTGTAGATACTCCCCACGAAGTTCCCCATACATGTTCTTGTTTCCCATCAGCATTAGTGTATTTTACATCAAAAGCCTTTGCGAAATTTTGACCTAAATAGTGCGAAGTTCCAGCTTGTAATGCCTTTCCATCTTGCATTAGTGCTTCTATACAAAAAGTTTCTTCTGCCCCTGCAAATCGTTCGGTTTCGGTTTTTGTTCCTTTAATTACGGGTATTGCCATAAAATTCTGAACAAAATCTGCATATACATTCATCATTTTTTCAGCCTCTTCTAATGCTTCCGCTTTTGTGGCATGTGCTGTGTGTCCTTCTTGCCATAAAAATTCGGCTGTTCTTAAAAACAATCTGGTTCTCATTTCCCATCGCACAACATTTGCCCATTGGTTTATTAGCAAAGGTAAGTCTCGATATGATTGAACCCAACCTTTAAAAGTACTCCAGATAATTGCCTCACTAGTTGGCCTAACAATTAGTTCTTCTTCTAGTTTTGCATTAGGATCTACTATTAATTTACTAGGATTTTCTTCGTCATTTTTTAATCTATAATGTGTAACTACTGCACATTCTTTGGCAAAGCCTTCTGCATTTTTCTCTTCGGCTTCAAACATGCTTTTAGGAACAAATAATGGAAAATACGCATTACTATGACCTGTTTCTTTAAACATTCGATCTAATTCTCCTTGCATTTTTTCCCAAATTCCATAACCATACGGTTTTATAACCATACATCCTCTAACAGATGAATTTTCGGCTAAATCGGCTTTTACTACTAATTCGTTGTACCATTTTGAATAATCTTCCGATCTTTTTGTTAAGTTCTTGCTCATTTTGAATAATTTGGCATAAATATTGATTAACTAATTCTTAAGAAATAGTTTCGCAAAATTAACTATTTTTGTATTGTCCAACAATAAAAATATCATAGATATGAAAACTAATTATTTTTTTACAAAAAAAATCTTACTTAATTCCATCGTTGGATTATTAGGTTTAAGCGTGGTTTCTTGTGGTTCTTATCAAAATAAGTCTTTTTATGAGACTGATGGAATCTATGGGGCAACCCAAAATTCTGAAAAAATGAACCAAACAGATCCTTCAACAGAAGCAAAAATTGCTGAAAACAATAAATATGTAGAGTATTTTGGTTCTAATGCAGATAATTATAGCATAGATAAAAATGCAGAAAATTCTAATCAGGATAATTCGCAGGCAGAAAATTCTGATTCTAATTGGGATAATAATGATAGTCATGTAACCATTAATGTTTATGATAATTGGGGTTATAATAATTATTGGGGTTATTCAAACCCATGGGGTTATGGTTATTATAATTCTTGGAATTATCCATACTGGGGATATTCTGGGTACTATAACTGGGGTTGGAACTATCCATATTATGGAGGATATTACGGATATTATAACTCGGGCTGGAATTATCCTTACTACGGAGGATATTACGGCTATAACAACTATTATGGTTATAATAATTGGAACAATGGGTATTATAGAGGGAATTATGCTTATGCCAATGGTCGTAGAGGCTCTGCCCATCAAGATAGATATGCCACTACAAATTATGCAGGTAGAAGCTACCAATCTGGAAGAAACACTACTTCTCCAACAAGAGTAAGAAGCACAAATACTGTTAGAAATACAAATACCCCTTCTAACAATGACTATTCTCCTAGAAGAACTACTACCAGAAGCAATAATGCTACTACTCCAGATAGAAATTATAACACTAATGATGGGGTAGATGTTCCTAGAAGAACTACTACTAGAAGAAATGACGCAAATACTTCTAGCACAAATTATAATAACAATTCTGTAGATACTCCAAGAAGAACTACTACACGAACTTACGAGAGTTCAAGCCCTAGAACCGAAAATACTAGAAGTTATGACTCACCTAGGTCTAATTCTTCTAGTGGAAGAATGGATTCTGGAGGTTCCTCATCAGGAGGTGGAAGAGGCAGAAGGTAACATTAATACAGAGTAATGTATCTATTAAATATTTAGGTACATTAGCCTTTTTATCTAACTAAAATTTACGAAAAATGAAAAAATATCTTTTAGCCTTTACAATTATCATTTCCACTTATTCTCAAGCACAAGATGTGGCTGATGCCATTCGATATGCACAAGACAATCCTAACGGCTCAGCTAGGTTTAGGGCAATGGGAGGTGCTTTTGGAGCACTTGGAGGAGATTTATCTTCCATTAATATTAATCCAGCTGGATCTGTTGTGTTTGCCAATAATCAAATTGTTTTTTCAGGAAGCAGTTTTAATACCAAGAATAACGCTACCTTTTTTGGAACAAATACTACCGAAAGTAATAATTCATTAGACATTAACCAACTGGGAGGTGTTCTTATTTTTGAAAATAACAAAGAAAATAGCCAGTGGAAAAAATTCTCTCTTGCTGTGAATTATGAAAATGTTGCCAATTTTGATAATTCATTATTTTCAGCAGGAACCAATGCAAATTCTATCGATAGATATTTTTTAAGCCATGCTGATGGTTTAAAGTTAAGTATTGTAGATGGTACTGACTATTATTATGATGAATTAACATATAGAGAACAACAGGCTTATTTAGGATATGGTGCTTATATTATTAATGAATCCTCTACTTATAACGATGCAACCGATAGAAGTTATGTTTCGTTAGTTGCTCCAGGTGGAAATTATAAGCAAGAAAACACAATTGAAACTTCTGGATATAATGGGAAACTTTCTGTTAATGCTGCTGCACAATACCAAGACAAGTTACTTTTAGGTTTGACTTTAAATTCTCACTTTACGGATTATCGAAAATATTCAAATTTTTATGAAACAAATAACAACAATACATCTGCTAATGATCTGGTAAATAAAATTTCGTTTGTAAACGATTTATATACTTACGGAAGTGGTTTTTCCTTTCAACTAGGAGCTATTATAAAACCAGTTCCATCTGTAAGAATGGGACTTTCTTACCAGTCGCCAACTTGGTTCACTCTAAATGATGAATTAAAACAAAGTATTTCTGCTGTAAGTGGAAATAACACTGGCGATTTGCCTGCCGATGTGGTAAACCCAAATACAACAATGGTTTATGCTCCATACAAACTTAAAACACCAGGAAAAATGACGGGTAGTTTTGCTTACTTGTTTGGAAAAAGAGGTTTGATAAGCTTTGATTATAGTTTAAAAAACTATGGGAACTCTCAATTTAGTCCAATAAATGATTCTTATTTTCAATCCTTAAATACTTCAATTAATAAATATTCTAGAGAAAGAGCATCAGAATATAGTTTAGGAGCGGAGTATAGAATAAAACAAATTAGCTTAAGAGGAGGCTATCATTTCGAGCAAAGTCCGTATAAA
Organism: Flavobacterium psychrophilum; assembly: GCA_022730285.1. Taxonomy (GTDB): domain Bacteria; phylum Bacteroidota; class Bacteroidia; order Flavobacteriales; family Flavobacteriaceae; genus Flavobacterium; species Flavobacterium psychrophilum_C. Next base: position 8,734 of record DZCQ01000046.1, read on the forward strand.
AATGTTCTGACTAAAGGTAATTTGAATGCTTATTCTGGTGGAATTGGATATAATTTTGGGAATAAAAAATTAGATTTAGCATATACATCTTCTAAGATAGATTATAATTCACAATTATTTTCGCAAGGATTAACCGATTCTGCAAGAATCAATACAACTTTAAATAACGTAACAGTTACATTTGCTTTTGAATTGTAACTATTTATTAAGCAATAAGTTATATTTAATAAAATAATTACAAGAATAAAAACCGTAAAAAAAAGAATATTTTAGTGGTTTTTATTTTTTTTATTAATAAAAGTTTTATAAATTTGCACTCGCTAACACAAAAAAATATTTGTGTTTGTTTTGGAGAAATGGCAGAGCGGTCGAATGCGGCAGTCTTGAAAACTGTTGACTGTAACAGGTCCGGGGGTTCGAATCCCTCTTTCTCCGC
>DZCQ01000026.1 GCA_022730285.1 Flavobacterium psychrophilum
AAAGAAGTTTAGACTTGATGTTTTGAACAATAACGTAGTGAAACTGGACAGTTAGACGAAATTATGCAAAATCTTTTCAAGGTTTTAAAACAAGAATTTTACCTAAAACAACAGCATTGACTTTGGTACAATTCATCAATAAATCTATTTTTGATAGACCAATAAATAATATTAAAACGCAAATAATTTAATTACACCCAATGGGTAATTAATAAATAATCCTGTTGCAAATTCATATCTCTTTTGTAGATAAGTAATTCTGCACCTTAATGAGCATTTTCCAGCTTTGTTTAATCTGCTTCTTGCAAGTAGAAATATTATTTTAATTACATCCATAATGCATTGTTTTTGAGTTGATTAATATGCACACTTTTCTTAAAAATATGCACACCTAATTGTATGCCTTTTTTGTAGAATTTAAGCATAGAATAGGACTAAAAATATAATGAGTAGATAAGTAGAAAAGCCTGCAAACCCCAGTAAAAACAACCCATAAAAAAAACTCCAACATTTCTGTTGAAGTTTTTGTGGGCGATGAGGGGTTCGAACCCCCGACCCCCTCGGTGTAAACGAGGTGCTCTGAACCAGCTGAGCTAATCGCCCGTAATTGGAGTGCAAAGATACAGCTATTTTTTAATTATCCAAAATAAAATTCACTTTAACCTTAACTTTTTTATGTCTCGGACAACTACCTTGTTTTCATAATTTTCTACAAAAACTTCAATTGGCTGATTTTTAGTTGTCTTCCCAGCTATAATATATAATTTACCACCTGAAATTGGCTTATTACTTCTACTGAAATCTACTTTTCCGTATTGAAGTGTATTTTTGACATCCAAAGGGTCTAACCAATTGTTTTCTAGAGTCTTATTCGCTAAATTACTATAATAAAATGGCTTACTTCTAATATTATTTAGTACTCTATCATTTGGAAAATAAGAACATCTTGTATTTTTTTTGTTTAAAATAAAAAACAAAAATATGCTTCCTACTAAAAATCCAAAAAGATAATAGCTCAATCTATATGAAAACTTCATTATTTATTTTTTTTACAAAAATAAGCATAAAATATCAAGATTTTTTTTTAAAATACAATTAAATTAATATCTCTATATTCAAAATTGAACCACTCCCCTATTGTTTTGTTTGTTAAAATTCCGTGGTATAAATAAATTCCATTTTTAAGTCCTGAATCGCAACGAATTGCACTTTCTAACCCTCCAGATTCCGCAATTTGAAGTAAAAATGGCGTAATAATATTGCTTATAGATAGGGAGGCAGTTTTGGAATAACGAGAAGGTATATTTGGGACACAATAATGAATTACATCATTTTTTATAAAAGTAGGACTTTCATGTGTTGTAATTTCTGATGTTTCAAAACAACCTCCTGTATCAATACTAACATCTATAATTACAGATCCTTTTTTCATATATTCTACCATAGTTTGAGATACAACAATTGGAGAACGGTAAGTTCCACGCAAGGCTCCAATGGCTACATCGCAACGTCTTAATGCTTTTAATAATGTCTTGTTTTGTATGGTAGAGGTAAAAATTCGTTGGTTAAGGCTATTTTGTAACCTTCGTAACTTTGTGATAGAATTATCAAATACTTTTACATTTGCTCCAAGACCAATTGCAGTCCTTGCCGCAAATTCTGCAACTGTTCCTGCTCCTAAAATAACTACTTCCGTTGGTGGAACTCCTGTGATATTTCCAAATAATAGACCACTACTAAATTTATTAGCAATCATTAATTCTGTGGCAATAAGTATAGAGGCAGTACCTGCGATTTCACTAAGTGATTTAACTGCTGGAAAAGAACCATCTACATCTTTAATATATTCAAATGCCAAAGCCGTTATTTTTTTTGTCGCTAAGACTTGAAAATACTCTTTTTTTCTGGTTTTTAATTGAATGGCAGAGATAATAATGGTTTTTTCTTGTATTAACTCTAATTCTTCTAGGGTAACCGGTTCTACTTTTAGTAAAATTGGACAAGAGAGTACTTTTTTGCAATCGTTTGTAATTTCAGCTCCTGCAAGGCTATATTCTTTATCTGAATAGCTTGAATTTAATCCTGCTCCAGATTCTATAAGTACTTTATGTCCATTAGACACTAAGGAATTTACGGCATCTGGGGTTAAACAAATACGTTTTTCTTGGTAACTTGTTTCTTTCGGGATGCCAATATATAATTCACATTTATGACGTGTAGTTTCTAGTGTTTCTTCTTGTGGAATTAATTCTTGCTTGCTAAAAGGTGTTATTGACATGGTGCTAAATTATTTGGGACAAGATACAAATTTATTGCATTTGTTCCCATTTTATATTTCGTTTTTTGTTTTTTAAAACAGAAATATGAATAATTGAATAATTGTTTGGTAATAAATTCTCAATTTTTTCTGCCCATTCAATAAAGCACCAATTGTTAGAATATAAGTATTCTTCGATGCCCATATCTAGTGCTTCTTCTTCCTTTTGTATTCTATACATATCAAAATGATAAATAACTTCTTTATTAGCTGTTAAATATTCGTTTACTAAAGAAAAAGTTGGACTGCTCATTGCGGATTTCACTCCTAATTCTTTGCACAAGGCTTGGATAAAAGTAGTTTTTCCTGCTCCCATTTCGCCCTTAAAAATGATTACTTTTTCTGGTTTAAGCAAAATAATTTGGGAAGCTATTTTATTTATTTCGGATAGTTCTGCTATAAATTCCACTCTAGATATATTATTTTTTAGGGCTAAATACTAGGAATGGAACTATTACCTCTTCGAGCGATATTCCACCATGTTGGTAGGTATTCTTGTAATAACTTACATAATGATTAAGATTATTAACATAGGCTAGAAAAAAATCGTTTTTTGCAAAAATATAAGAGCTTGTCATGTTTATAGAAGGTAGTCCAATCCGTTTTGGTTCTTTAACCGCATATACCTCTTTTGCTTCATATGTTAGGCTTCGCCCAGTTTTGTATCGTAAGTTTAAACTCGTATTTTTGTCTCCAATCACTTTGGAAGGATTTTTGCAATTTATAGTTCCGTGGTCTGTTGTAATTATTAGTTTAAAACCTAACTTTTGAGCTTGCTGAATGATGTCTAAAAGTGGTGAATTTTTAAACCAACTTAAAGTTAAAGATCGATATGCTTTATCATCTGCGGCAAGTTCTTTGACTACATCTGTATCGGTTTTTGCATGCGAAATCATGTCTATAAAATTATAAACAACTGTTACGAGCTTGGTATCTTTGTGCGTTTTAAAAGTTTCCGCTAATTTTTTTCCATTTGTTAAATTTGTAATTTTAAAGTATTCGTGCGAAATATGGAGGCTGTTTCTTTTAAGTTGTGCATCTAAAAATTCGGCTTCGTATAGATTTTTGCCACCTTCTTCTGGGTCATTTTTCCAGTATTGAGGGAATTGTTTTTCCATTTCTAATGGAGTAAGTCCTGAAAATATTGCATTTCGGGCATATTGTGTGGCTGTTGGCAAAATCGCAAAATAAGGTGTTTCTTCTTCTAGCTTGTAATGATTAGTAACTACTGATTCGAAGGCTTTCCACTGGTCGTATCTTAAATTATCTATAACTACAAATAGTACATTTTCTGGTTTTTTTATTTCGGGAATTACTAATTGTTTGAATAAAGTATGTGATTGTATGGGTTTTCTGGCACTTGGTTCAAACCAATCGGCATAATTTTTTTCAATATACTTTCCAAAAAGCATATTTGCTTCTATTTTTTGTGACTCTAGAATTTGAAACATATTTTGGTCTTCTATGTTTTCTAGTTCTAATTCCCAATATATCAGTTTTTTATAAAAATCTATCCAACCCTCAAAAGAATTAACCATTGCCATTTCCATTGCTATATTTCGAAATTCTTTTTGGTAATCTAGAGTTGTTTTTTCAGATATTAGCCTTGAGTGGTCTAAGTTCTTTTTTAAACTCAGTAATATTTGGTTAGGATTTACTGGTTTTATCAAATAATCCGCAATTTTGGAGCCTATTGCTTCTTCCATGATGTATTCTTCTTCGCTCTTGGTAATCATAATTACGGGAACTGTTGCTTTTTTTTCTTTTAATTCAGCAAGAGTTTCTAACCCATTCATACCAGGCATATTTTCGTCTAAAAAAACTATGTCAAAGTTTTCTTCCTGAAAAATATCTATTGCATCTAGCCCATTATTACAGGTTGTTATGTGGTATCCTTTTTTTTCTAGGAATAAAATATGTGGTTTTAATAGATCTATTTCGTCATCTACCCAAAGTATCTTTATTGTGTTCATGTAATGTTGTATTTTAGTGTGCAATTTACTATTTATTAAACATTGATTTCTTAAAAATATTGTAATTTTTACAAAATTTGCTAAAGACTTTTGTTTTTAGCAATTTGTATCGGTTTTATAAATTAAATATTGTGTAAATTTGCACTCGCAAAAGGGATAGCGGTGGTATCCTTTTTTAGGTTTTTTTTTAGCCTGAAAAAGATTTAACCAATAGCCCGACCCGAAGTTTTTACGGAGGGTTTTGCCCTAATAATTTTATAAAAAAAAACAGATTTTAAATAATGTCTGACAAAAAAAAAGTAGCGTTTTATACTCTTGGTTGTAAACTTAATTTTTCTGAAACTTCTACAATTGCTAGAAATTTTAAGGAAGAAGGTTTTGATAGGGTTGATTTTGAGGAAATTGCCGATATTTATGTGATTAATACCTGTTCGGTTACAGATAATGCGGACAAGCAGTTTAAGCAAGTGGTTAAAAAAGCGTTGAAGCTAAATGCAAATGCTTTTGTGGCAGCAGTGGGTTGTTATGCTCAGTTAAAACCAGAAGAATTAGCAGCGGTTGATGGGGTAGATTTGGTACTTGGTGCAACTGAAAAGTTTAAAATTACCAATTATATTGAAGATTTAAGCAAAAATGCAATAGGTGAAGTACATTCTTGCGAAATTTCTGAGGCCGATTTTTATGTAGGAAGCTACTCGATTGGAGATAGAACAAGGGCTTTTTTAAAAGTGCAAGATGGTTGCGATTACAAATGTACTTATTGCACAATTCCACTAGCAAGAGGAATTTCAAGAAGTGATTCTTTAGAAAATGTTTTATTTAATGCCAAAGAAATTGCCTCCCAAAATATTAAAGAAATTGTGCTTACTGGTGTAAATATTGGCGATTATGGGAAAGGAGAGTTTGGAAATAAAAAACATGAACATACTTTTTTAGACTTAGTAAGAGCTTTGGATGAAGTACATGGTATTGAACGTCTTAGAATTTCGTCTATCGAACCTAATTTATTAAAAAATGAAACTATAGAATTTATTTCTCAAAGCAAAACTTTTGTTCCACACTTTCATATTCCATTACAATCTGGCAGCAACAACATACTTAAATTAATGAAACGAAGATACTTGCGAGAGATTTACACCGAAAGAGTTTTGAAAATTAAAGAAGTATTACCTCATGCTTGTATTGGTGTAGATGTGATTGTAGGCTTTCCTGGCGAAACAGACGAGCATTTTATAGAAACCTACAATTATTTAAACGAATTGGACATTTCGTATTTACACGTTTTTACTTATTCCGAAAGAGATAATACAGAAGCAATAGATATGCCACAAAGTGTACCAATGCCAGTGAGAGCAAAGCGTAGCAAAATGTTACGAGTTTTGTCTGTTAAAAAAAGAAGGGCCTTTTACGAAAGTCAATTAGGAAGCAATAGAACCGTTCTTTTTGAAAACGAGAACAAAGAAGGTTACATTTATGGCTTTACTGAAAATTATGTAAAAGTAAAAACTCCTTGGAATCCAGAACTTGCCAATGTGCTCCAAAATGTAACACTAAGTAGTATTGATGATAATGGTATAGTTAGAGTAACACTTAATTAAGATAAAACATGATTCCTGTATATTTTATGCCTGGACTTGCTGCAAGTTCTTTAATATTCGAAAAAATAAAACTTCCAGAAGATACTTTTGAAATACATTTGTTGGAATGGATAATTCCTGAAAAGGAAGAAACGCTGGTAAGTTATGCAAAACGAATGGCTTGTGCTGTGCAACATAAAAATTCGGTTTTAATTGGTGTGTCTTTTGGTGGAATATTAGTACAAGAAATGGCTAGCTTTTTAGAATTACAAAAACTAATTATAATTTCTAGTATAAAATCTAATTCTGAGCTTCCTTTTCGATTAAAATTAGCAAAATCTACTAAAGCGTATAAACTCGCACCTACAAATTTGTTGTCTAACTTAGATTATTTGTCAAAATTTGTCTTTGCTGATATATTAAAAGAACGCATTCATCTGTATAAAAAATATTTAACCATGAGCAACAAATTTTATCTAGATTGGTCTATAGAACAAGTGGTTAGCTGGAATAGAACAGAAATTGATTTGAATGTAATTCATATTCATGGGGAAAAAGATGAAGTTTTTCCTGTTAAAAATATTAAAAATTGCATCCTAGTAAAATCTGGCACACATATTATGATTATAAATAGGTACAAATGGTTTAATCAAAATTTACCGAAAATTATTTTAGGGCAATATACACAAACTGAATAAAATTTGTTATCTTGCTTCTATACTTTACACTATAAGTAAGACGAAAGGTTTAATGTTGTAAAGTCGTATATATGGCAAAACAGATTTTAAAGAGCTGTAATCTACTTATTATCAAACAAAAAAATATTTTTTAGTAGATTATTAAATTTGAAAAAATTCGAGATTATTATGTATTTAACGTAATTAAGTAAAAAAACAATTAAATTAGTATTAAAAAAACTTTATTAGCACTTAAAGAAAATGAAAATGACAGCACAAATTATTATTTCTCTTATTTTAATAGGACTTATTGCAGGTGTTCTAAGTGGACTTATAGGTATTGGAGGAGGTATTATTATAGTGCCTTTGCTATTATTACTTGGTTTTTCACAACAACAATCACAAGGAACTAGTCTTGCCTCTTTATTACCACCCGTAACTTTATTAGCAGTAATGAACTATCAAAAAGCGGGTTATATTAATTGGAAATATGCTGCTATTATTGCAATAATGTTTGTAGTTGGTGGTTATTTTGGCAGTAAGATTGCCATTGACATTAATCAAAGAACGCTTAAAAAGATATTTGGAGTTATTATGCTACTAATTGCAGGAAGAATGCTTTTTGAAAAATAGCATCATGCTTCCGGATAAATTTCAAAAAAAGCTTTTTATTTTTGAAATTTTAATTTAGAACTGGCTGGAATTCTGAGCAATAACACAATACCTATTACAAAAAATATTCCTAAAAATATAATTGCATTTCTCATAGACCCTGTAACTTGATCTATAATTCCGTAAATAGACATTCCTATTACTATTCCTACCTTTTCAGTAACATCATAAAAACTAAAAAAAGAAGCTGTATCTGTAGTATCTGGTAATAATTTAGAGTAAGTAGAACGTGCTAATGATTGAATTCCTCCCATTACTAATCCTACAAATGCCGCAACAATATAAAACTCATTTGGCGTTTCTATAAAATAGGCAAAAACACATAATATTGCCCAAAAACCATTTAAAAAAATCAATGTTTTTATATTTCCATATTTTCCAGATGCTCTAGAAGTTAAAAAAGCTCCTAAAATGGCAACTAATTGTATTACTAAAATACTGATAATTAATCCTGTTGTTTGCTGGCTACTTGATTTCCACGCAATTTCTTGTGCCCCAAAGTAAGTTGCAACTAACATAACTGTCTGTACTGCCATGATAAATACAAAATAGCTATATAAATATCTTTTTAAAACCATACTTGTTTTAAGGATATTCCATACTTTTTTCAATTCTTTAAACCCATCAAAAAGCACTTCTCTAGTAAGTTTATGCCCCTTGTTTCCTTTTGGTAAATAGTAATACGTTATTTGGCTAAAAGCAATCCACCATACTCCTACCATCACAAAAGATATCTTCATTGCTTGCATTTGTCCAGCCTCATCTTTTGCAGACATAATCATAGCTAAATTAATTAACAACAAAATAGTACTTCCAATATAGCCTAAAGAATAGCCTTTTGCACTAATTTTATCCTGCTGCTCTGGAAAAGCAATATCTGGAAGATAGGAATTGTAAAAAACTAAACTAGCCCAAAAACCTATTAACCCAAGTAAATACATAGTGTAACTCCAAAAAAAGTTTTCGGTACTAAACCAATATAACGAAATACAAGCCAAACCACCTAGAGTACAAAAAAAACTCAAAAAAGTTTTTTTATTTCCTAAATAATCAGATATGCCTGACAAAAATGGAGAAATAATTGCTACAATGGTAAATGCGAGTGCTGTAACAAAGCTAATCATTGCAGTGTCTTTAATAGTATAACCAAACAAATAAACTACGTGATTTCCTCTTTCCATAAAAATCATTGCATAAAAATTAGGAAATATCGCTGAAGCTATTACCAAACTATAAGCTGAATTTGCCCAATCATAAAAAGCCCAAGCATTTAATAATTTTTTATCTCCCTTTTGAAGTGTTTTCATCTAATAGTGTTTGCTTAAATTTAAAAAATAGCTAAATGGAATTTATTTTTCAAAAATAACTTTTTTTTATTTAAAAACAACACCAAATTTTACAGCCTCTGCTTTTGCTTGTGGCACTAGTGCTTTTAAATTTGCAATTCTAGTTTCGTTAGATGGATGTGTACTTAACATTTCTGGTGGTGCCTGCCCTCCTACTGCCGACATCCTTTCCCATAACTTAACTGCCTCTTCTGGATTGTATCCCGCTATTGCCATTAAGGTCAAACCAATCATATCTGCTTCATTTTCGTGACTTCGGCTAAAAGGCAACATACCTCCTACCTGTGTTCCTATTCCGTATGCCTGCATAATCATTTGTTGGGTTTCGGGGCTTTTATTACCAGTTGCAACTGCTATTCCTGCACCCCCTAATTGTTGCAACAAACCTGCACTCATACGTTGCTGCCCGTGATTTGCAAGTGCATGAGCAACCTCATGCCCTAGTACAGCCGCCAAACCTGCATCATTTTTAGTAATTGGCAAAATGCCCGTATATACAACTATTTTCCCTCCAGGCATACACCAAGCATTCATTTCTTTGTTATCTACTAATTTGTATTCCCACTGGTAGTTTTTTAAATAATCGGCATTTCCATTTGCAGTAAGCCATCTTTCAGCAGCAATTTTAATTTTTGTACCCACTGCTTCTACTTTTTCTGCATCTTTTGTATTAGACAGTACTTTATTTTCAGACAAAAACTGATTGTATTGCTGGAATGATGAAGGAAATATTTCGCTATCTGGAACCAATGCCATTGTTTTTTGACCTGTAAACGGATTTGTTGCGCAAGAATTAAGCAATAATGCTCCTGCAAAGCTTAATAAAATTACTTTTTTTGTTTTCATTTTTATTGTTTTTGATTGTTTTTTTTATAGATTACAAAAGTAAAACATATAATTTTCTTGAAGATATTTTTCAGGATTTAATTTATGATTTTTTTATGATTTTGGTTTACCAATTTGAAATTATTAAGTGCTAAATTGCATAAAATTTTAACATTATTTTGTTTTGGCAGAAAAAAGAAAAAAATCACAAGTTCCTAAAATAATGCTTCTTGGGCTAAAAATAACGCAATTCATATCTATTAAATGGGTTACTTTATTGGCTGCAAGAATATTCACAACACCCATAAAGCATAAAATTCCGAATAGAGAAATGTATATGGACAGCAATTCTGTACAAGAAACACTTTTTGTACCTAAAATAAATAAAAAAATAGTAGTCTATCAATATGGTAATAGTTCTAAAAAAGTGCTGCTAGTTCATGGTTGGTCTGGAAGAGGAACGCAACTTGTCAAGTTTGCCGATGCCTTGTTGCCTTTGGGGTATTCTACCATCAGTTTTGATGCTCCTGCACATGGAAAGTCTGGTACGAAAACAACTTTAATGCCTGAATTTATTGCTTCTATTCTAGAATTAGAAAGAAAATTTGGACCTTTTGAGGCTGCAATTGGACATTCGCTTGGAGGAATGGCTCTATTAAATGCAGTAAAACAAGGACTTTCGTTAAAAAAATTGGTGGTAATAGGTAGTGGCGATAAAATAAAAGACATTACCAAAACATATAACAATACCTTGCAACTAAAACCGATAGTTGCTGTAAAAATGAGTCAATTATTCGAAAAAAGAATTGGAGAGCCTATGGAAAATTTCTCCGCATACATTGCTGCAAAACAAGTAAATATCCCAACACTGGTTATTCATGATGAAAATGATGAGGAAGTACCCATTTCTTGCAGTATAAATATCGAGAAACATTTGCCAAAAGGCAATTTATTTCTTACAAAAAAATTAGGTCATAGAAAAATTCTTGGAAATACAAACGTGATAAACAAAACTATTCAATTTATAAACGAAAATTAAATAAACATGAAAAAAGCAGCAATTATGATATTATTAGTATTAAATAGTACTCTATTTTTTGGTCAAAAAAACACCAAAATAGTAAAATCAGATGCAGAATGGAAAAAGGAACTTACGACAGAGCAATATCAAGTACTTCGAAAAAAAGGAACAGAAGCTTCCTTTTCAGGAAAATACTGGAATCATTTCCAAAACGGATATTACGCATGTGCAGCATGTAAAAATCCACTATTTTTATCTAATTCCAAATTTAATTCCGATTGTGGCTGGCCTTCTTTTGACAAAGCAATTAAGGGAAGTGTAGTTTATAATAAAGATAATACCTTTGGTATGCAAAGAATAGAGGTGGTTTGTGCAAAATGCGGAGGGCATCTTGGACATGTTTTTGACGATGGTCCATCAGATACTACAGGGAAAAGGTTTTGCACTAATTCCGTTTCCATTGTTTTTGTTCCTCAAAAAGAAAAAAAATGAAATATCCTTTAACTAAAACAGAAGAAGAATGGAAAAAAGAATTGGGAGGAGAAAAATACCAAATTCTACGAAATAAAGGAACTGAATATCCAAATAGTGGAGAATATAATTTGCACTTTGCAAATGGTACTTATAATTGTGGAGCATGTGGAGAAACACTTTTTGAAAGTTCCTCAAAATTTAAAAGTTCTTGCGGTTGGCCTGCTTTTGATAATTCTATAAAAGGAAAAATAAATTTCATACAAGACAATTCGCATGGAATGAGTCGTACAGAAATTGTATGTGCTAATTGTGGTGGTCATTTAGGACATATATTTAACGATGGTCCTACAAAAACAGGTGTTCGATATTGTGTAAATTCACTTTCTGTAAATTTTAAATCCTAAAAAAATTGGTATTCTAGTATATTATTTCTACTTTGCATTAAAATTAATCGCAATTAGCTAATGACTCCTATTACAAGATTATTCGATTTTCCTTATTATCAATTAGATAAGCAAAATTTAACCGATTGTTTAGTAACCAAGTATAATGGAATTTGGGAAAAAACTTCTACACAAGAGTATATAAATAAAGCAAATGCCATTTCTAGAGCTCTAGTTAAAATGGGAATAAAACCCAATGACAAAATTGCCATCATATCTAGCAACAATAGAACCGAGTGGAATATAATGGATATTGGAATTTTGCAAACTGGAGCACAAACCGTGCCTATATATCCAACCATTTCCGAAGATGATTATCAATATATTCTTAACCACTGTGAAGCGAAATACTGCTTTGTATCTGATGAAGAAGTACTTAGAAAATTAAATCTCATAAAAAGCAATACACCACAACTACAAGAGGTGTACTCATTTAACCAAATAAATAATTGCAAAAACTGGAAAGAAGTTTTAGAATTAGGTGCTGATACTACAAATCAGGAAGAAGTAGAAGCGTTAAAAAAAGCAGTTTTACCAACAGATTTAGCTACCATCATTTATACCTCTGGAACTACAGGAAAACCAAAAGGAGTCATGCTATCGCATCAAAATATAGTTTCAGATGTTTTAAATAGTGCACCCAGAATTCCTTTCAACCCAGAAAATAGCAAAGGGTTAAGCTTTTTGCCAGTATGCCACATTTTTGAAAGAATGATACTTTATTTATACCAATTTTACGGCGTGTCTATATACTTTGGCGAATCAATAGATAAAATAAGTGACAATATAAAAGAGGTAAAACCAACAGTAATGTCGGTAGTGCCACGTTTGGTAGAAAAAGTTTACGACAAAATATATGCAAAAGGTAGTGAACTAAAAGGAATAAAAAAGAAACTATTTTTTTGGGCAATTGACCTTGGTCTAAAATATGAACCTTATGGAGCAAATGGATTTTGGTATGAAACAAAATTAAAAATTGCACAAAAACTTATTTTCAGTAAATGGAAAGAAGGTTTGGGTGGAAACTTAGATTTGATGGTGTCTGGAAGTGCCGCTCTACAACCAAGACTAGCAAGAATATTCGCAGCAGCACAAATCCCAATCATGGAAGGATACGGACTTACCGAAACATCTCCAGTAATTGCTGTAAATGACATACGTAACAACGGATTTAAAGTAGGAACCGTAGGAAAAGTAATAGACAATGTAGAAGTAAAAATTGCAAAAGATGGTGAAATTCTTTGCAAAGGACCAAATGTAATGATGGGTTACTATAAAGACCCTGAACAAACCCAAGATGTACTTAAAAACAACTATTTTCACACTGGAGATATTGGCGAAATAGACTCCGAAGGATTTCTTAAAATAACCGATCGTAAAAAAGAAATATTTAAAACATCTGGAGGAAAATATATAGCACCTCAATTATTAGAAAATGCAATGAAGCAATCCAGATTTATAGAGCAAATAATGGTAATTGGAGATGGTGAAAAAATGCCAGCTGCTTTTATTCAACCCAACTTTGAATTTGTAAAAGAATGGGCAAAAATACATCAAATTCAATTAGAAGACACATCAGAATTAATTGTGAAAAACCAAAAAGTAATAGACCGAATTCAAGAAGAAGTAACTACTATTAATGAAAAATTTGGAAATTGGGAAAAAATTAAACGCTTTGAACTAACACCTGATATTTGGAGCATAGAAGCTGGACACCTAACACCAACTTTAAAGTTAAAACGAAAAATAATCCTAGACAAATACAAAGATTTATACCAAAAAATTTATAATTAAAAACTCCTTTTCTAAGAAGCACAATCTATAATCATGACGCAAGTTACACATCAAGAAATTCAAAAAAAGCAAAATATACTAGGAAATTTAACGGTACAAATACTAATAGCCATGCTATTAGGTGCAGTACTTGGAGTATTTGTACATAATACATATACCAAAACTGCCGCATTAGAATTTAGTGGTTATATCAAAATGCTAGCAACTGTATTTATCCGTTTAGTACAAATGATAATTTCGCCGTTAGTATTTACAACATTAGTAGTAGGAATTGCGAAATTAGGCAATATAAAATCGGTAGGGAGAATAGGTGGAAAAGCAATGGCATGGTTTTTTTCAGCATCGTTAATATCCTTATTAATAGGATTGTTTTGGGTAAATGTACTACAACCAGGAATTGGCTTGCCTTTAACGGAAATTAATGTGAGTGATGCCACAGAAATTACTGCAAAAACTCAATCTTTTTCGGCACAAAATTTCATAGAACACATCATACCAAAAAGCATTATAGAAGCAATGGCAAATAATGAAATTCTACAAATTGTAATTTTTTCAATATTTTTTGGACTTGCAGCAGCCTCCATCGGAGATTTTGCCAAACCAGTTGTAAATGCTCTGGACAAAACTTCTCATATTGTTTTAAAAATGGTTAATTATGTGATGAAATTTGCCCCAATAGGTGTTTTTGGTGCAATTGCAGGTGTTTTTTCCATTCGGGATTTAAGTAGTTTACTATATATGTATGCCAAATTTTTTGGCTCTTTTTTAGTAGGAATCACTTCCTTGTGGGTATTTTTGCTATTCATCGGTTTTTTATTTTTAGGAAGTAGAATTAAAACCTTATTAAAACATATTGTAAGTCCACTTATTATAGCTTTTGGAACTACAAGCTCCGAAGCAGTTTTCCCTAAACTAACCGAAGAGCTAGAACGTTTTGGTATTAAAGACAAAATTGTCTCGTTCATGCTTCCATTAGGATATTCTTTTAATTTAGATGGTAGTATGATGTATATGACCTTCGCAAGCATCTTCATTGCACAGGCTTATGGTGTACCATTAGATACTCCAACACAAATAACCATGCTTTTAGTACTAATGCTAACTAGCAAAGGTATTGCTGGAGTACCAAGAGCAAGTTTAGTAGTAGTAGCAGCAACCTGTGGCATGTTTAACATTCCAATAGAAGGAATTGCACTAATACTTCCAATAGACCATTTTTGTGACATGTTTAGAAGTGCAACCAATGTTCTAGGAAATGCACTTGCCACTTCTGTAGTAGGAAAATGGGAAAAAGAATAAAATTTGTATAGCTAAACTAAACAACTATTGGCTAGAAGTCCACAGATTTGGCTTGGCAGACTGAAAGTCTGCAAGGTTGTAAAACTTAAATTTTTAACACGAATTTCACAAATTTGCACGAATTAAATTTGTGTGAATTTGTGAAATTCGTGCTAAATTTTTTAGAATCTGAAAGAGAAATGCACTAAAAGCATATAGTTTTAACTATTTTTAAGAGCAATAAAGTCTTGTGAAGTAATTATTTTTGCAGAAAATGGCAAAAAAGGATTTCCACTTCGCCAAAGCCTGTCCAAGGAAGAACGAACAGAGAAAGAAAACCTTCACAAAAAAACATAAATCAACAGAGAATTGCAGTTCATTTTTTTAGAAAATAGTTCAGTCAAAAAAATAAAAAAAACGATTCTTAGTACTTTTAGACAAAAAAAGAGTTATTTCTAACTAAAATTAGGGATACAAAATCACTATATTTAGCTATTGTATTTTCAAAAAAAACAAAGTATATTTGTATTAATCCCAAAGTAACCTTAACTAATACTTATTAATTATGTCAGACAAAGCTATTTTTGACACAGCAATAGAAAAACACGCTGCTTGGAAAACCAGAATTCGTGATTTTCTGGACAACAAAATTCAATTAGAAGAAAGTCAAATTACTTCTCACACCAGTTGCGATTTAGGAAAATGGTACTATCCAGAAGGAAAAGAAAAATATGGACACTTATCTACTATGGAACAAATGGAGTTTCAACATTCAAAATTACATCAAATTGCAAAAGACATTTATGAACTAAAAATGGCCAATGATGATAGTTTACCAGAATGGCTTGCAGATGAGCTGAATGTAGTTTCAGATAAAGTTGTAGCATTACTTACAGAAACACAAAAAGATATTAATTAAAACATTTTTTATAAAAAATACCAATTAAGTGTAAAAAAAACGATAAAGTGTGTGTTTTGAATATGTTTAGTATTATCTTTGTATAGTTTTTTTTAAATCAACACTTATCCAAAACTAGCAAATTTAAAATAACTAATTAAAAACAACCATCATGTCAGAAAAAGTAAACTTTGATGCTGCAAGAGAGAAGCACGCCGCTTGGAAAACCAGAATTCGTGATTTTCTAGACAACAAAATTCAAATGGACGAAAGTAGTATAGTTTCGCACTTGCACTGCGATTTAGGAAAATGGTATTATTCGGAAGGAAAAGAAAAGTACGGAGATATACCCGCAATGGCAGAAATGGAATTTCAACATATAAAATTACATCAAATTGCAAAGGACATTTATGAACTAAAAATGGTTAATGATGATAGCTTACCAGAATGGCTTGCAGACGAGCTGAATGTAGTCTCTGATAAAATTGTGAACTTATTAACCAATGCCGAAAAAGAAATTAATCAATAACAACTCAAATTAGTAAACACCATGGATTATAACAATTCAAACCGCCCAGAACCATCTGATAGAGAGCAAACGTGGGACAAAAAGAAAACAATTTTAAGTAAAACCGATAAACGAGGAATCATATTATATGCCAACGAAGCGTTTATAGAGGTTTCAGGTTATGATGAACATAAATTAGTAGGGCAGCCACATAATATAATTAGACATCCAGATATGCCCAAAGTTATTTTTAAACTTATGTGGGAAAATATTCTAGAAGGTAAAGATTTTCATGGAATAGTGAAAAATATGGCTAAAAATGGAAGATTTTATTGGGTAATTACAGAATTCAAATCGATAAAAAATGCAGATAAAGAAATAGTGGGCTTTTTTGGAACCAGAAAATCGGTTCCAGAAAGTATTATCGTAAAATTTATAGAACCTTTGTATAAAAAACTAGTACATATAGAGAAAGAAACAAGTGTAGAAGCATCGGAAGCATTTTTAATGGGACATCTGGAAGAACGCAATAAGAGTTATGTAGAGTATGTAGATAACCTTGTAGCAACTGGTCATGATGATAACAAAAAAGTAAAAAAAGGATTTTTTGCAGGTTTTTTTAGCAAAAAGAAATAATAGTTGAAAGAATACAAAAAACGAGTCTAATTAAATTAATTAGACTCGTTTTTTTTGTACTAAAACTACATCGAGGCAAAAGTATCTCCTTGACGAATATCCCCAGAATTATATCCTTTCATAAACCAGTATTTTCTTTGCTCTGAAGTACCATGCGTGAAGGAATCTGGCTCAACATGTCCTTGCATACGTTTTTGAATAGCATCATCACCTACTGCCTGAGCAGCACTTAATGCTTCGTCTATATCATCTATATCCAAATTTTCTTGATTGTATTTTGTCCAAAGTCCAGCATAAAAATCGGCTTGTAGCTCTAGTGCTACCGATAATTTATTTGCATCTACCTCATTTTTTGATTGCTGTAGTTGCCTTACTTTTCTAGAAGTTCCTAGTACCGTTTGTACATGATGTCCTACTTCATGTGCAATTACATAAGCAATAGCAAAATCGCCACCTTTTGCTCCAAATTTGTTTTGTAACTCTTCAAAGAAAGCTAAATCTAAATACACTTTTTCATCTCCAGGACAGTAAAAAGGTCCAGAGGCAGCAGTTGCACTTCCACAAGCAGTTTCTACTGCATCAGAGAAAAGAACCATTTTTGGTTTTCGATATTCCATATTGTTTTCTTGAAATATTTGTTCCCAAATATCTTCGGTATCTGCAAAAACGGTCGAAACAAATTGTCCCATTTTAACATCCTCTTGGCTTAATTCTTTTCTGTTTTCTGAGTAATTTGTAGTTTGCTGCTGGTTGAGCTGTTCTAGCATTGGGGTAAATTGTTTGGCATTTTCACCACCAAATACATTAATTAATAGGATTATAATTCCCAAAATTCCACCTCCTGCTACAACCTTTCCTCCTGCTCCCATTCCTCTCCTATCTTCTACGTTATCGCTTTGACGTCTTCCTAACCATTTCATAATTATTTCTTTAATTGTTTTGTACAAATATATTTATTGTTTGGAAATATTTACAACAAAAAATACTATAAACTTAAAAAAGCTAAAATTTAAAATTAAAATTTTAGCTTTTTTAAATTAATTACAGGACAAATAAGGCTACTCGTTATGTAAAAATGCTTGTCTGTTAAGTAGAACCTCTTCGGATTCTACATGGTTATCGTCTGGAATACAACAATCTACTGGACATACGGCAGCACATTGTGGTTCATCATGAAACCCTTTGCATTCGGTACATTTTCCTGGAACAATATAGTAAACATCATCAGAAATAGGCGTTTGTGCAGCATTCGCATCTACCTCTGTGCCGTCTGGCAGAATTATTTTTCCTGATAATTTGGTTCCGTCTTTGTATCTCCAATCATCAGCTCCTTCATATATTGCATTGTTAGGACATTCTGGTTCACAAGCACCACAGTTAATACACTCGTCTGTTATTATTATAGCCATTTTAAATATCGTATAAGTTTTTAATACTGTAAATTATATTTATGAAAAACTTAAAATATACTTCCAAAAAATAATTCTTTTGTGTATAAACTTTGCCTTAGAGTAAATATAAGTTATTTTTGTGCAAAAATACAATCAAATATAAATATACACAAGTTACTTATGTCACATAACGAAAAAAAAAATGCTTTTATTGTATTAGGTGCTTTTTTAAGTCAGTTTTCTTATGGTAATAATTGCAAAAAAGAAACTGTTTTAGATGCTAATTCTTTTTATACTGAATTTATAGATTTGATTAATTTATCACAATCGCATAATGGCTGGTTTACACCTTCGGAGGTTTATTTTGCAATAGAATCTTGGGCAAGTTCTTTGACTGAAAGCAATTTAAACCAATGGCTTACACCTTATAATTTCACTACTGAAAAACCAAAAACAGTTGGAATTATCCTAGCAGGAAACATTCCATTGGTAGGATTTCACGATTTTTTATCCGTTTTAATCTCTGGACATAAAGCATTGGTAAAAACCTCATCAAACGATCAGTATTTAATCCGTTTTTTAGCACGATATTTAATTTCTGTTTCTCCAGAATTAGATAATTATATTACTTTTACAAATGAAAAGTTAGAAAATTTTGATGCAATTATCGCTACAGGAAGTAACAATACTGCTAGATATTTTGAATATTATTTTAAAAACAAACCAAATATTATTCGTAAAAATAGAAATTCGGTAGCAATACTGAATGGGAAAGAAAGCTTGAGTGAGTTAGAAAATTTAGGAGAAGATATTTTTAGATATTTTGGATTAGGATGTCGTAATGTTTCTAAATTATTTGTGCCAAAAGGGTATGATTTTGATACTTTTTTCAAAGCAATTTATAAATATGGTGAGGTTATTTATTATGAAAAATATGCTAACAATTATGATTATAATAAAGCAGTTTTTTTAATGAGTAACTTTAAATTATTAGACAATGAATTTTTAACACTCAAAGAAGATGCTAGTTATGCCTCTCCAATTTCGTCTGTATTTTATGAATTTTACGATAATCTCGAAGAATTACAATTACAATTAGACACAAATTCTGACAAAATACAATGTATTGTTTCTAACAATTTAACTAAAAATTCTATTCCATTTGGGCAAACACAAACTCCTAATTTGTGGGACTACGCAGACAATATAGATACAATTTCCTTTTTGACCTCTTTATGAAATAAAAATCGTATAATATAAATTGTACAAACTATTAAAAATTAGTTAAATAGTGTTAAACGAGCGTTAAACCATTTTTTTGATAACCATCACTTTTTTAAATTTACCTAAAATAGTAATCTTTTAAAATAATTTATCATGAAAAAGTACGCAAGTTTATTTTTTGTTTCCTTATTAAGTGGCACTATAACACTTGGAGCTTACAAATTGTTTGAAGAAAATAGTGCAAAAGGAAAATTATCGGTAGCAACGGATTATTTCACTAAAAATGTAGGATTATCTGGCGAAAACACAGATTTTACATCTGCCGCAGACAAAGCAATTCACACTGTGGTACACGTAAAGAATAAAACAATTTACAATGCTCCAAACAATTCGTTGCTGGATTTTTTTTATGGCCAGAATGATGCTGGATCTCCTCAAATGCAAATAGGAACTGGATCTGGAGTGATTATCAGCGAAGACGGATATATAGTAACCAACAACCATGTGGTAAAAGATGCAACCGAGCTAGAAGTTACCTTAAATAATAACAAAACCTACAAGGCAAGATTAGTAGGAACAGATAGTAAAATGGATATAGCACTCCTTAAAGTCGATGCAGATGAAAAACTACCTTATGCAACCTTCGGAAATTCAGACACAATAAAAGTTGGAGAATGGGTACTCGCAGTAGGTAACCCATACAACTTAACCTCTACGGTTACAGCTGGAATAATTTCGGCAAAAGCAAGAGATTTATCCAACAATGGTATCCAATCCTTTATCCAAACAGATGCTGCTGTAAATCCAGGAAATAGCGGTGGTGCATTAGTAAATACTCGTGGCGAATTAATAGGAATAAATACCATGATATCCTCTCAAACTGGCTCATACGTTGGTTATTCCTTTGCAGTACCTTCAAACATAACACGAAAAATAGTCGAAGATTTAATAGAATACGGAAATGTACAAAGAGGCATATTAGGAATTGAAGCTGCGGAACTAAATAGTGCAACTTCTAAAGAAATGGGAATTAGCCAAACAACTGGTGTTTTAATAAACAAAATTTCTAAAAATTCTGGTGCAGAAAAAGGCGGATTGAAAAAAGGTGATATTATTGTAAAATTAGATGATAAAGGAATTTTGTCCTTTGCCGACTTAACTTCTTATATTAATACAAAAAGACCTAATGATGAAGTAAAAGTTGGAATTATCCGTGATGGAGATTCAAAAACATTATCTGTAAAACTTACTAAAAAAGAACTTATAAACTACGATTTAAAAGGATTAGAGCTAACAGATATTGACACAACTGACAAAAAACAATTCAATATCAAATTTGGAGTTAAAATTGACGCTATTAATAATGAGGAATTAACAGCATATAGCGAGCAATTAAAAGATGGAATTATTATAAGTATCGATAATATTAAGGCAACAGATATAGAAACTGTAACCAGAATATTGTCTAACAAAAACAGCAACCAACGCTCACAAATAGAACTAATTAGCAAAAATGGACAAATAATTCGTTTTATTCTATAAATCTAATTACACCTCCATACCCAAAAATTTATTTAAAATCCTGTTTAAAATTATTTTACTCAGGATTTTTTTTTTGCACAAATTAAAAATAATCTGCATAATTACTTATCTTTGTTATTATTAATAAATCTAAAAAAACAATGAATAAAATAAAAGTAAACAATCCAGTTGTAGAACTTGATGGGGAT
This sequence comes from Flavobacterium psychrophilum, assembly GCA_022730285.1. Lineage (GTDB taxonomy): Bacteria > Bacteroidota > Bacteroidia > Flavobacteriales > Flavobacteriaceae > Flavobacterium > Flavobacterium psychrophilum_C. The sequence goes on from DZCQ01000026.1 coordinate 20,785, forward strand.
GAAATGACTAGAATTATTTGGCATTTTATTAAAGACAAATTAATTCTTCCATACCTAGACTTGGATATTAAATATTTTGACTTAGGAATTGAAAGTAGAGAAGCAACAAAAGATCAAATTACAATTGATGCATCTGAGGCAATAAAAAAGTATAATGTTGGAATTAAATGTGCAACTATTACTCCAGACGAAGATAGAGTGAAAGAATTTAATCTTTCTAAAATGTGGAAATCTCCAAACGGAACCATCCGAAATATTGTAGGAGGAACCGTTTTTAGAGAACCAATTATTATGAAAAATGTTCCTAGATACGTACAAGGCTGGACTAAACCAATAGTCATAGGACGTCATGCTTTTGGAGATCAATACAAAGCCACAGATACTATTATTAAAGGAAAAGGAAAATTAACCATGACTTTTGTACCTGAAGAAGGAGAAACGCAAACTTGGGATGTGTACGATTTTGAAGGAAATGGTGTTGCAATGGCTATGTATAACAATGATGAAAGCATTTATGGGTTTGCACACTCGTCATTTCAAATGGCATTAACTAAAAAATGGCCTCTCTATTTATCCACAAAAAACACCATTCTAAAAGCCTATGACGGGCGATTCAAAGATATTTTTGAAGAAGTATATCAAAACACCTACAAAGAAGCTTTTGAAACCAACGAAATTACTTATGAACACCGATTAATTGACGATATGGTAGCCTCTGCAATGAAGTGGAATGGCGGATTTATTTGGGCTTGCAAAAATTATGATGGAGATGTGCAATCAGATACTGTTGCACAAGGATTTGGCTCCCTAGGATTAATGACTTCTGTGTTGGTAACTCCTGACGGAAAAACAGTAGAAGCCGAAGCAGCACACGGAACAGTAACTCGTCATTTTAGACAATACCAACAAGGAAAAACTACTTCTACAAACCCAATTGCTTCCATATTTGCATGGACAAGAGGATTGGAACATCGTGGAAAGCTGGATAACAATCAAGAATTAATAGATTTTTGCAATACTTTAGAGCAAATTTGCATAAATACCGTTGAAAATGGAAAAATGACAAAAGATTTAGCCTTATTAGTTAAACCTGAAGGTCTTACAGAAACTGATTATTTATCTACCGAGAAATTTTTAGAAGCAATTAAATTAAATTTAGATAAACAATTAAATTAAGGATTAATTGTTATAATAAAAAAACCACCTGTTAGGTGGTTTTTTTATTGAATTAAGAAATTTTCATTCCTTATTATCGTGACCTCGACTGGATTCAAACCAGTAACCTCTTGAGCCGTAATCAAGTGCGCTATTCAGTTGCGCCACGAGGCCGTTTTTTTGTGAGTGCAAAGATAATCATTATTTTTACATATACAAACATATAAATTGAAATATTTAAATAATGCCATTTCTTTAATAAACTAAACTAGCTATACAAATAAAATCACTGCTACTTTTTCTATTTATCTTTAGCAAGTCAATTCTTTTTTTGTAAATCAGTATTAATAAATTATCTTTGTAAAACAACACTAAAACTACTAATATGATTACTTTTTTTGGCAATTCGTCTAAAACATTCTATGCCGTACAATCTAGTAAAAATCTGGAATTAAAAACAATTAATAAATTAAATTGGCTTTTTGGCAATGCCCATAAGATAGATAAATCTGAACTTGCAGATTTTTTTGTTGGTCCACGTGCCACAATGATTACTCCTTGGAGTACAAATGCAGTCGAAATTACCCAAAACATGGGAATTTCAGGTATTATTCGTATCGAGGAATTTGAAAAAGTAGCTACTGATTTTACTGATTTCGATCCAATGCTTTTGCAAAAATATTCAGAATTAAATCAAGATATTTTCACTATTAACATTCAACCAGAATTGATTTTAGAAATTGATGATATTGCAACTTACAACAAGCAAGAAGGTTTGTCTTTAAACGATGAAGAAATTGTTTATCTAGAAAATTTAACTGAAAAATTAAACAGAAAACTCACAGATTCAGAAGTTTTTGCTTTTTCACAAGCTAATTCTGAACATTGTCGCCATAAAATCTTCAACGGAACTTTTATCATTGATGGCATAGAAAAAGAAACTTCCTTATTCAAATTGATTAAGAAAACATCATCTGAAAATCCAAATGATATTGTTTCGGCATATAAAGACAATGTGGCTTTTGTAAAAGGTCCAAAAGTGACTCAGTTTTCCCCTAAAAGTGCTGATAAACCTGCCTTTTACCAAGAAAAAGAATTTGATTCAGTACTTTCATTAAAAGCTGAAACGCACAATTTCCCAACCACAGTTGAACCTTTCAACGGTGCAGCAACAGGTTCTGGTGGAGAAATTAGAGATAGATTGGCTGGTGGACAAGGTTCGTTACCATTAGCAGGAACTGCGGTTTACATGACATCCTATTCAAGATTGACTAACAATCGAAAATATGAAGAAGCTATGGAAAAACGTCCTTGGTTGTACCAAACGCCAATGGATATTTTAATTAAAGCATCAAACGGTGCTTCCGATTTTGGAAATAAATTTGGTCAACCTTTGATTACGGGTTCGGTTTTGACTTTCGAGCATCAAGAAGAAAAAAATTTTAACCCTATCAGGGTTTCAAACCCTGATAGGGTTATAGATAATAGAAAATTGGGTTACGATAAAGTAATCATGCAAGCGGGTGGAATTGGTTACGGAAAATTAGATCAAGCCATAAAAAAGAAACCACAAGAAGGCGATAAAATTGTAATTTTGGGTGGAGAAAATTATAGAATCGGAATGGGTGGCGCTGCGGTTTCTTCGGCAGATACAGGAGCTTTTGGCTCTGGAATTGAACTAAATGCAATCCAACGTTCCAATCCTGAAATGCAAAAACGTGCAGCCAATGCTATTCGTGGTTTGGTTGAAAGTGATGAAAATTCAATTGTTTCTATTCATGATCACGGTGCTGGTGGGCATTTGAATTGTCTATCTGAATTGGTGGAAGAAACTGGTGGATTAATTGATTTAGATAAATTACCTGTTGGCGATCCAACTCTTTCTGCTAAAGAAATTATTGGTAACGAATCGCAAGAACGTATGGGATTGGTTATTGGTAAAAAAGACATCGATACCCTTCAAAAAATTGCCGACAGAGAACGTGCTCCAATGTATCAAGTTGGTGATGTTACTAACGACCACAGATTTACTTTTCAGTCGAAAACTACGGGTGCAAAACCAATGGATTATGCACTAGAAGACTTTTTTGGTAGTTCTCCAAAAACGATTATGGCTGACAAAACTATTGTTAGAAGTTATAGTGATTTAGAGTATTCGCAAGAAAACATTCCGACTTATTTAGTCGAAGTTTTAAAACTAGAAGCTGTTGCTTGTAAAGATTGGTTGACTAATAAAGTCGATCGTTGTGTTGGTGGAAAAGTAGCCAAACAACAATGTGCTGGAGCTTTGCAATTCCCATTGAACAATGTTGGTGTAATGGCTTTAGATTATAATGGAAAGGAAGGAATTGCAACTTCTATTGGGCACGCTCCTATTTCCGCTTTAATTGACCCAAAAGCTGGAAGTAGAAATGCAATTGCCGAAGCGTTATCTAATATCGTTTTTGCTCCTTTAAAAGACAATTTAAAATCGGTTTCACTTTCTGCCAATTGGATGTGGGCTTGTAAAAATGAAGGTGAAGATGCAAGATTATATGAAGCTGTTGAAGCTTGTTCCCAATTTGCTATCGAATTGGAAATCAATATTCCAACCGGAAAAGATTCGCTTTCAATGAAACAAAAATATCCGAATGATGAAGTAATTGCTCCTGGAACTGTGATTATTTCGGCTGCCGGAAATTGTTCGAATATTACTAAAGTAGTGGAACCCGTTTTGCAGAGAAACAAAGGTTCAATTTACTATATCAATTTATCGCAAGATGATTTTAAATTGGGTGGAAGTTCGTTTGCTCAAACCTTAAATAAAATTGGAACTGAAACTCCAACTATCAAAGATTCTCCCTTTTTTAAAAAAGCATTTAATACTATTCAAGATTTAATAAAAGATAGACAAATAGTTGCTGGACACGATATTGGAAGTGGTGGATTAATCACAACTTTGTTAGAAATGTGTTTTGCTGATCTAAATTTGGGTGCTAAAATATCCTTTGATACTTTCAAAGAAAAAGATTTAGTCAAAATTCTATTTGCAGAAAATATTGGAGTTGTGCTTCAAGCCAAAGATGATAAAGTTTTTGAAAAAGCATTTGAAGGAATGGAAATTTTCAAGATTGGCGAAGTTATTGAAGGAAATTTGTTGGAAGTTGGAAGCTGGAAGTTGGAAGTAAATAAATACCGAGAAATGTGGTTTGAAACCTCTTTCCTACTCGACCAAAAACAGACTAAAAACGGAAAATCGTTAGAGCGTTTTGAAAATATTCCAAATCAACCTTTACAATATAAATTTCCAAGTCATTTTACAGGATTGAAACCTGAAATTGACGCAGCAAAACCTCGTCCGAAAGCAGCTATTATTCGTGAAAAAGGAAGTAATTCTGAGCGTGAAATGGCTAATGCAATGTACTTAGCAGGTTTTGATGTAAAAGATGTTCACATGACCGATTTGATTTCGGGAAGAGAAACTCTCGAAGATATTCAGTTTATTGGAGCAGTTGGTGGATTTTCAAATTCGGATGTTTTGGGTTCGGCAAAAGGTTGGGCTGGAGCATTTAAATACAACGAAAAAGCTAACATTGCTCTGAAAAAATTCTTTGAACGTGAAGACACAATTTCAGTTGGAATTTGCAATGGTTGTCAGTTGTTTATGGAATTAGAAGTAATCAATCCGGAACATGAAGTTCATGGAAAAATGCATCATAACGATTCGCACAAACATGAAAGTGGCTTTACTTCGGTAACCATTCAAGAAAATCATTCGGTGATGTTGAATACATTAGCAGGAACAACACTTGGTGTTTGGATTTCACATGGTGAAGGAAAATTCAAATTGCCTTACACCGAAGAAAAATACAATATCGTTGCCAAATACGCTTACGAAGGTTATCCTGCCAATCCAAATGGTTCCGATTTCAATACGGCAATGCTATGCGACACAACGGGAAGACATTTGGTGATGATGCCACACATTGAACGTTCAACATTTCCTTGGAATTGGGCATATTACCCATATAGAGGTCAGAAAGATGAAGTTTCGCCTTGGTTAGAAGCTTTTGTGAATGCAAGACTTTGGATTGAGAAAAAATAATTGGAACTAAAATTTTAAAGCACTTCAAATTTGAGATGCTTTTCTTAAAAATAAATGTAGCCTAAATTTTTTGCAATATTCATCATTTCAACAATTGAAGTTGTTTCGAGTTTTCGAATAATATTTTTGCGATGGGTTTCAATGGTGTATTCACTCAAGAAAAGCTCCGTTGCAATTTGCTTGTTTTTTTTGCCTAGAACAATTTGATTCAAAACTTCGATTTCTCTTAAAGTTAAATGATACTTATTTATTTTGAGAATAGCGACTTCGTTATCTAAAGCTGGAAAAAAAGTTTGATTATTTTTTATAGTAGTAATTGCCGAAATTAAATGCGAAACTTCAAAGTTTTTAGACAAAAAGCCTTTAGCACCTATGGTTTTTATTTTCTTTATAAGTTCCATATTTTCATATTGACTTAGGAGCAAAATGGCACTTTGAGGATATAAATCAACTATTTTTTGTAAAGCCTCAATGCCGTTCATTTCGGGCATATTGATATCTAAAATAATTAAATCAACAGTGTTTTTCTGTAAAAATCGAAGTAATTGATTGCCATTGTTTAATTCGGCAACCACATCTCCTAATTGATTCAATTGAATGATGTGACTAACTCCTGAAAGTATCAATTTATGATCATCTACGATTGCAATTGTATAGTTTAAATTTATCATTTTATTGGAATTTCAATTAAAATAGAGGTGCCTTTTTTATTACTATCAATGGTGATTTTTCCATTCAAATAAGCCACTCTATCCTTCATGTTTTCTAATCCGAAACTTTTTTTTGTAATATTGGTATCAAATCCAATTCCGTTGTCCTCTATTATTAATAAAAGAATGGGATTTTCGTAAATAATTTGCATAGCAATTTTAGATGCCATCGAATGCTTTAGAGAATTGGTATAAGCTTCTTTCACAATACGAAGTAATTGTGATTGAATATCTGGAGATACTTCGATGTTTTTTTGAACACATATAATCAATTCAAAATCAATATTTTTAATATTTTTACGGTAAAAATTTATTTGATTTTCAATGGTTTCTATACAATTACTTTTAAACTCATCGGATTTTAAAAAATGGCTAAAATCACGAACTTTCTCATACAGTGATTTTACATTTTCGAGTATTAGTTGTTGGTTTTTATCTGAAATATTACTTCCTGATAAATGATTTTCGATCTGTAATCTCAATCCTGTAATATCACTTCCTATTTCGTCGTGAATATTTTGTGCCAATCTTTCTTGTTCTTGAGTTTCAATCTGAAGCATTGTTTTTGCTAATTTTCCATTTTTAGCTTCCAATGCAAGTATTTTTTTTATATCAAAGTCTCTTTCAATTTTATATTTATAGACAAAAAAGATGGTCATTAGCGAGGTTTCTATTACCAATCCAATAATAATATTACCTGGTTTTATTATTGGTAGAAAGTAATAATGTAATGTATTTAAAATATACGAAATAAAACCGTAAAATAGAAATAATGATGATATTCCGAATAATATGAAATATTTTTTTTTATAAAAAACACCATAAAGTAATGCCACAAAAAGGATAAAAAAACCTATGTAAACTACCAAATTTACAACCAGATTTATTTGCAAAAGCAACGAATTTTCGCTAATATCAACAAAACCCATTATAAACGAAACCAAAGCGCAAGCAATATAAACAATATTGATTTTTTTTAAAATAAGTGCAATTTTAGGGAAATGAGTATTACTGTCTGTAAAAAGAATAAAAACGTTGCTATAAAAATACAATGCTAAAACCATCATACTTCCTTTGTTAACATAACTCCAAGTTTCAAAAATTGAAGACGGCATTTCGTGGCTATCAAAATGAAAATCAGATAATTCAAATAAAATAACAAAAAAAACATACCCCAGATTGTACGCAAACAATCGTTCTTTTACAATCAAATACAAAGAAAGATTAGCGAAGAAAACAAAGAATAAAACACCGAAATATTTTCCCAATAAATAACTAAAATTGATTTCATCCATCAATAAATTTTCGGCTTCATCAACATCGGTCGGAAAATATACATTTGCATTGTTAGTAGGAGAAACTTTTACAAAATAAACACCCAGTTCCTGTGATTGCAACGAAAACGGAAAAGAAATTGTTCGCAATGGGTACGGTCTTTGCTCTCGTTTTTGGTGCATTGAGGCAGTTTTGATAAATACTAATTGATTGTTTTTGAATTCATAAAAATCAAAAGACAAACCATTATTATAAAAAGACCATAAAAAATTATGATTGCTATGAGTTGCATTTTGAACTTTTACTACCAACCAATAGCTACAAAAAGTAATTCCTTGATTGAAAGCCTTCTCCTTTGTAGAATATTTAAAATAGCCATTTTTAAATTTTTCAATAACTTCTTTATTCGTAAATCCCTCACAATCTTCTAAAACTGATAATAATGGGATAAATGATGATAGTCATTGTTAAACACATACGGTTTTAAAGGAGTAGCAAATGTAAAACTCCAATTTATTATCAAAAAAAATAGGATTCCTTTTTGTAACATAGTACAAACATATCGTTTTTATGAATACAAAAAATACCAACTTCTGGGTATATTGCAAAAATGATAGATTTAAGTCCTTTCATTCGATTTTTAATACTTAAGAGAAACATCAAAGCTTTAAAATTGACGATTCATTTAAAAAAAACAGTCGTTCATTTAAACCCTAAAAAAAAAAACTACTTTTTAAAGGAGATCCAAACGTTTTTTAGTGAAAAAAAAAATGAAATATACCTACTAGTGGGTATATTTTGCTTTTTTTATTAATTTATTTTTGTTAAATAAACATTTACAAATATGACTATTAAGCAAAAATTGTTATCAAGCCTATTTATGCTGATGCTTTTAAGTAATCTATTTACTTATGCTCAAACCGAAATCTTCAACTCGAAAATTCTTTTTTCCGAAAGCGATTTAGAAAAATTCTATTCTTCTATTAGTATTGATAGTTCTCAAGTCTATTATAATGCGAACAATTATACCGTTTATGCTTACAACAAAAATACTGGTGTTTTAAATTGGTCGTATTACACAGGTTACAAATCCAATAATGCTCCCAAATTAAATAAAAACAACATACTTGTTGGTATCAACAATGATAAATGGGTACAGTTGAATGCTAAAACGGGTGACACCATTCAAACCTTAAAAATAAATGGCATAGAAACCCAACCTTTTTTCAAAGGCGATATTATGTATTGTGTAGCCATTTCTCCTGAAATTGGCGGAGCTGTAATAGCTTATGATATAGAGAAAAACAAAATTGTTTGGCAAAAATTCATTGGGCACGGCGTTTCATTCCAACCCTATTTTTTGAAAGATAAAATAGTGGTTAATTATCAAGAACAATTTTGGTTTGAATTGGATTACAATGGCAATGCATTAAATAAAAACGAAAATTGCTATTCTAAAAATACCGAACCTCCTTTTGAAGAACAATTTTGTAACATTCCTTATGATGTTGTAAACCAATACCACAAAGAACTCACAACAAAAAATATGACAATTGATGCGACCAAATATTATTACGGAACTAATGAAACCGTTATTTTAAAAGAAAATGAACTCAAAATCATCAACCAAAAAAATAAAATTAAAAAAGAAATTGTAATCGATAAAATAATAACCCTTCCAGAATCAGGCGAAAACAGCTATTCCGAAATTTTGAAAGTAGCAGAAAATACGATTTGGTTTGTGTATGAAAATATTCTTGGCGTGTACGATTTTAAGAAAAATATAACCCTGAAATCTTATGATTTGAGTACTTGGAATCCTCATCAAGTAATTTTGGATGGGAATACTATATGGCTGATTTCTAAAATTGATGGACAATTGTATGGTTTAGATTTAGACGGAAACGCAGATAGAAATGAAATCGTCCGAAATGCAACCCCAACAATACAAGGCAGAATAAAATTTTTGAATCAAAAACTTTATGAAATAAATGACAATTACAGAACCCCTGAAGGTTTTCCAAAAATGTTTTATAGAAGCAGTCAGGTTTTTAAGGAAAATGGAAAGTTAAAAATTAAAACTTTCAGTAGCAATAGTGAAACTTATAAAGAAACGGAAGGCTATATGGAAAGGAATACACAGCAGATTTTTGATCCAGCCGATATCATTTCAATTAGTAATGAAACAACAAACAAATCGGATCCATTGGGTATTATTGTTCTATATCTTAAACCAAGTACTGTAACACAAATAAATAAGATTGAAAAATTTATAAAAGAAAATAATTCTGAAAAACTAAAATGGGTTGTTGAAGAGGATACCCATACAATTTCAGACGAAATTGGAATTGTATTTCTACAAACAGACCCAAACCATTTTTTAGAAATCAAAAAAGCATTGGAAGATCTAAAGCTATTATTTGAAAATTACTAAACATCCTAATCCATAAATGATTTAAATTATGAAAACAAAAATGAAAACCACGATTATTACAGCAAGCTTTTTATTGCTAAGCACCCTTACTTATGGGCAAACCAAAGAAGAAACAATAGAATGGCTGAACAATAATATGGAACTACTTTTACCAACCACATATTGTTCTGGAATTAATGGAAATGAAACAGCAATCGATAAAGTCAAAATTGAAAACGATAGCTTGATTATATCAAGAGAATGGCAAGGGCTTGCAAAATGGTCTGTCGCTATCAAAGATTTGTTATATCAGGAAACAAATTTAAATAATTTATCGGATAAACCTTATTTTAAATATTGTCCTGATATTGTTTGCTTTATTTTTCAATCTAAAAAAGACAAAATTGAATACAAATCTAACGGTTCTAAAGGTGTAGCATACCCCACAAAATTTGAATCAGCTTTTTATATTAAATATAAAAAAGAAAATAATAACGATGCTATGCGAGTTGTAAAAGCCATTATGCATCTGGCAAAATTAAGTGGAGCTACACAAAACAAACAAACCTTTTAAAACAAAATCATATATGAAAACAATAATGAAAACCACGATTATCACAGCAAGCTTTCTCTTGCTAAGCACCCTTACTTATGGGCAAACCAAAGAAGAAACCATTAGTTGGTTGACTGAAAAATTCAACAGTTACATTGAAGGGATTACTGCTGGTAGCGGAAAATTCGAAATAACATCAATAAATGTCAATTCATGTGAAATAACTGTAAATACCAATCATCCAAGTGGTAAAAGGGTTTATGTTTTACAAACACAAGGACTGCAAGTTATTGACAGTGGCTGGAAAAATGACAGCATTGAAATTCTAACCATTTATACTCGATGGGATAGTCAAGTGGAAAAATATTCATTAAGTACAATAGACGACTTTTATTTAATAAAGGGAGAAAATGATTTGCATCAGCGTGTCCAAAAAGCACTTACACATTTGGCTACTTTTTGCCAAAAGAAAAAAGAAACGTTTTAAAACCTATATTATGAAAAAATTACTATTAATTACTCTTCTGCTTTATAATACGGCAACTATTTGGGCTCAAGACAATACAAAAAAACTAGCCAAAGATGATTTGACAAAATTGTGTAATGAATTTGTTTTAAAACAAAAGGAGTTCAAAATACAAGATTCTATTTTTAAATCATTCACTACTAAAATATCAACCAATACTACCGACAATGATTTTGCGAAATTGAAAGAACAAAAAGATAAAGCAAGATTACTTCATATACAATTAGATAGTATTTACGACTTGACTGTAAGTTACACTGCTTTTTATAAAAGCAAATTTACAGAGAAAAATGATCAAGATGAAATTCAAAATTATTGCAATCTTAAACATCAAAAAATTGATGCAATAAAAGAAGAAAATGAAGAAAATGAAGAAATGAAGACCTTTTTATACTTTGGAAAAGATAAAGTGATTGCGGAAAATGATGGTATTTTTAAAGATAAAACGGCTAACTTAATTTTTAATGATATTCTTGAAACCAAAAGTGAAGCTTATTTAGGAGATTTTATTATTCCACAAAAAGGGCAAAAAATAAATAGCACTAGAAGTAGATATGGAAAAGAAAGCCAAAATTTTTTCTTTAAAAACATTAAAATCCATATTGTTGAAGGCAGTTTACAAGATATTCAATTGTTTGTTACCGATGAGAAAAATAACGAACTAATATTTGAAAACAGAACTCCAATCAGTTTATTGAGAGCAACTAAACAATTTCCTCTAAATACTTTGTTTTGTAAGTTAGTTACATCAAACAATAAAGACATTGTTTTGAATATAGATAATTACAAAGATTATGGTATTATACTATCCGATGTTTTAGTGTACACACCCAATCCTGGCGATAATTATGTGCCCGAAGACCTAACGCTTGAATTCCCAATTCAAAAAGCAGGAGTACCCAATAATAACGACAATGCTGTAAGATATAAAGTAAACCAAAATACTTCATTGCAAAACGTTGTCGAACTTCGAACCTATACCGATTTTTTAGGATTATTTGGTGATGCTGCAAACGGTATTGTGCAACTAGAAGGCAAAGCTAATTTTTTTATTGCTCCTTTCAATTTACCAAATAGAAGCGTCTATTTATTCAAAAAAGTCACCCCATTTGTTCATTTTTCAAAAATTGAAAAGGATGTTAGAAACTTGAATTTAATTCAAAGTAATGATTCAATAACAACAATAAAAACTCCTCTAGAAATACTAGAAAAATCATATCTAAAAATGGGATTCGATTTAAGTGTACTTAGTTTTAAGTTTACTAAAGAATTTCCATTTGATGCTAATCTATATACAACAGCAAAATATCAAATTGCAGATTTATTAGATAAAGATAGTGTTCAATTTAATTACAAATCACTAGGTCTTGGAGCTGGTCTGGCTTTAGAATTTAAACGATATAATAATTTCGGATTTATCTATTCGGCTGAATTAACCAATTACAATGCGAATAGTTTTAATGCTATTGAAGGAATCGTGAATCCTAATCGATTTTGGGTATTTAAAAATGAAGCTGAAGTCTATTATTTCCCTAATAAAACAAAGGAACAAGCCATCTTTTTACGATTTAAAACCTTCAATAACTCTACCAAGCATAATAACGAAGCTTTTTATCAATTACAATTTGGGTATCGCTTTGCTATTGGTGTCAGTAAATTAAAACAATAAACATTTAATATTTAAATACGATGAAAAAACTAATTTTAATATCTATAGTAATATTTACAACCTCAATAACAAAAGCACAATCGTTAATTGAAACGATGGACTATATTGAAGGTAACTTAAGTAATTATGCGTACAATAAAGGATTTCCTACCAAGTGCACGAATAATGCACTTGAGATGCCAACAGCAAACTATGCAACAGATGGCAGACGTAGAAATTACACTAAAGTGATGATGAAACATATTAAATCTGTTAATTATAGTATTGGTGAAGGTACTA
>DZCQ01000047.1 GCA_022730285.1 Flavobacterium psychrophilum
AAATACATCATTTTAATCTAAAAAAGTGTTATAAAAAACAAAAACTGTTCTAAAATTTTTAGAACAGTTTTTGTTTTTTATAAAGTTTTGTTTAAAACTAATTAAATTGAGATCTGTTGTCTTCTATTTTTGCTTTTTCTTTCAAAGCCTGATAAACCCTTCCTCCGGTATTATTTTTGGTTTGGCTAGTTAATTTAGTAACTAATTCTTGTAACATTTCTTTTGTTGGAGAAATAGCTTTTGTTACAGCTTTTACATCAATTTTAAATACACCAGAAACTCCATCTATAGACTTAGAAACAACTCCTGCTTTTATTCCAAAAGCAGTTCCTACTACTAATGGTTCTTGCCCAATAGTTGGAATAAAGGAATTAGATGCAACAATATCTTGAGCGTTTTTAACTGGAGAACCTGTAGCTTTTGAAACGGCATCTAATGTGGTTCCTGTCATCTTTTCCTGAATTAATTTTGCTTTTTTCTCATTCATTAATTTTTGACCGAAAGCTAATTTAGCATCTTCAATAGGTAATAAACCAGATTCGTTAATGCTTTTTAATTTTGCTATTATTTCGCCAGCTGGAGTGTTAAAACGTTTTACATCTCCCTTTTTGGCTGTAAATGCCCATCTAACAATTTCTCTTTGGCTTCCAATTCCTTGTATGTTTTCGTCAAAAGCAAATACTTTTGCAACAGGAGAAACAGTTAGTTTCATTTCTTTTGCTGTTTGTTCAAAAGGTTTTTCATTTGCAGCAATTTCAAAATTAGTAGCTTTTGTAAACAAGGCATCGCTTGTTGCTTCAGATGGAATTATTTTTTGTGCAATAGTTGCAAGTCTTACACCATCTTGCTTGTCGGTTACGTTAATAATGTGGTATCCAAATTCTGTTTCCACAAGACCTACTTTTCCAACAGGGTTATTAAAAACAAAGTCTTCAAATTTTTTAGTCATTTGTCCTTTAGAAAAATAGCCTAAATCTCCACCTTGTTGTTTTGATGAGTCATCAGAGTTTACATAGGCAAGCATCGTAAAAGATGCTGGATTTGCATTTATTTGTGCCAACAATTCATTTGCTTTAGCAAGTGCTTCTTCTTTTGTTCTTGTTGCTTGAGAGCGAGCTGCTCCTTTATAAGAAAGTAATATATGGCTCGCTTTAGCTGAAACTGCAGATTTTTTACCTAATGAACGAGTTAAGGCATAATAATTACCTAATTTATACGGCCCATATACTTGTCCTTGTGGCAAATTGTATAATACTTCTACGAACTCTACAGGAATATCCTTTTTAGCTACGTAAGAAGAGTCGTATTTAATATCTGAATTATTATTTACAAATTCTATAACGTTTGTTGTGTTTTTAAAACCTGGCAAAGTATCGTTTTTTCCTGATTTTGTGTTGTAAGAAACAGATTCTTTAAGTAAGCCTTCTATTTTATCTTTCACCACTTTTTCATCTTCCGCAGATGGCTTGTCTTCTAGTGCTACAAATTCTATTTCTCGGGATTCTTCCGATTTGTATCTATCTTCATGTTTTTTCATGTAATCAAGAACCTCATCATCAGTAAGAGTTACTTTTTTGTCTTCTATGGTAGAGTAAGGGATAGAAACGTATTGGAAGTTTACTTTATTTTTTTCTAATTCGTAAGCAAATTTGGCGTCTGCTTCGGTGGTGTAGTAACCTGCTTTTAGTAAAGTAGAAAACATTTGTTCTGTTGTAGAACGAAGCAATTGTCTCTCGTAGTCTAACCATTGTTGCCAACGCTCAGGAGATGATTTTTTTATAGAAGTAATAAATTCGTTGAATTTAGTCACATCAAATTTTCCTGCTTCGTTTAAAAATTGTGGATTTTGAGAAAATTGTGGATCTGTTTTGATAACGTTTATTAATTGATCGTCACCTACACGAAGTCCTAGTTTTTCGCATTCTTCTCCAAGTAAAACATTTCTTACTTCTTGATCCCAAACTGCATTTGAAGCTTGCATGATACTCATGTTTTGCCCTTGTTGATTTTTTTGTGCTAAATCTACTTTTGCTCTAAATTCTTCAAAAGGAATATCAATTCCGTTTACAGTCCCTGCATTATTTGAACTTTGGTTAAAACCACCATTTTCAATTAATGCTCCTATTACAAATGCAAATAAAGCCAATCCTATTACGGTTATAACTAGAAATGATTTTTGTCTAATTTTTGATAAAACTGCCATTTTTTTTAAATATTTTTATTCAGTGGGCGAAAATACAATTATCTTAGAAATAATAAAAGACTTATGCTTTATATTTTTAGTGTAAATGGATTTTTTTATTGATTTTTATTTTGGTCTTCAAATTTTTTTGCAAATTTTCTTCTAAAAAAAAACATAAATATAGAAGTTGCTGCTAACATAAAACTAATGTAGGGCATGTCTGTACCTGAGTTTAGTTTTGTGATCCCGTCATAAATAAAAAAAAGTCCTGCTAGCAAATATACATATTGTGTGTATTGTAAATATTTCATAATAAAAAAATTAAATGTTATAAACGCCTGTTATTTTTTGAGTATCTAATGTTTTAAAGTCTTTGCTAAAATCTATTCCTAGTCCTTCTATCACACTTCCTTTGTCTGTAAACTTGTATGGTTTTTGGGTGAAAAACCATTCGTTTTTTTGATCGTAATACAGTTGTTGTGTTTCTAATTTTTTTCCGTCGTGAGTTATAATTTTAACATCTCCGTTTAAATCTATCAAATTAGAATTTGTAAAAGAAACAGCATAATTTGCAGTCACAAAGCTTTTATTGGCTTGATTATCATACAATGTTACCTTTATTCCCTTAGGAAATTCAGTAAATGGAAATTCTAAATCTGAGTAATCTAACATTTGTGGCGATACTACTATTGCTTTTATCTTTCCAGAATCGGTATATTTTAAGTTGAAATTTTTTGCTTCACCAACGGGATAAAATTCTGTTAAATTTGACTTCTGAATTTCCTTTATATTTCCTTCACAAGAAACAAAGATTGCAACTAGTATGGCTATTCCTACAGTTTTGAAAATGATTTTGTTATGTTGTAGCCTTATTTGTTGCATTGCTTAGTCAAACTTGCGTTTTACAAACCATTTATCGTTAAATGAAAGCCCTATTGTGAAATTTAGGTAATTTTCTTGAATTAGATTGGATTTTGTGGTTCCTTTTTTTCCGTATTCTATCCCTAAATTAATGTTCGATCTTGTTCCACCAACTGGTAAACCAAGTCCAAGTGTTAGAGCTGTGTCGTTTATGGATTGGTTGTTTATTACTAACCCTGTATTTTCATGTCTAAATCCTGCTCTGTAGGTTATTTTTTTAAAATAATTAGAAAAAGAATTAAAGTTTGGGGTAAAATAACCTCCGATAGATAGTTTAGAAACGCTTTCGAAACTCACATTAGATGCGTATGTTTTTCCGTAATCTGTAGCTCCTTGAAAGCTAGTTTCAAATCCTACAAACCATTTAGTAAAAGTTCCAATACCAGAACCAAAAGCAATTTTGCTCGGCAACTTTACTTTGCTATTGGCTATGGCAATATCTTTGCTTTCAAATACCCTTTCACTGCCATCAGCACCGTATTGTATCGTTGCTAAATTTCTGAAATTTTCCGATTGTAAAGTGCTACTTGGAGAAAGCGTAAAACTTGTTACAAAATCATATTTTTTAAATTTTGTTTTATAAATAGCACCAAAATTTAGCATTGCTCCATCAAGAGTTGCAATATCTTTTTCTCTTGTTGCATATTGAACTCCAAGATCGGGATTTTGAAAAACCACTACCGATGTTTCTGTTTGTCCAAATTGATAATTAAAGTCGGCTCCGACGCTTAATTTTTTATTAATTTGATATCCAGCACCTACAAAAACTTTGTTTACACCGCCATTTCCTTTAAATACAGAGGTTTTAGAATTGTCGTTAATTTTGTAACCAACTGTTGAATATGGCATTAGTCCGAAACTCAAGCCTAATTTTCCTATTGGGAATGCTGCAACTAAATAATCTAATATACTTCTTCTTGCTTTTTCTGTCGAAGTAGAATTTTTCAGCAAAAGGGTATTGTAGGTGCCAGAAATGCCAAAAGTTGTATATTGCAATGCAGATAAACTTGCTGGATTTTGTAAGTTAATATGGATGCTGTCTGGCAAAATTCCCAAACCAGCCATCGCCTTGTTTTCTGCGGTTCCTTGGTATTTTATGTTTCCAATTCCGTAAAATGAATATGGAGATGCAGATCCTTCTTGTGCAAAACTAGATAATGAAAGCAGAAATATAGTGCTTATTAAAATTTTTTTAATCATTTTGATATTGATAAAGATTGTTCAAACTCTCTAATAAGAAATTTGAATTGGCAAATATGGTATTTTTTAATCGTTTTGCCAAAAAATTTGCATCTCCTCCCGTTAAAATTATGATAAAGTTTTCATTTTGATGCTTTATAGCATTAATAAAGCCTTCAATTTCAAAAATTATTCCGTTTACCACTCCAGAGTGAATAGATTGGTTTGTAGAATTTCCTATCACTTTTTCGGGAAGTTCATTTGTTAATAAAGGTAGTTTCGCAGTATAACTGTGAAGTGCTTTATACCGAAGTTCTATTCCTAAGGAAATAGCACCCCCAAGATATATTTTGTTTTCAGACAC
The DNA here is from genome assembly GCA_022730285.1 of Flavobacterium psychrophilum. GTDB lineage: Bacteria > Bacteroidota > Bacteroidia > Flavobacteriales > Flavobacteriaceae > Flavobacterium > Flavobacterium psychrophilum_C. Next base: position 4,647 of record DZCQ01000047.1, read on the forward strand.
ATAATCATAGGTTATACAGGTTCCAGAATCTATTATCAGGGCATTTTTATTTGGAAACTGTATTACTGCACCTGCAGCAAGTACCATTCTGTCTATTCCAAGTGTGTTTGGCGTTTGGTATTGATTTTGAAAAGGAAACAGCAAATCTTTGGTTATATAATATAGATTTATCCTTTTTTGGAATATATCAAAATCTTTTTTTTCTATTTCTCCTACCGATGAAATGACTAATGCCTCTAATTTTGAATATTTTCTTAAAATAATTTCTATGCCTTTTTTAAAGTTTTCTTTAAAAAAAAAGTCAGCTTCAAGTAAGTTATTTCCCTCAAATACAGCATATTTAATTCGGGAATTACCAATATCTATGGTTGCAATCATGTGTAAAAATTTAATAATGCAAAGATAAGAATACATTTTTTTATAAAAATATATTGTGTAAATAAAAAAAAAGTATATCTTTGCACTCGCAAACAATTTTACTGCTTTTTGCTTTAAAAACAGTAAGAACGGTACCTTAGCTCAGATGGTAGAGCAATGGACTGAAAATCCATGTGTCCCTGGTTCGATCCCTGGAGGTACCACAAAACCCACTAATTTATTAGTGGGTTTTTTATTTAAAACCCTTATTTTTCAATACTTTACACGTTTTTTGATAAATTCAATTATCAAAAAATATCAATATATTTTCTACCCATTTTCTACCCAATTACATTTTTTTTATAATAATTTAGTTTGTAGGTTTGTACCAACGAAATACTTAAACTTATGAATAAAACTAAATTTAATGCGGTTTTCAATCGTAAAAACACACTCAACAAAGAGGGTAAGGCATTAATTCAAATTGAATGTTATTTAAACGGCAAACACAAATATTTTAGTACAAATATTTATGTAGAACCTAAAGACTGGAACGCAAAAAACCGAACCATTAAAAAAGACTTCTCAAATTCAATAAAACTAAATAAGCAAATTGCAGAAACTTTGAGGGATTTAGAAAACTTTGAACTAGATAAAATCAATAACAGCAAACCGTTTAACTTGTCAATGTTAGATAATTTTTTCAATACGGTACAGGTTAAAAGTTTTACGGAGTTTATGGAGTTAGAAATTCCACTACTTGAAAGTAGTACAGGAACAAAAAATAGCCAATTAACTACATTAAGAAAACTAAAAGAATTTAGAAAAGTAATTTATTTTGAAGATTTAACCTTTGAATTTTTGCACGATTTTAATTTATTTTTGACAAAGCAAACTATTACTTATAAAAATTTGCCGTCAAAAAAATTAACTCAAAGCACTATTTCAAAGTATTTCAAGAATATAAAACGATTTGTAAACCTTGCAATAAATAAGCAACTTATGGACGTAAATAAATATCCTTTTAGAAATTTTAAAATAAAACAATACGAAAGCAAAAAAATATTTTTGTTCCCAAACGAAATAGAACAATTTGAAAACGTGGAACTAACAGGCGAAAACAAAAAATATCAAATTGTAAAAGATTTGTTTATGTTTTCGGTTTATACTGGATTGCGTTATAGTGATGTTTTCAGTTTACAGAAAAAAGATATTGTTTCTATTGGTGGCAAAGACTGGCTTATTAAAACAATGGAAAAAACAGACGAAAACGTAAGAATACCAATCTATGAAATATTTGACGGCAAACCAACTGAAATACTAAAAAAGTATATAAATTTAGGGAGCGTATTTTGTTTTAATTATTTGACTAATCAGCATTGCAACCGCCAGTTAAAAGAAATTTCAAAACTGGCAAAGATTGAAAATAAAACTATTACGTTTCACACGGCACGGCATACAACTGCCACTTACTTACTATACAAAGGCGTTTCTATTACAACCGTGCAAAAGATTTTAGGGCATAAAAAACTAGCAACTACTCAAATTTATGGGCATATTATGGACGCAACTATTGAAAACGAACTAAACGCGGTAAACTGGTAAAATTATGAAAAGAAACAAATACACACCCACGCCGCTTTTTACATAATGATAACCAGTTTAGTAGTTTCTTTATTTTTTACGCCTATTGCTTTTATAGTTGTTTTAGGTTACTGGTTTGCTTCTGCTTTTTTTGGTTTTTGCAACAAATTACAATAGTTATGAAAATAAATATTTTTGCATTATGATAGAAACATTTTATATATCGGAGCGGTTTTTTTCAAAAGATGAAATAGAAATATTTTATAAAAATTTTGGTTATCAAATAAAAGAAATTTCATATTCCAGTACTGGAGACGAAATAGATTTTAGTAGTAAAAGTGAAAAAGATTTTTTATTAAAATATGGAACGCCTAAAATTTTGGCACGGTTTGGATATTAAAAAATTTAGTCAATAAATTGCAAGTGTAAAAATCGACTTGCATAGTATTTTAGATTTTTTAAATTTGCCGTATAAACTTTTACAAATGGCACTAACAAGACAACAGGGAGCGTTAAAAAACAAACTTTTAAGATATAGGGAAATTGTAAAAGAGTACAAAAGCCACAATACACAGGATATACCACTCACGGTAATTTGGCGAAATTACATTTACCCAAAATATTATATAAGCATAGGAACGCTTTACAACGCATTAAGCGAACCGATTGAGAAGCAACTTAAGGAACTTGCAACAATAGAATAAAAAAGCTCTACCACAGAATATAAGTATTTTTTTTAGGTTGATTAGTTGGTTAAAACCGCCCTTAAGTAAGGCGGTTTTTTTGTTTTATTACTATTTATTGACAAAAAAACGCCTTTTTTTTAGTTAATTTGCACCATAGAAACACTTAAACTAATGAAACAATGGCAAAACAAAGCAAAATAACTGTAAAACACTTTTTAAATACTAATTTGAAACCGTATGTAATAAACGGTACTAACTACTTTTCTATCTATATGTTAGTTATAGCAAATAGAAAAAATACAAAAATAAAAAGTATAGTTTTCAATGAATTATATACCGATAATGACTTTAATGAAATAATAAACTTAACAGATAAGGACGATGAAATATTATTAAATAAGGAAATAAGTTGCGTTGAAAATATTGGAAAAATTTTAATAGATATTTTAAATGAATTTGACACCTCTTTTTTTACTGTTTATTATAGTTTTTTATCATCAATATTTATAAATGATATTGATTTTAGTTACATAACAAACTATTCAGTTAGAATTGATGAGTATGGAAGAAAGCAATATAAAGACAATCATTACGACTATATTTATGATGAGAATTATACTTTATTAGAAAAAAAATATAATGCACCGAAAACAATGTCGTTAATTGACGATAAAGAAAATTTATTTAATATAAATTTTGAAAATATAATAAATTCAGAAATTTCAAAAAAAGAAAATGTAACCAAAGGAATGAGTTTATTAACTTTTTTTAGTTTTATTGGTCAAGAATTATTGAAAAAATCAATGATTAAAAAGACAAAAATAAATGAAATTAGCGAAATTAATAAATTTGTTTTCTATTCAAGTTTAACACAATTTGAATGGATTTTAAAAGGTTCTAAAAAAAATAAAGAATTGTTTTTAAAATTTGAAAATGTGTTTAGTTCGCAAAAAAGCGAATTTTTAAATAATTTCGTAGATAAATATAAAATTTAGATTATTGGTTTTCAATGTATTAAAATTTAATTTAAAAATAATTAAAAAAATGTTAGCATAAATTAAACTAACTTTAATATATTTGCAAAAGAATTTAAAAGATACACCAATAAAAATATTGTTAGCATAAATGATGCTAACAAATTTTAATCAAACATTTAAACTTATGAACATTAAAGAAATTAAAAAACAATTACCAATTGGAGCAGGTAAAGAAATTGCAAAAATTAGCGGTGTAAATTATGATACCGTACAACGATTTTTAAGAGGTATAGAAACAAAAGAAAATCTAAAACTTATTGAAGTAACGGCAAAGTATTTAAAAGAATACAAAGAAAAAAAAGCCACCGCAATACAGGAACTTCAAGAGGTTGCAAGTGCGTAAAAAAGAGCCACCAATAAGAATAGAACCAAATGAAATGTG
>DZCQ01000007.1:0-34037 GCA_022730285.1 Flavobacterium psychrophilum
TTTTAGAACAGTTTTTGTTTTTTATAACACTTTTTTAGATTAAAATGATGTATTTTTGTAAAAAACACAAAATTACACAAAATGTCATTTAAAACAACATTCACTATAATTGCACTTGCAATACTATTAATTAGTTGTAAAACACAAAACTCTGTAATTGTAACTTCCAAACAAGAAGCGCAAAAATTAGGAATATATGAAGCTCCATCTGAAAAAAAACAGAAAACAAAGAGTAAAGTTACAAAACCTATTGAAACAGACGAAATTGTAATAACAGAAGTGGTTTCTCCAGATGTAATAGTGGAAGAAAACGTAAGTGAAGATCCGGTTTATCAAGTTACACAAACAGGGTTGAGTTATCAAGGTGTTCCATATAGAACAGGAGGCACTACTACAAGTGGTATGGATTGTTCTGGATTTGTAATTGCTTGTTATAAAAAGATTGATACAAGTTTACCAAGAACTTCTACTGAAATGTCTAAGTCTGGAATTCGTATTAGCAAATCGGAGGCAAAAAAAGGAGATTTAATATTTTTTAAAACAAATGGCCGAAGTGTTATAAATCATGTAGGGATTGTACTAGAGGTTATAGATGATGAGATAAAATTTATTCATTCTTCCACTTCTAAAGGAGTTATTATTTCAACAACTAAAGAGAGTTATTACGGCAAAAATTTTGCTCAAATTAACCGTATTATCGAATAAAGCAATTCTTAATCTAATTTGTTTGTAAGTTTTTTAAACACCTCTTTGGCATTTTTACCTTCGTATAATATTTCATAAACCGCATCTATAATTGGCGTATTTGCTTTGTATTCTTGGTTTAGTTTATAAGCACTCTTTACAGCATAATACCCTTCTGCAACCATACTCATTTCCATCATAGCGCTTTTAACAGTATAACCTTTACCAATCATGTTTCCAAACATTCTATTTCTAGAAAAAATGGAATATCCTGTTACCAATAAGTCTCCTAAATAAGCAGAATTGTTAATATTTCGTTTCATTTTATGTACTTTTCTGATAAACTTTTTCATTTCTCTGATAGCATTACTCATAATAACCGACTGGAAATTATCTCCATAACCTAAACCATGGGCAATTCCCGCAGCAATAGCATAAATATTTTTTAGCATGGCAGCATATTCTGTTCCGATGATATCGTCTGATGTTTTGGTTTTAATATAATTTCCAGCAAGTACTTTTGCAACAATTTTGGCTTTAGAAGCATCACCACAAGCAATTGTAAGATACGAAAGTCGTTCCAAAGCAACTTCTTCGGCATGACAAGGTCCGGTTATAACACCAATGTTTTCGTAAGGAATATTAAAATTTTTATGGAAATGCTCTCCAACTATCAAAAAAGTTTCTGGAACAATACCTTTTATGGCAGAAAATATAACTTTTCCTTCCAAGCTCACCTCTAGTTTTGACAATTCGGCACTTAAAAAAGCAGAAGGTATTGCGAAAATAATATAGTCAGCATAAGTTATCGCCTCGTTAATATTAGAGCTTAGAAACAATTTTGCAGTATCAAATTCTACAGAACTAAGGTAATTTGGATTATGCTTTTCAGTGCGAATATGCTCAATAGCAACCTCATTTCGCATATACCATGCTATTTGGTCTAGGTTTACACATAACATTTTTGCTATTGCAGTAGCCCAGCTACCACCTCCTATTACGGCAAATTTAGGATATTTATTCATTTAATTTTAATCGTTATTGGTGTAACGTGTATCGGTTGGCATCTGATAATTGCATTTTTGACAAGTTCGTAATTCTTCTGAATTATAAAAATGGATAAAATGTTGTAAAAAATCGACTTCTATATTATTTAATTCAAAATACACTTCATATAATTTAGAATTACAATTATCACAATACCAAAGAAGACCATCTTTCCCTTTCAAATTTTCCCTTTTTCGTTCTATTACTAGTCCTATCGAGTCAGCCGCTCTAGATGGCGAATGTGGTACTTTAGCTGGGAGCAAAAACATATCTCCAGTGCTTAAATGGATTTCTTTTTTTTCATTATTATCTTGGATAAAAATGGTAATATCTCCTTCTAATTGATAAAATAATTCTTCTGTTTCGTTATAATGGTAATCTTTTCTTGCATTAGGCCCTGCAACTACCATTACAATATAATCTTCAGAATCTATATACATATTTTTATTCCCCACAGGAGGTTTTAACAAATGTCTATTATTGTCTATCCACTTTAATAGATTAAAAGGTTTTGTAATGCTCATCGATGTTTTTTCTGTTTTCTAAAACAAAGTTACGGCTTTTTTTCTACTATAGAAATAGGATTAAAAATTTGTGGTGTTTGTTTCACATCATTTTTGTAAGTAGTTATACGACCTAAAACACAAATAATTTTATTTTTTAAATTATCCAAATTAATATTATTGGAAATTAAATAATCATTAGTTAGCACAACTGTAAAAGGTGCTTCAGGAAAAGCTTTGTCTAAATTTATGTAATTAATTTTTTTTCCGTCAGGCGCTCGTTTGCAAGAAATCACTTTGCCTTGAACAACTACAAGTTTATCCATGTATTTTTTGGCATTTTGTGCATTGATGGTATCTTGAGCAAAACAAGTAAGAGATAGAGAAATAAAAAGCAAGGTAAATAGATGCTTCATAATTAATATAATTTTAGAGGTTTTAAAAGAATGAAAGTATCAAAAAAACTTCATTTTTATATAAAACCTTTGGTAAAAGTATGCAAAAATTTACCAAAGATTTTTTAGAAAAGAACATTTACTAATTTACAGAAAAAAGCAAAAATATTAATTAATCTCTTTAATTAAATAAATATAAACTGGAAAGTGATCGCTAAAACCAATTTCGGTACTTGTGTGTCTTAATGGATAACCCTTGTACTGACCTGCCTTAGTAACTAAAAAAGGTTTGTTATAAATTCCAGCCTTCCAGTACTTAAAGCTATCAAATCCAGGAGTAATTAATTGTTCGGAAACCATAATTTGATCAAAAATATCTCCAGAATCTCTGTAAAATAAAGAGGAATGTCCGTCTTTTGCCATTTGCTCAAAAGGATTATAAATTTCTTCTGCAGATTTTAGTTGCTCTTTTTTAAGTTTTGCTCCAAGTTCTATCTTTACACTCTTATTATAACTACCATCATTCAAATCCCCCATGGTAATTATTTTTGCATGTGGATTTGTTTTTACAATTGAATCAATAATTTTTCTATTCAAGGCACCAGCAGCTTCTCTAAAACGGCTACTTTTTTTCTCTCCACCAGAACGAGATGGCCAGTGGTTTACAATTACATTTATCTCTTCGCCATCTAATAAACCAGTTACTAAAAGCTGATCACGAGTGTAAACTCTCTTATCAGCACTTTCTACCGTTTTATCTGTATCTTCTTTATCTTCGTCTGTTTCCTTTTCTTTTTTAACTTTAGAAGGATTATTGTATATTATTAAAGGAATATTAATATAGCTGGTAGGTTGGAAATGTTTTTTCTGATACAATAAAGCAACATCAATTCCTCTTTTGTCTGGAGAATCAAAATGCACAATTCCATAATCACTATCTATTAGTTGTGAATCTTTTACTAAGTTTTCTAAAACTCCTCTATTTTCAATTTCGCAACCACCAATTAGTGTTGGTGAATTTTTATTTTCTCCAGAACCTATTTCTTTTAAAACTCTACCTAAATTTTTTAACTTTTGTTTATATTTTTCGGAAGTCCAGTTTTGAGAGCCACTTGGCAGCCACTCTTCGTCATTATTTGGATTATTAATTGTGTCGAATAAATTTTCGAAATTGTAAAAAGCGACGGTGTGAATGTTAAATTTTTTTTGAGCAACACTAGAAGTAATGCTAAAAAACAAAAATAAAGTACAAAAGATTCTTGTAATTTTCATGGTTTGAATATTAATTAATTGTCAATTTTAATGGAAATTTGATTACAAAAGTATATAATAATAATTTATAATGTACATTTGTCCCGTTAAGAAATAATTATTTTTAAAGTAAACAGGAATTAATTTATGAAAAAAATTGTCTTTAGTGCATTTATTGTACTACAATCGTTTTTTGTTATGGCTCAAACTGGCACAGGAGTTACAGGTAAAGTAGTAGATAGCAAAACTCAAAAAGCATTACAAAATGTAATAGCTAGTATTCAAAACACAAATTTAACACAAATAACCGATTCTGATGGTAAGTTTGTTTTTTCAGAACTTCCTGTAGGAAGTCAAATGCTTCAAATTAAAAGTGATGGTTACAAAAATCAATTGTTATTAGTAGAAATCGAAACAGGAAAAGTTTTAGATTTAGGAACATTAAGTTTAGAAATAGATATCACACAAGAGCAACAAACAAATCTTATCACAATTGCCGAAACAGAACTAACCGATGAAGGAAGTGGTTCAGAAGGAACAGCTAGTTTGCTACAAGCTTCTAAAGACACTTTTTCGCAAGCAGCAGCTTATAATTTTGGGCAAGCTCGTTTTAGTGTTAGAGGTATGGATAATGAATATTCTAACGTGATGATTAACGGCATTTCTATGAATAGAGTATCTGACGGTCGTCCACAATATGGCGTTTGGGGAGGTTTAAATGATGCAACTCGAAACCAAGAATATACAAATGGCTCTGCTCCATCTGATTATGCTTTTACCGGGATTGCAGGTTCGCAAGAAATAAACACTAGAGCTTCTATATACCGTAAAGGAACTAGGGTTTCCTTTTTAAATACCAATACAAATTATAGCTTTAGAGCAATGGGTACACATGCTTCGGGAATGAGTTCTGATGGTTGGGCGTATGTAGTTTCTGCAGGAAGACGTTGGGCAGAAAACGGTTATTTTGAAGGGACAAATTATAGTGCTAATTCCTTTTTTGCAAGTGTTGAAAAAAGAATTAACAGCAAACATTCGTTAAACTTTACTTCTATGATGGCTACAAACAAAAGAGGTAAAAACTCTCCAAATACGCAAGAAGTTACCGATTTAGTTGGGTTTAGATACAATTCTTATTGGGGTTATCAAGAAGGAGAAAAAAGAAATTCTCGTTTTAAAGATGCGCTTGAACCTTTAATGATGCTTACACACTACTGGAAACCAACTAGTAAAACAAACATAAACACTACTGTTTCTTTTCAAACAGGAAAAATTGGAAATAGCCGTTTAGATTATACTCTAAGTGACAATCCAGACCCAACATATTATAGAAAATTACCTAGCTATTATAACAACGATTTCTCATACAATTCTCTTGGAGAGTCTGTATTTACACCAGATCCTGTTGCAGCCGAAAATAATAGAGTGAAATTTTTAGCAGACCATCAAATAAACTGGGCAAATATTTACCGAATTAATGACGAAAGTATCGCTAACGGAAGCAGAATTGTGCAGTATGAAGATCGTAACGACGAAACTATTCTAAATGCAAATACAAATATTGGATCAGCTATATCAGACAATTTATATCTAAATGCAGGTGGAAATTACCAATATTCTAAAACGAAGAACTTTAAAAATATGCTAGACCTTCTAGGAGGAACTTATTATAAAGACATTAATACTTTTGGACTTACTTTCGACCAGCAACAATCAGATTTAAACAATCCAAACAGAAATGTAGTAACAGGAGATAAATTTGGGTATAACTACGATATAGAAGCAACTAAAATAGACGCCTTTACTCAATTCAAATTTGTATATGATAAAGTAGATTTTTATCTTGCTCAAACCTATTCTAGGTCTTCTTACCAAAGAGATGGATTATACAAAAATGGTTATTATCCAACAAATTCTTACGGAAAAAGCGAAAAGATGAGTTTTGACAACTTCGGATTTAAAGGAGGAATTACTTATAAAGTAACCGGAAGAAACTTTCTAGACGTAAACGGAGTTTACATGACCAAAGCACCAAATCATAAAGATGTTTTTCCAAATGCACGTGTTAATAATACCACAACCGAAAACGTAACAAACGAAACAATAAAAAGCGTAGATGCAAGCTACATTATAAAATCGTCTAAATTTAAAGCAAGATTTACAGGTTATTTTTCTGAAACACAAAATGCTACCGATATTAATTTCTACTATGCAGATGGTTTAGGAGGAAATAATAGTGCTTTTATATCCGAAATTGTTACAGGAATTAACAAAAGAAACAGAGGTGTGGAAGCTGGTTTAGAGTATCAAGTGACCTCAACTGTTAAATTAACTGGAGTTGCTGCCTATGGCGAATATACCTATACCAACAACCCAGATGTGAAGCTAACTAACGATGTGAAAGCAAATGTAGATTCATATGGAAAAGCAACCCTAGAAGGATACAGACAAGCAGGCATGCCGCAGCAAGCATATTCTGTCGGGATAGAATATCGTAACCCTAAATTCTGGTGGATAGGTGCAAATGCAAACTATATTTTAGATAATTATCTGGACGTGTCTGTTATCAAAAGAACTGCTAATTATTATGACTTAACAGCGATGGATCCAGGAGTAGTAATAGACCAAGCAAAAGCAGACGGATACCTTAAACAAGAAAAATTCAATCCATTTTATCTGTTTAATTTAGTAGGAGGAAAATCATGGCGTATTGCTCATAAATATAATTTAGGTATATTTGCTAATGTTAACAATGTTCTAGATGTTACTTACAAAACAGGTGGTTTTGAACAATCTAGAAATGCAAACTACCAACAAGATAATGAAGACCATACTAGTGGCGGACCACTTGTTTTTGGACCAAAATATTTTTATGGATATGGAAGAACTTATATGGTAAATGTTTATTTATCATTCTAAGAAGTAGAGAAACATTTTTTAACAAAAAAATCATCCAATAAACAACGATAAATTTATATAATTATGAAAAATCAAATAAAAAATATTGCATTAATTGTTACCTCAACAGTACTGTTTGCAAGTTGCGTAAATGATTCTTTTGAAACACCAAAGCAAGATTGCGTTAGCCCAGGTTTAATGAAAACCAAAGAAGTAGCAGATATTTATAGTATTGCTATAGCTCCAACAGGAACACCAATTCCTAATACTCCAACCTACACTGCCGATGATATCATAGAAGGATATGTAGTATCTAGCGATGAAGGTGGTAACTTTTACCAAAAACTATATGTACAGCCTACCACAGGAGGAAAAGGTTTTTATGTTTCTATAAACGAAGGAAATTTATACACCAAACACTTGCAACCAGGCAAAAAAGTATATCTTAAACTAAAAGGTTTGGCTTACGGAAACCCAACAACATTCGATGTAGGGTTAGTTTTCGGATTGCCTCCAACAGATAAATATACCGTAGATAGAATTCCTTCTAGAACCTATAAAGATTATGTGGTTCCATCTTGCGAATTAGTAAATGAAGACACTTTTGTAAACCACATTACACTTGCACAAGCAAAAGCAGCTAACAATAATTATTTAAATACCTTGGTAGAGTTTGATAACGTGCAATTTGAAACAGATGGAATAACTTACGACCCTGATAGAACTGACACTTATGACGCTAGTATTAACATTACAGACGGAACAACAAGTTTTGTGATAAGAACCGATAGTTATGCAAATTTTGCTGGAAATTATGTGCCATCTGGAAAGGGTAAAATAAGAGGGGTTTTAACAAAATATAATTCTACTTATCAGTTAGTCCTAAGAACAGAGCGTGATGTAAAAATGACCCAACCAAGAGTAGATTATGCTCTTCCAATAGGAGGAACTGCAATTACATATTCCGGAGCGTTTAGCGAAAACTTTGAAAGCTATGCTACTACATCTAATGGAGCTGTTTTCCCGAAGTATGTAAATGATGCATATGTTGGGTCAAGATATTGGGATGTAAAAAGTTATAGTGGCAACAAATATATCCAAATGAGTGCTTATGGTTCTGGAGGAAATAACGTAACATACTTAGCGATGCCAATAGATTTTACAGCAGCAAACAACCTTTCTTTTCAAACTAAAGATGGCTATAATAATGGAAATGTGCTAAAAGTATATTACAGTACTAATTATGTTCCTTTAGGCGATATATCTCAAGCAACCCTGATAGACATTACAAGTAATTTTACTATTGCATCTGGAACTGTTACTGGTTATGCAAGTAGCTTTACTAATAGTGGTACTTATGCAATACCAGCAAGTATTACTGGAAACGGTTTTATCTTTTTTCAATACAGCGGTAATCCTAGCAAGACTACAACCATACAAATAGACAATGTGCTTGTAAACTAATAAGAAGTTATAAAAAATACCACAAGAGAGTTGCAGCAATGTAGCTCTCTTTTTTTATGAAAAAATTTAACAAATTGTTTGCACTATATATAAATAAGAATAACCATATTTGCTAGGACATTAAAAATGAAAAAATGAAAAAAATAATTGTTCTACTTACAGTTCTATACACAAGTTTTGTAACATTTGCACAAGACTTTCAAGGAGTTGCAATATACGAATCTAAAACTAGCACAGCAGATTTCAAATCCAGAATGGATTCTAACAAAGACGTAACTCCAGAGATGCGAAAAATGTTTGAAGAACGAATGAAATCTATGTTCGAAAAAACATTTGTTCTTAATTTTGACAAAAACACTTCCATATACAAAGAAGAAGAAAAGCTAGAAGCTCCAGGCACTCAAAATAATGGCATGCGAGTAATGAATTCTTTTATGGGTGGTGGTGGCACACATTTCAAAAATATTAAAGATAAAACGTTTGCCATAGACAAAGAAATGATGGGTAAGGAATTTTTAATACAAGATTCTCTCCCTAAAATAACATGGAAACTAGAACAAGAAACCAAAGAAATAGGTGGCTATTTATGCTTTAAAGCTACTGCAAAACAAAAGGCAAGCCAATCAGACTTCCGAAACTTCAAAATGAAAAAAGAGGAAGATAAAAAGGAAGCTAGTAGCACAGAAAAATCAAAAACAAATATGATGAACGAAGGAGAAATACCAAAAGAGATAGAAATAATTGCTTGGTACACTCCCGAAATTCCCGTTAGCAATGGACCAGAAAATTACCAAGGACTTCCAGGGCTAATACTAGAAGTAAGTGCTGGAAAAACAACATTATTATGCTCTAAAATTACACTCAATTTAAAAGACAAAAAAGAGATAAAAGCTCCCACCAAAGGCAAAGTAGTAACGGAAAAAGAATATGACGAAATTGTGTCGAAAAAAATGGAAGAATTCCGTCAAATGAATCAAAATCAAAATAGAGGTAGTGGTGGTGGAATGCAAATAAGAATGGGAAACTAAAAGTCGAAAAATGAATAAAATTATTGTAATTACAACTCTATTAATTTCTTACATTGGTTTTTCTCAAACCATAAAATTTGATGGAATTGTAAAAGACACTTTAAACACACCGCTAGAAATGGCAAATGTTATGGCGGTAAATCAGGCTACAAAAGCCGTAGATTCTTATTCCATTACAAACGACAAAGGAAAGTTTCAGCTTTTTTTAAAAACAAATGCCACATACAATATTCGGATTTCATTTTTAGGTCTTCAAACAAAAAATTTGACGGTTTCTACCAAAGACATCAACATTACACAAAACATCACTCTAAACAACGATGCAACGCAGCTGGCTGGAGTAGAAATAGTACGAGAAATGCCAGTTTCTATTAAAGGTGACACTATTATTTACAACGCGGATTCTTTTAAAACAGGAACCGAACGAAAATTAGAAGACGTGCTTAAAAAACTGCCTGGCGTATCTGTTAATGCGGACGGAGAAGTGGAGGTTGAGGGTAAAAAAGTACAAAAACTAATGGTAGAGGGTAAAGACTTTTTTGATGGAGACACAAAACTCGGTGTTAAAAATATTCCCGCCGATGCAATAGATAAAGTTCAGGTGCTTCGAAATTATAACGAAATTGGTGCCTTAAAAGGATTAGAAAACAACGAGGAAAGCGTTGCAATGAATATTAAACTAAAAGAAGGTAAAAAAAACTTTTGGTTTGGAGATATTTCGGCTGGAGTTGGTGTAGGACATACCGATAGTCGTTATGAAATTAATCCTAAATTATTTTACTACAATCCTAAATACAGCATTAATTTATTAGGGAATTTTAATAATATTGGAGAGCTCCCATTTACCATACAAGACTATTTTAAGTTTACTGGAGGTTTTAAAAACATGATGAAAAAGGGAGGTACTAGCTTTAACATTTCTTCTAATGATTTAGGAATTTCGTTGTTGCGAAACAATCGAGCAAAGGAAATAGAAACTAAATTTGGAGCAACTAATTTTTCGTATAATCCTACAAAATATCTAACAATTTCGGGCTTTATTATACAATCGGAATCTAAAACCGATTTGGAGACCAATACACAAACTTCGTTTTTAGGGAATAATACAAATACAATTATCAGTACCGAGGAAAAAACGGAAAACAGCAACCAAAAAAGCTATTTAGGACTATATAAACTAAGTGGTACATACAAGCCAAACGCAAATTTGCAGATAGATTACGATATGCTTGCAAAAAAATCGGATCAAAAAGAAGATTTAACAGCTATACAAGAGGTGTTTGATGCAAATAATAATTTTATAAATAGTCAAAATATTAACACCACCAAAAAGCAAAATCCATTAAGTATTAATCAGAATTTTAACTTGTACTATACACAAAGCAATAAAAATGTTTTTGCCACCGAAATACAGCATTTGTTTCAAGAAGAAAGCCCTGTTTATAATGCAAATTTAAACAATATTCCATTTTTTTTAACGGGCTATATTTTTGGTCAAAATAGAAACAAAATTGCACAAGACAGATTTGTAAAAACGGCAAAATACGACATTAAAACAGATTATTATTATATGTTAAATTCCAAAAGCAATCTAAATTTAACTGTCGGATTTACTAATTCTCTACAAAATTTTGATTCCTCTATTTTTCAAACTTTAGATAATAATTCTTTCAATTATTTAGTAGCTCCAGAAAACAACAACAATGTAAACTATCATTTTACAGATGCTTTTATTGGATTACATTACAAGTTTTTGACAGGGAAGTTTACATTTAATCCGGGGTTTTCGGCTCATCAATACCAAACAGAAAACACACAATTAGGAATAGTAACTTCTGCTAATTTTACTAGAATTCTACCCGATATATATACTTTATATCAAATAAAAAAAGCAGAAACACTAACCTATAACTATGCTGTAACAACTGATTTTACAGATATAACCAAACTTGCCGAAGGTTCTGTTTTTTCTAACTATAATTCCCTTTTTAAAGGAAATAGAAATTTAGAAAATGCCTTAATGCAAACACATTCTTTGCGTTATTTTAAATACAATATGTTTAATTTTGAGAATATTTTTGCAAATATTTCGTATTCTAAAAAAGTAAATGCCGTTAAAAATTCTTTTACTTTGGCAGGAATCAATCAGATGAGTACGGCTATCAATTCTAACTTTGCCGATGAAGTGATTAATGGAGCAGCAAACTATGGAAGATCCTTTTTGTTAAACTACAAAGCATCTTTAACCATTGCTGGAAATTGGTCTAAATTTAACAATATTCAAAACAATTTACCGCAAACTACGGAGAGTTTTACGCAAAACTATACAGTAAAAGCATCTACGAATTACAAGGAATTACCAAATATTGAAGTAGCATATAATTATTTAATAAATGATTATCAAAACACTAGATTTTATACTAAAAAACCTTCTGTTAAGCTAGATTATTATTTTTTGAATAGCTTTTCATTGGTTAGCGAATGCGAATTTTATAATTATACTAATAGCGAAAAAACTATAAACAACAATTATTCTCTATTCAGTGCTAGTTTAATATATCAGAAAAAGGACAAACCTTTTGAGTTTAAACTATCCGGAACAAACTTGTTAAACACAAAATTTTTGAACGACGATAGTTTTTCACAATTTTCTGCTAGAACTTCGCAATATATTATACAACCTCGTTATCTTATTTTTAGTATAAAATACAATATTTAACAGATTCAACATTGTTAATGAAGTTGTTTTCGTTAGGCATTTTTTATATCTTTACAATTCCTTTTTAGCCATTTAATATGTTATCTACCTCAGAAGTTCAAAAAGCAATAGATATGCAATTTCAAGAATTATCCTTGCCTTTGCAACCACAAAATTTATACAAACCCATAAATTATATACTATCTTTGGGGGGGAAAAGAATACGCCCTTTTATCACATTATTAACTGCCGAAATATTTAATTGCCCGTATCAAAAAGCAATGGCTGCCGCTACTGCTATAGAGCTTTTTCATAACTTTTCGCTTATCCATGACGATATTATGGACGATGCCCCTTTGAGACGAGGCAAACAAACAGTTCATGAAAAATGGGACAGAAATACTGGGATTTTATCGGGTGATGCCATGCTAATATTAGCATACCAATATTTTGAAACATACGACCCTGAAGTTTTTTTTAAACTCGCGAAACTATTTAGCCAAACAGCCTTACAAGTCTGCGAAGGGCAACAATATGATGTGGATTTTGAATTTCGCACAGATGTTACCATTTCGGAATATTTAAAAATGATTGAATATAAAACAGCAGTTTTAGTTGGTGCTGCTATGAAAATGGGAGCAATAATTGCTGAAACTTCTCATGAAAATATCGATTTAATATATAATTTTGGGCTGAATTTAGGAATTGCCTTTCAATTACAAGACGATTATTTAGATGCCTTTGGAAATCCAGAAACCTTTGGAAAACAAGTGGGTGGAGACATTATAGAAAACAAAAAAACTTATTTGTACTTAAAAGCAATAGAGCTTTCTACAAAGGAAGAAAAAGCACAGTTGCAACATTTATATTCTACTAAATTAACCAATAATACCGCTAAAATAGAAACTACAAAAGCTATTTTTAATTCTTCTGGTGCTAGCGAAGCTACAAAAAAAGTTATTGAAAAATACACTTTATCTGCTTTCAAAATTTTAGAAAAACTTTCTATCGAAACGGATAAAAGGATAATTTTAAAGAATTTTGGACAGAATTTAATGACTCGAAAGATTTAATCTCTTACACAACCCTTTCAGGGTATAAAACCTTGAAAGGTTTAAACAAAGAAATATGAGTTTAATTACACCAAAAAATATTGATTCTCTCTTAAACGAAGCCGAAAAAGAATCTTTATATCTCAATTTGATTGAGCAAATCAACAAAGATTTTAATCTAGCCAATGAAGGAATTGATTTTCCAATGAATGTTTCTCCAGAAGAATTAAAAATCCAATTGCACGAAAAAATCTATCGTTTAATTCAACACAAATTCGCCGAATATTTGAATTTGCTCTACATCATTGATGTTTCAGAAGAACAAATCAAGAAACTAGACGGCTCTGATTTAGTGACATTATCCGAAAATGTATCCTTTTTGATATTGAAAAGAGAATGGCAAAAAGTGTGGTTTAGAAAAAATTACTAAAATTGAAATTATTCCAATTCTTTTTTCAAAATAACTTTGTTCCATAATTCCACTCCATTTTTATCATAAAGAGCTAATTTTAATTGTCTATTTTCTTTATTTCCAGAAAAAGATAATATTCCAAAATCATTCACTGCAAAAACACTTCCTTCTACTCTATTAAGATTTGTTTCTTGCTGATAAGAGGTTGATGTTCCAGAGGTTAAAGAAGATACTGTCCAATCATACAACGGGTAAGTTCCTACTCTTTCTTGTTTAGAAAGTTCGGTAAAATGTCTATCGCCTGATAAAAACAAAACTCCTTTAATTTTGTTGGCTTCTATTTCTTGTAATAATTTTGCTTTTTCTTCCGGATAGGTTGCATAATTCTCAAACCTTGCGGCAGTATTAAGCACTTGCCCACCTATACAAATAATTTTAAAGCTGGCGGAGGAACTGGATAGAGCATCCATTAACCATTCTAATTGTGTTTCTCCTAAAAGCACTCTTTTTCCTGTTAATCTATTATTTGGCGATTTAAAAAATCGATTATCTAGCAAAAAAAATTGTGCATCACCCCAATTAAAAGTAGAATAATTTCCTTCTCTTTGTTCATAATCAGCCCCGTAGGTTTTATTTACCCAAAAGTTTTTAAATTCCTTTTGCGTAACATATTTATTATAAAAACTTCTATCCCCATCATTAGGTCCAAAATCATGGTCGTCCCAAATGGCAAAGTTTTGAGTTCTTGCAAGTAGTGGTTGCATTTCTTTAATAGAGCGAGAATGTGTATATCGGTGTTGAATTCCTGTTTTACTATCCCAATCAGCTTCTCTTAAATAAATGTTATCTCCACCCCAAAGCATAATATCCGGTTTTTTGGTGTTTATAGTTTCAAAAATCGTATAATCGCCACCATATCCTTTTCCTGGTCTGTCAAATTCTGGCTCATTTATATACATACAACTTCCGAAACCTACTGCAAAATCTGGCGCATCTTCTCGCCATTGCCAAAGTTTTTTAGATGAAAAACTCGTTTCGTAAGGGATTTTTATTTTTTTACCATCAATAAAAACAGTATAATTGTATTTTTTACCAGGCTTTATTTTATTCAAAATAATATGTGCGGTATAGGCTTCGTTTTCTATAGTAGTATAGTTCTCAGAAGTGAAAACTTTCGAAGCATCGTCTACTGATGAATATTCAATTTTGACCACTGCACTTTTAGTGGTTTGTAACCAAATAACCGCTTCGGTCATTTCGCAATATCCAACCATAGGTCCTGATTGAAGAGTGTTTTGCGAAAAAATTGAAATAGAAAATAATAAAAACAAGGTAGTAATAGAAGTTCGTAACATGGAAATAAAATTTTAAACAAAGAAATAATAATTTTAAACAAGAAACGATAGCTTAAAGTTATTTATTTGTTATTTATTTAAAAATAAACACTAATAAAAGGCATTAGGGCTTGTGCATACACACCATTATCATTCTTATATAGCACATTATACCTTGCCCCTATTACCGTGCTTGCAACTCGATAACCTGCTCCAACAAAAAGCCCTGTATTCCAAAAACTACTTTTTGGAAAACCATTTGTCTTCATAAGTACCTCATTAGAAACTAAATTTACTCGTAATTGCTCTAATCCTAAAGACAGTTGTATTTCGTTAATTGGATTTATTATACCTATAATATTACCACCATATTGGCTGGATCTAAAAAACAAATCATTCTGATTCAAATAGTTGTATTGCAAACCTAATCCAACCGAAAAATAGTCGTTAAGTGGATAAATACCAGTGGGAGCTATCGAAATATTAGTAAATCCAGAACCTATATTTAAGCCTATTCCTCCTCCAAACTGGACATTTTTCCAAAATTTAGAGTTATTAGATGGCACTACTTTTGTAGAATCTTGGGAAAAAACAGAACTAGTTGCAAAAAGCAAAAAAAATATTTTAAAAAAAGTATTTTTCAAAATTTTGTTTTTTAAATTTCATCTTATAAAAGTAAGAAAAAAACAATTAAATATTATCATAAAACGCTATTTTTGTTATAATTTTACAATCTAACAAAACATCAAACAAGTAATATGGATAGGTTTTCTTTTTTAAACGCTGCACATAGCGAGTTTTTCGCACAATTATACGAGCAATATCTTATAAATCCAGATAGTATAGAACCCAGCTGGCGAGCATTTTTTCAAGGATTTGATTTTGGACAAACCACTTATAATCAAGACAACAAAGAATCAGTAAATACCAACAACCATTTCTCTGAAGAAAAAAATCAAATTGTTTCCGAGAAAATTCTGAAAGAATTCAACGTCCTCAAATTAATAGATGCTTACAGAACAAGAGGGCATCTTTTTACCGAAACAAATCCAGTTCGTGAAAGAAGAACCTATACTCCAAACCTAGATTTAGAGAATTTTGGACTATCTAACCACGATTTAAATACCGTTTTTGACGCTGCTAAAATACTTGGACATCAACCATCTACCCTTTTAGAAATTATTACTCGCCTTAAAAATATTTACTGCAAGCATATAGGTATCGAATATATGTATATGAGAAAGCCAGAAGTAATTCATTGGGTACAAAACAAACTGAACACCAATGATAACTTACCTAATTTTGATGTAAATGCAAAAAAGCATATTTTAGAAAAACTAAACGAAGCTGTATCGTTCGAGAATTTTTTGCATACTAAATATGTTGGACAAAAACGTTTTTCGTTAGAAGGAGGAGAAAGCATTGTTCCAGCTTTAGATGCTATTATTGAAGCTGCTGCAGATAAAGGTGTGGAGCATTTTGTAATGGGAATGGCCCACAGAGGAAGGTTAAATATACTTACCAATATTTTCGGAAAATCTACACAAGATATTTTTTCAGAGTTTGATGGAAAAGATTATAATCAGGAATATTTTGATGGAGATGTAAAATACCATTTAGGATTAACCTCTGAAAAAACAACCAAGTCGGGTAAAAAAATAAATATCAATTTAGCTCCAAACCCTTCGCATCTAGAAACTGTAGGGTCTGTCATAGAAGGGATTACAAGGGCCAAACAAGACCACCACTTCCCTAACGATTTTTCAAAAGTATTGCCAATTTCAGTCCATGGAGATGCCGCAATTTCAGGTCAAGGAATAGTCTATGAAATTGTACAAATGGCACAACTAGACGGATATAAAACAGGCGGAACTATTCATATTGTGATTAATAACCAAGTAGGTTTCACCACCAACTATTTGGATTCAAGATCCTCCACATATTGTACCGATGTTGCCAAAGTAACCTTGTCGCCAGTGCTACATGTGAATGCAGATGATGCCGAAGCAGTGGTTCACGCAATGCTTTTTGCCTTAGATTTCCGTATGGAATTTGGACGAGATGTTTTTATAGACTTGTTAGGATATAGAAAATATGGGCATAATGAAGGAGATGAACCTCGTTTTACGCAACCCGTTTTGTATAAGATTATAGCAAGACACAAAAATCCAAGAGATATTTATGCAGAAAAACTAATAACAGATGGTATTATAAATGCCAGTTATATTGCCGAAATTGAAAATGATTACAAAGAAAAATTAAACGAAAATTTACAAGCTTCCCGAAAAAAAGATTTAACTATAATCAAACCATTTATGCAGAATGAATGGCAAGGTTTTCAGCAAGTTACAGACGTACAAATGCTTGAAAAAGTGAATACTACTATTAATAAATCTGCATTAGATGAAATTTTAGGCACTATTTCTACATTGCCATCAGACAAAAAATTTATTTCTAAAATAACTAAAATAGTTACCGATAGAAAAACCATGTATGACAACAATGTTATTGATTGGGGAACTGCCGAAACACTAGCTTATGGAGCACTTTTAACAGAAGGATATAATGTTAGAATTTCTGGACAAGATGTAGAAAGAGGCACTTTCTCTCATCGTCATGCTGTGGTAAAAGTAGAAGATAGCGAAGAAGAAGTTATATTATTAGACACCTTGAAAAGCAGCAAAGCTAGATTTCAAATATACAACTCACACCTCTCCGAATATGGCGTTTTAGGATTTGATTATGGATATGCATTGGCCTCTCCAAAAACACTAACCATTTGGGAGGCTCAATTTGGAGATTTTAGTAATGGAGCACAAATTATGATTGACCAATATATTTCCTGTGGAGAAGACAAATGGAACAATCAAAACGGAATTGTTTTACTCTTACCTCATGGATATGAAGGACAAGGTGCAGAACATTCCTCGGCAAGAATGGAACGCTATTTACAACTATGTGCCAGACACAATATGTATGTTGCAAATTGTACCACTCCTGCAAACTTTTTTCACTTGTTGCGACGTCAAATGAAAACCAATTTCAGAAAACCATTAATTGTTTTTACACCTAAAAGTTTGCTAAGACATCCAAAATGTGTTTCCTCTCAAAAAGATTTACACAAAGGAAGCTTTCAAGAAACCATAGACGATAGTTTGTCTGATAAAACAAAAATAAAAACGCTTGTATTCTGTACAGGAAAATTTTACTACGACATACTCGAAGAAAGAATAAAACTAGAAAGAGAAGATGTAGCACTAATTCGTATTGAACAACTATTTCCTCTTCCAATAGAACAGTTAAAAACAATAATAGCAACTTATCCAAATGTTGATGATTACGTTTGGGCACAAGAAGAACCAAAAAACATGGGAGCATACAGCTATCTGCTTGTAAACTTTAATTTAGTTACATGGAGACTTGCCTCGTTAAAAAACTATGCAGCACCAGCGGCAGGAAGTAGCACTAGAGACAGACGTCGTCATTATGATGCAATCCGAATGGTTTTTGATAAAAATTTATTTCGTTAATAATCTTTAAAAATAGAAACACTAAAAGACAAAAAATATGATTTTAGAAATGAAAGTCCCTTCACCGGGCGAATCAATCAAAGAGGTAGAAATAGCAACTTGGTTAGTAAAAGATGGCGATTATGTCGAAAAAGATCAAGCTATTGCAGAAGTAGATTCAGACAAAGCAACATTAGAGTTACCAGCAGAAGTAAGTGGAATTATTACCTTAAAAGCAGCAGAAGGCGATGCAATTGCTGTTGGAGCAGTTGTATGCCATATTGATACTGATGCTGCAAAACCAATAGCAGTTGAAAATCAAAAATTGGAAAGTCCAAAAGTTGAAACGGTAAAACCAGAAGTGATAGAAGCTCCAAAGACAGAACCAATTTCAGAAAAAACTTATGCAACA
Source organism: Flavobacterium psychrophilum (assembly GCA_022730285.1). Classification (GTDB taxonomy): domain Bacteria; phylum Bacteroidota; class Bacteroidia; order Flavobacteriales; family Flavobacteriaceae; genus Flavobacterium; species Flavobacterium psychrophilum_C. The sequence continues at coordinate 18,688 of DZCQ01000007.1, forward strand.
CAAATGCCATCACCTGCCGCAAAAAAAATTTTAGAAGAAAAAAATATTTCGCCTTCCAGTATTATTGGAACAGGAAAAGATGGGCGAATTACCAAAGAAGATGCTATAAATGCATTACCATCAATGGGAACTCCAACAGGGGGAAATCGAAGCTCTGAAAGAGTAAAATTGTCTATGCTACGCAGAAAAGTTGCCGAAAGATTAGTTGCTGCTAAAAATGAAACAGCAATGCTCACAACCTTTAACGAGGTAAATATGACTCCAATCAATACTATTCGTAATCAATATAAAGATGCTTTTAAAGCAAAACACAACGGAGTTAGTTTAGGATATATGTCTTTTTTCACAAAAGCAGTTACTCGTGCCTTGCAGTTATTTCCAGATGTAAACTCTATGATGGATGGAGATTACAAGATAGCATACGATTTTGCAGATATTTCTATTGCAGTTTCAGGTCCAAAAGGATTAATGGTGCCAGTGGTTAGAAATGCAGAGTTGCTAACTTTTAGAGGAGTAGAAGCCGAGATAAAACGTTTGGCACTTCGTGCTCGTGATGGTCAAATAACTGTTGATGACATGACTGGAGGAACATTTACCATTACCAATGGAGGCGTGTTTGGCAGTATGTTGAGCACTCCAATTATCAATCCGCCACAATCTGGAATACTAGGAATGCATAATATTATAGAAAGACCGATTGCGGTGAATGGAAAAGTAGAAATTCACCCTATGATGTATGTTGCTCTTTCTTATGATCATCGAATTATAGACGGACGTGAGTCAGTTGGTTTTTTAGTAGCAGTGAAAGAGGCACTAGAAAACCCATTAGAATTATTAATGAATGGAAACGCAACAAAGGCTTTAGAACTATAGCCTTTTTATAAAAAAAATATTTTAACCTATTATTGAACTCTATTTTTAGAGAGGATAATAGGTTTTTTCTATCAAAATTATAGCATGCCAACACCCTTAGAACTTCAGATACAAACCTTACCAGAAAACCCAGGAGTTTATCAGTATTATGATAAAGAAGGCAAAATTTTGTATGTAGGCAAGGCAAAAAATTTAAAAAAAAGAGTTGCCTCTTACTTTAATAAAATTCATGATACTGCAAAAACAAATGTTCTGGTAAAAAAAATTTTTAGTATCAAACATATTGTGGTTCCAACCGAAACAGATGCATTATTACTAGAAAATAATTTAATTAAAACATTACAACCTAGATATAATGTGCTACTTCGTGATGACAAAACATATCCATGGATTTGTATTAAAAAAGAGCCTTTTTCACGAATATTTTCTACCAGAAAAATGATTAAAGATGGCTCTGAGTATTTTGGCCCATATACTAGTTTTAAAACGGTACACACAATTTTAGAACTAATTAAAGAATTATACCCACTAAGAACTTGTCAGTTAGATTTGAATCAAAAAAATATTGAAAACCACAAATTCAAAGTCTGTTTAGAATACCACATAGGAAATTGCAAAGGTGCTTGCGAAGGACAGGAATCTTTGGAAAGTTATCAGGAGAAAATTCAACGTATTAAAGAAATTTTGAAAGGGAATTTTAAAGATAGTTTAAAAGATTTTAAGATAAAAATGCTTGAGTTTGCTGCCGAAATGAAATTTGAAGAGGCACAAAAATTAAAAGAAAAAATAGAAATTTTAGAAAACTACCAATCTAAATCGACCATTATAAACCCTAAAATTACCAATGTAGATGTGTTTTCTATAATTTCTGACGAAAGTGCTGCTTTTGTTAATTTTTTACAAATTTCGCATGGCTCCATTATTCGCTCTAATACCATGGAGATAAAGAAAAAATTGGAGGAAACAGACCAAGAATTATTAGAACTGGCAATTGTAGAACTTCGAGATAGATTCAATCTTTTATCTAAAGAAATTATTGTGCCTTTTGAATTAAACGTAGGCGAAAATATTAAAGTTACAATTCCGCAATTAGGAGACAAGAAACAAATCTTAGAGCTATCCATTCGCAATGCTAAATTTTTTAGAATAGAACAACTCAAGCAAATCCAGATTGTAGATCCAGAAAGACATACTAATAGAATTATGCAACAAATGCAAAAAGATTTGCGTTTACATATAGAACCCAGACATATAGAATGTTTTGATAATTCTAACATACAAGGCACAAACCCTGTTGCTGCATGCGTTGTATTTAAAGACGGAAAGCCTTCTAAGAAAGATTACAGGCATTTTAATATTAAAACTGTTGAGGGTCCAAATGATTTTGCAAGTATGGAAGAGGTGGTTTTTAGAAGATACAAAAGATTATTAGCCGAAAAGCAATCTTTGCCACAGCTAATTATTATTGATGGTGGGAAAGGGCAATTATCCTCCGCTTTAAAAAGCATAGATAGTTTAGGTTTACGAGGAACGATAGCAATAATAGGAATAGCAAAACGTTTGGAAGAACTTTTTTACCCAGGAGACTCTGCTCCTCTCTATTTGGATAAAAAATCAGAAACTTTAAAAGTAATTCAGCATTTGCGAAATGAAGCTCATCGATTCGGAATTACTTTTCATCGGGATAAACGTAGTAAAACAGCACTTGTATCTTCCGTAGAAACAATTCCTGGTATTGGCAAAAAAACAATGGAAACGCTAATAAAACATTTTAAAAGTGTTAAAAGAATAAAAACAGTGTCAGAAAAAGAGATTTCGGAGCTAATAGGATTTTCTAAAGCCAAAAAAATTTACGACTTTTACCATAAAATAGATAATTAAATACATTTTATATGTTTGTTAAAAACCTTATTTTTGATGTCGTTCCAAATTTTCCTTTCAAAAAAATTAATTTTCTCTTGTTAGTTTTTTTTGTAATGTTTTTGTCAGAGATGTCCGCACAAGATACTATTCCTAAAAAAGAGGTTGCTAGACCCAAAATAGGATTGGTTTTAAGTGGTGGTGGAGCAAAAGGCTTTGCACACATTGGCGTTTTAAAAGAAATTGAAAAAGCTGGAATACAAATAGATTATATTGGAGGAACAAGCATGGGAGCAATAATTGGTGGTCTTTATGCAAGTGGCTATAATGCCCAACAGCTTGATTCTATTTTTAAAAACACAAATTTTGATGAATTAGTTAAAGACTACGTTCCTAGAAGCAATAAAAGTTTTTATGAAAAACGAAATGATGAAATATATGTATTAACACTTCCATTTCAAAATTTTAAAATAAGCATTCCAAAAGCCTTATCTAAAGGAATGTACACCTACAATTTGATAAGTAAACTCACCTATAAATCTAGTGCAACAGAAGATTTTAATCAATTAAAAATTCCTTTTGTATGTATCACAACAAACCTTGAAACAGGAAAAGAAAAAGTGCTGAGAAATGGCTCGTTACCATTAGCACTAACAGCAAGTTCCTCTTTCCCTTCGTTATTTGCACCGGTAATTATAAAAGACTCCATCTATATAGACGGGGGAGTATCTAATAATTACCCCATCGAGGAAGTTAAAAAAATGGGAGCAGATATTATTATTGGTGTAGATGTGCAAGATGGATTAAAAAACCGACATGAAATAAATGGTGCAATTGGAATTTTGACACAAATTTCTAATTTCCAAATGATAGATAACATGAATGGCAAACGAAAAGAAACTAGCATTTATATTAACCCAGATACCGAAGGATATTCCGTTGTTTCTTTTGATGATGGAGCACAAATTATTCAGAAAGGAGAGGAAGCTGCACAAAAAGTAAAAGAAGAACTGCAAAAACTAGGAACTAATTATGTAAAACCTTTCCAAAAAATAGAAAAAAACGACAGTATTTATATAAATAACATTAACGTAATAGGCAACGAGAATTACACACAATCTTATGTAATAGGGAAAGTAAGAATAAAACCAAAGCATAAAATTAGATACTCTGATTTGCAAATAGGTATAAATAACCTAGATGCAACACAAAACTTCAATGTTATAAATTACAACTTGGTTACAACAGATCAAGGAAATGATTTAATTGTGAATGTAAGAGAAAATAAAATAAAAACCTATTTTAAAGCAGGCATTCATTACGACGATTTATTTAAAACCAGTGTTCTGGTAAATCTTACACAAAAAAAATTCCTGTTTAACAATGATGCATTTTCCTTCGATTTTATAGTTGGAGACAATTTAAGATATAATCTAGATTACTACATTGACAATGGATTTCATTGGAGTTTTGGATTAAAATCAACCTTAAATCAATTTAAAAAAACAATTCAACCCAACTTTGATAATCAACAAATTATAAACCCATTAGGTCTTAATAGGATTAACATAGATTATTTAGATGTAACAAATCAAATATATATACAAACTTTTTTTGCACAAAAATTTCTAGCAGGAACCGGAATAGAACATAAATACATCGATGTTTTTTCTAATTCAATACAAACAAATGCAATGCATTTTGACAAAAGCAATTATTTATCGGTAATTGGATTTTTAAAATATGATTCCTTTAACAACAAATATTTTCCCAAAAGAGGATGGTATTTTTTTGGGGAGGCACAAACTTATTTGTCCTCGTCTAATTATAACCAAAACTTTATTCCTTTTACAACTTTTAAAGCAGATGCTGCTATTGTAAAAACAATTTTTAAAAAAATAGCTATTAAAATGCAAACCGAAGGGGGTTTTCTAGTTGGAACAGAATCAAATAGTGTTTTCGATTTTTTTCTAGGAGGTTATGGGTTTACCAAAATAAACAATATCAAACCATTTTATGGTTATGATTATTTCGATTTAGCTGGGAATAGCTATGTAAAAGCAAGCGTATCATTAGATTATGAAATTTTAAAGAAAAACCATCTGAATATAACCGCAAACTATACAAACATCGGAAACAATATTTTTAATAGCAAAGAATGGATTTCATCGCCAAAATACTCTGGATATGCCTTAGGATATGGTATAGAAACCCTATTAGGACCCGTAGAAATAAAACAAAGTTGGTCTCCAGAAACAGGCAAAAGTTACACCTGGTTTTCAGTAGGTTTCTGGTTTTAATACGTTAAAAAATAGTTTATGTTTATTTTCTGTTAAAAAAATGATATATTTGAAGCCAACTAATAACTTAATTACATAAAATATGTCTATTTGGAAAAGAAAACCACTCACGCAATTATTAGCAGAAGCAGCAGATTCTGAAAAAGGATTAAAAAGAACATTAACAGCATGGTCTCTAGTTGCACTGGGAATTGGAGCAATTATAGGGGCTGGACTTTTTGTTAGAACAGCAATGGCTGCTTCTCAAAATGCAGGGCCATCAGTAACCATTGCATTCATTTTAGCTGCTATTGGCTGTGCATTAGCAGGATTGTGTTATGCCGAATTGTCCTCTTCTATTCCTATTTCCGGAAGTGCCTATACTTATACCTATGCAACAATGGGAGAATTATTAGCATGGATTATCGGTTGGGATTTAATTTTAGAATATGCAGTAGGTGCAGCAACCGTAGGAATAGCCTGGAGCGAATACCTCAACAATTTACTGGTCAATGTGTTACACACAAGCCCTATTCCCTATGAATTTTCTCATTCACCATTACAAACTTCACCAGACGGAGTGCATGGATTAATTAATTTGCCCGCATTCTTTGTGGTAGGAATAATTAGTTTATTGCTAATAAAAGGGATTCAAGAATCCGCATTTGTAAATGGAATTATAGTAATAGTTAAGGTTGCAATTGTAGTATTAATAATTATTATTGGCTGGAAATTCATCAATCCAATAAACCACACCCCTTATATTCCAGAAGCATCAATTTTTACAGATGAGCATGGAGTAGATCACAGTTTTGGAGGTTTTTGGGGAATTGTAGGTGCTGCAGGAACGGTGTTTTTTGCATTTATTGGTTTTGATGCGGTAAGTACTGCTGCACAAGAAACAAAAAATCCAAAACGAAATATGCCTATTGGAATTTTAGGTTCTCTACTTATTTGTACTGTACTATATATCCTTTTTGCACATGTACTTACAGGAGTTGCAACTGTAGAAGATTTTAGAACGGGAGGAAAAGAAGCTTCGGTGGCATTTGCAATTAATAAATATATGATAGGATATGCTTGGTTGGGACAACTGGTAACTGTTGCTATTTTGTTCGGATTCACATCTGTAATATTAGTAATGCTTTTAGGACAATCTCGTGTTTTTTATGCAATGGGAAAAGACGGATTATTACCAAGTTTTTTTAGCGATTTGCATTCAAAATTTCAAACTCCATACAAGGCTAATATTGTCATTTTTATAATTGTAGGCTTATTCGCTGCCTTTGTGCCTGGAGATATTGTGGGCGATATGACTAGTATAGGAACCTTATTTGCCTTTGTTTTAGTATGTATTGCAGTAATTGTTTTGCGTAAAACAGATCCAGATTTAAAAAGAGAATTTAGAACACCATGGGTTCCTCTTGTACCAATACTAGGAATTATAGCATGTGTTTTAATGATGGTAGGACTGGGCTGGACAAACTGGTTACGATTAATCCTTTGGATGGCAATTGGTGTTATTATTTATTTTTCTTACGGAAAAAAACACAGTAAACTTAATAATCCAAACAAATAAAACACTAACTTTTAGTTAATTGTTAAAAGCCTCAAAATAAAAATTTATTTTGAGGCTTTTTGCTTTTTTTTCACGATATTTGTTTTATGAAAAAATGGGACAACTTACCAATACTTTTAAAGTTCCTTATCAAGAGAAATCCTGAATGAGTTAATATGAGAATTAGTCCATTTTCTTACTACACAATTTATTAATAACACTTTTCTAATTGGCACATTAACTAATTGTTTAATTATCTAATTTTAAAATTATGCCATTTTATCACAAACTTGGAACTATTCCACCAAAGCGACATACACAATTCCGAAAATCAAACGGCGATTTGTACTACGAACAACTTTTTGGAACAGTTGGTTTCGACGGAATGTCAACCAATTCCTATCATGAACAACGACCAACACAAGTAAAAGAAATCCGTTCGCAATATAGCGTTGCACCAACTATTGCAAAATCTAACAACATTCAATCCTATAAATTAAGAGGTTTTGAGGTAGAGCCACAAGATGATTTCTTGGAAAGTCGCAAAATTGTATTAACCAATTCCGATTGTCATATAGTTCTTGCCGCCCCTAGGAAATCAACAACCGATTATTTCTATAAAAACACCGATTCTGATGAAATGATTTTCATTCATCAAGGTTCAGGAAAACTAAGAACCATTTACGGAAATCTCGATTTTAAATACGGTGATTATTTAATCGTTCCACGAGGAATTATCTACAAAATCGATTTTGATACGGAAGAAAATCGTTTATTCATTGTAGAATCTCATGCCCCAATTTACACCCCAAAACAATACCGTAATTGGTTTGGACAACTATTAGAACACGCACCATTTTGCGAAAGAGATATTCGTCGTCCATACGAATTAGAAACCAACAACGAATTTGGCGATTTCGTAATCAAAGTAAAAAAGAAAGACGAAATTTTCGAAATGATTTATGCCACACATCCGTTTGATGTCATTGGTTATGATGGTTACAATTATCCATATGCGTTTTCCATCCACGATTTTGAACCAATTACTGGTAGAATTCATCTTCCGCCACCAATTCATCAAACATTTGAAACATCGGCTTTTGTAATTTGCTCTTTTGTTCCAAGACTTTACGATTACCATCCACTTTCAATTCCTGCACCATACAATCATAGTAATATCGATGCCGATGAGGTATTGTACTACGTTGATGGTGATTTTATGAGCAGAAACGATGTAAAACCTGGAAATATTTCGCTTCATCCTGCCGGAATCCCACACGGACCACATCCAGGAGCAGCTGAAAGAAGTATTGGCAAAAAAGAAACACTCGAGTTAGCCGTAATGGTGGATACTTTCAAACCTTTAATGGTTACCGAAGAAGCTATGAAAATTGCAGACGACGATTATTTTAAATCTTGGTTGGACTAATTAAATAATTACAACCCTCGCAGGATTTGAAACCCTGCTAGGGTTAGATTAAATTTACAACAGAACCCTCGCAGGGTTTAAAACCCTGCGAGGGTTAAATAAAATTATATAAAAAATGAGCAAAGAAGTAAAATCCGTAGAATACGGACTAGAAAAAATATTCAGTGGAGCACAAGATTTTCTTCCACTATTAGGAACAGACTATGTTGAATTTTATGTTGGAAACGCAAAACAATCCGCACATTATTACAAAACAGCATTCGGGTTTCAATCACACGCTTATCGTGGATTAGAAACAGGTTCAAAAAATTCTGTAAGTTATGTTTTGAAACAAGATAAAATCCGTTTGGTTCTTACAACGCCACTAAATAGTAGTTCACCTATCAATGATCATTTACGTAAACATGGCGATGGTGTAAAAGTAATTGCACTTTGGGTAGAAGATGCAAAATCAGCTTGGGAAGAAACAACAAAAAGAGGAGCTGTATCGTTTATGGAACCAACTGTAGAAAAAGACGAACACGGTGAAGTTGTTCGTTCAGGAATTTACACTTATGGTGAAACGGTTCACATTTTCGTAGAAAGAAAAAACTATAATGGTGCTTTTTTACCAGGTTTTGTAGAATGGAAATCCGATTACAATCCTGAATCTCTTGGACTAAAATATGTGGATCACATGGTTGGAAATGTAGGTTGGGGACAAATGAACCAATGGGTAAAATGGTATGAAGATGTAATGGGATTTGAAAATTTCCTTTCGTTTGACGACACTCAAATTCACACCGAATATTCCGCTTTGATGAGTAAAGTTATGAGTAACGGTAACGGAAGAATCAAATTTCCAATTAATGAACCTGCAAAAGGAAACAAAAAATCGCAAATAGAAGAATATTTAGATTTTTATGAAGATTCTGGCGTTCAGCATCTTGCTGTGGCAACTGATGATATAATTAAAACTGTGACGGGATTAAAAGCACGTGGCGTAGAATTTCTACCGCCGCCGCCACAAGCTTATTATGATGATATTCCAAACCGATTGGGTGTTCATAGAGATATGATGAAAGAAGACATTAAAGAATTGCAAAAGCTTTCTATTTTAGTTGATGCCGATGAAGATGGTTATTTGTTACAAATATTTACAAAACCAGTGGAAGACAGACCAACTTTATTTTTTGAAATAATTCAAAGAATGGGTGCAACAGGATTTGGTGCAGGTAATTTCAAAGCCCTTTTTGAGTCAATTGAAAGAGAACAAGCAAAAAGAGGTACATTGTAATTCAAAAAACATTTAAAAAAGTTGCTTTTTAAAATTATTTTGTGTTTTTTAATTTAGATTGTCTCGTAAAAAAATAGTTTTTAATAAATATTATTCAGTAGAAAGCTTTTTGAAGCGCTTATTTTTGATAAAAATATGTTAAAATTTAATTTTTACAGAATATAATTAATTTTATACCATATCTTTGCAAAGTATTACAAAAGGGTGGTTTCTTTTGTAATGTTAAATTTTCATAATTTATAGTTTTGGTTGGTTAAAAGCGAGAAACTCAGTCATGTTATTGGCTGAGTTTCTTGTTTTTTATACCTTTGGAATGAAATTTGTATTGCTACTTAAAAAAACAATTAAAATGAAAATGAAATTAACAATAATAGCACTCTTTTTAAACTGTATATTATTTGCACAAAACTCTAGTGCTTTTGACGTGGGAGAATGGTTTAAATTCCGAATTCATTATGGGTTTATTAATGCAGGGTATGCCACCTTAGAACTAAAAGAAGCAACTGTTAATGACACAAAAGTATTTTATGCACAAGGACATGGTTATACTACTGGTATGGCAAAATCATTTTTTAAAGTAGAAGATTTTTATCAAAGTTTTATAGACAAAAAAACAAGCAAACCTTATCAATTTCTTCGAAAAATAGATGAAGGAGGATATACCAAAAACCAAGAGGGATTTTTTAACCAAAGCACCAATAAAGTTCTTATCAAAGATTACAAGAGTAATACAGAAAAAACATTTGATGTTACCGAGAACATTCAAGACATTGTTTCCTCCTTCTACTATTTAAGAAATCACCCTAAAATAAACACTCTTAAAGTCGGAGAATCTATTCTTATAGATATGTTTTTTGACGATGAAATTGTTAAATTTAAACTGAAATTTATGGGTCGTGAACAAATAAGAACTAAATTTGGCAAATCAAATACCATGATTTTTAGACCACTTGTACAATCAGGTCGAGTTTTTAAAGAAGAAGAAAGTTTAACCGTTTGGATATCAGACGACCAAAACAAAATTCCACTACGGATAAAAGCGGAACTAGCAGTTGGCTCTTTAAAAGCAGATTTAGAAACATTTAAAGGCTTAAAAGCTCCATTTATGACCATTCAAAAATAAAAGCATGTCAAATTATAGTAAGATTATTCAAGAAATAGAAACAAAGTACCAAGAAATAAATCAAAAAACAGAAGTTCAATTAGAAGGTTTGCTGTGGTCTAAACCCATTACCTATTGGGATTATATTCAAACAGACGCACTTTTAAACCTCCAAGTACAACGAACCACATTGCCTGATGAGAACGTATTTATCATGTATCATCAAGTGAATGAATTGCTATTTAAAATGGTTTTGTGGGAAATTAAGCAAATATCTTATTGCAAAAACATCGAAGTCAAATTTTTTACCGACAGACTAATGCGAATTTCTCGCTACTTTGATATGCTAACAACCTCGTTTGATATTATGGGAGATGGTATGGAAATAGAGCAATATATGAAGTTCAGAAACACGCTAACCCCAGCAAGTGGCTTCCAATCAGCACAATATCGATTAATAGAATTTTCTTCTACAGATTTAATAAACCTCATCGATTACAGATACAGAACTACAATAGACAGAAACACGCCATATACACATGCTTTTGATCATTTATATTGGCAAGCAGCCGGGATAGATCATGCAACTGGCAAAAAATCATATCTTCTACAAGAATTTGAAAAGAAATATAAAAAGGCGTTTTTAGAATATATGGAAGAATATAACACCATTAACTTGTGGCAAAAATTTAACGAACTCCCAGAAGAAGCTAAAAACAGTCCAGAACTCATACAAGCAATGCGACATTATGACCATACCGTAAATATTACTTGGGTAATGGGACACCTAAATGCCGCAGTTAAATATATTGGAGATGGAGAAGCGACTGGTGGAAGCGATTGGAAAAAATATATGCATCCAAAACATCAAAAAAGAATTTTTTTTCCAGAACTTTGGTCAAAAACCGAATTAGAGCACTGGGGAGAATAATACATTTTCTATTGTTTTTTACTAAAAATCTAAAATATCAAGCCTGTTTTTACTAAATTTACAATTATACATTAAAAATAAAAGCAAACTCTTAACTTTTTGATTTTAAGTAAAAAAAAAGACTTTTCTTTATGTCAATTGCAATAAGCCTTGTATATTTGTAATAACAAAAAACAAATCACATACACATGCAATCTAATCAATTTGATTATATCCCAATTTTAATACAAATGGGATTAGCAATTGGCTTTGTTGTGGGAACAATTTTTATTTCTGGAAAATTAGGCCCAAAGCATTCTTCATACAACAAAGATAAAAATTTTGAAAGCGGCATCGAATCCATTGGAAATGCCAGAATTCCTTTTTCTGTAAAATATTTTATTGTAGCCATACTATTTGTGCTTTTTGATGTCGAAGTTATATTTTTATACCCTTGGGCAGTAAATTTTAAAGCATTAGGATTAGATGGTTTTCTTAAAATGATTATTTTTATGATAATGCTCCTAATAGGATTTTTTTATATAATCAAAAAGAAAGCATTGGAATGGGAATAAAAGTGATTTTTTCCAAAATAAAAATTTAAGTATTACACTTATGAACAAACCAAATATAGTTACTCCACCAGAAGGGGTTACAGGCGAAGGTTTTTTTGCTACAAAACTTAACGATGTTGTTGGACTAGCACGAGCCAATTCTCTATGGCCATTGCCGTTTGCCACTTCTTGCTGTGGTATAGAATTTATGGCAACCATGGCGTCACATTACGACTTGGCACGATTTGGATCAGAAAGAGTAAGTTTTTCTCCTCGCCAAGCAGATATGTTAATGGTAATGGGGACAATATCTAAAAAAATGGCACCAATATTACGACAAGTATATGAACAAATGGCAGAGCCTAGATGGGTAATGGCAGTGGGGGCTTGTGCTAGTTCAGGTGGTGTTTTTGATACTTACTCCGTTTTACAAGGAATAGATAAAGTAATTCCTGTTGATGTTTATGTGCCTGGTTGCCCTCCACGACCAGAACAAATTGTAGATGGAGTAATGCAACTTCAAGAAATTGTAAAAAACGAATCTGTTCGCAGAAGAAGTTCTCCTGAATACATAGAACTATTAGCATCCTATAATATTAAATAAGATGGGATTAGAAATAAATATAATACAAGAAAAATTGACTCAAAAGTTTGAAAATAACGTTCAAAATTTTGAAATGAACAGAGATATATTTTCCTTTGAAGCAAGTAATGAAGTAATTTACGAAGTAATAAAATTTTTAAAAGAAGACTCTTATTTAAATTTTCATTTTTTAACAGATTTATGTGCTGTGCATTTTCCAGAAAATCCCGAAAATTCGCAATTTCAAACCGTTTATCATTTGCATAATTGGATAGAAAATACTAGAATTAGAGTGAAAACATTCTTAGATTCCAATCCAAAAACACCTACAATAACAAGCTTGTTTTTATGTGCTAATTGGATGGAAAGAGAAACGTACGATTTTTATGGAATAGATTTTATAGGGCATCCGCAATTGAAGCGAATTTTGAATATGGATGAAATGACTTCTTTTCCAATGCGAAAAGAATTTCCAATGGAAGACAGCGGAAGAACAGACAAAGATGACCGTTTCTTTGGGAGAACAGCACAAAATTTATAAAATAAATAATTCAACATTATAAATGTCAGACTTATTATTATCACCAGAGCATCGATATGCTAAAATTATTGAACAAACTCGCAATGAAGACGGAAGCGAGCTTTCAATACTAAATCTTGGACCAACGCATCCAGCAACACACGGTATTTTTCAAAATATCTTGTTAATGGATGGGGAGAAAATTCTAGATGCAGAACCAACTATTGGATACATTCACCGTGCTTTTGAAAAAATTGCAGAAAACAGACCTTTTTATCAAGTAAATGTTTTGACCGACAGAATGAACTATTGTTCTTCTCCTATTAATAACATGGCTTGGTGGATGACAGTTGAAAAATTGTTAGAAATTGATGTTCCTAAACGTGCTCAATATCTAAGAATTATCGTAATGGAATTAGCTCGAATTGCCGACCACTTAATCTGTAACTCAATTCTTGGTGTAGATACTGGTGCTTATACAGGTTTCCTTTACGTATTCCAATTTAGAGAAAAAATATACGAAATTTACGAAGAAATATCTGGCGCACGGCTTACTACTAATATGGGAAGAATTGGTGGATTTGAAAGAGATTGGTCTGAGGTAGCTTTTAAAAAGTTAGATGCTTTCTTAACTGATTTTCCAATTGCTTGGAAAGAATTTGAAAACCTTTTCGAAAGAAACAGAATTTTTATAGATAGAACCGTTAATGTTGGTTCCATTTCTGCCAAAAAAGCAATGCAATATGGTTTAACAGGTCCAAACTTGCGAGCTACTGGAATTGATTATGACGTTAGAAAAGCACAACCTTATTCCTCTTACGAAGATTTTAATTTTTCTGTTCCTGTTGGAAAATCTGGCGATACATACGATAGATTTTGTGTTCGTAACGCTGAAGTTTGGCAGAGTTTAAGTATTATTCGTCAGGCGTTAGACAAAATGCCCGCAGGTAATGAGTATCATGCTGAAGTACCCGATTACTATTTGCCTCCAAAAGAAGATGTATATCACAATATGGAAAGCTTAATTTATCATTTCAAAATTGTAATGGGCGAAGTTCCTGTTCCTGTAGCTGAAATTTATCATCCAGTGGAAGGTGCTAATGGAGAACTAGGGTTTTATTTAGTAACCGACGGAAGTAGAACGCCTTATCGTTTGCATTTCCGAAGACCTTGCTTTATTTACTATCAAGCTTATACCGAAATGATTAAAGGCGGAATGTTATCAGATGCCATTGTAACTTTATCTAGTTTGAATGTAATTGCAGGTGAATTAGACGCTTAATAATTATGAAAAAAACACAATATACTCAAGAGATAAACATAACGGAATCATTGATGAATCGCATCAATGAACTAATCAGTCATTATCCAGCAGATAAAAAGAAATCAGCCTTGTTACCCGTTTTGCACGAAGTTCAAGACGCTCACGACAATTGGTTGAGTATTGAATTACAAAATAAAGTAGCCGAAATCTTAGAAATTCTTCCAATTGAAGTGTACGAAGTGGTAACTTTTTATACCATGTTCAATCAAAGGCCAATTGGAAAATATATGTTCGAGTTTTGTCAAACATCACCTTGTTGTCAAAATGGAGTTGAAGATTTAATGGATTACACTTGTTCGAAATTGGGTGTAAAAGTTGGCGAACCGACAGCTGATGGTTTATTTGAAGTTCGCGGAGTTGAATGTCTTGGTGCTTGTGGATATGCACCAATGATGCAATTGGGCGATTTCTACCAAGAACACCTGACAAAAGAAAAAATCGATCAGTTAATTGCTGATTGCAAAGACGGAAAAATCACTTTACACGATAAATAATATCATGGGAAGAAAAATATTATTAGATAAAATAAACGTTTCAGGCATTAAAACCTACGAAGTATATCGTCGTGAAGGCGGTTATGCATCAGTAGAAAAAGCCCTGAAAACATTAACGCCAGATGAAGTTACTGAAGAAGTAAAAACATCAGGACTTCGTGGTCGTGGTGGTGCAGGTTTCCCTGTTGGAATGAAATGGAGTTTTATCGATAAAAAATCGGGAAATCCTAGACATTTAGTTTGTAATGCTGACGAATCGGAACCAGGAACTTTCAAAGACCGCTATTTAATGGAATACATTCCGCATCTTTTGATTGAAGGAATGATAACATCAAGTTATGCTTTGGGAGCAAACCTTTCGTATATCTACATTCGTGGAGAATATATGTGGATTTACAAAATTTTAGAAAGAGCCATCGCCGAAGCAAAAGCTGCGGGTTGGTTAGGAAAAAACATATTAGGAACAGGATACGACTTAGAAGTTCATGTCCAAATTGGTGGTGGAGCTTATATTTGTGGAGAAGAAACTGCCTTAATTGAAAGTTTAGAAGGAAAAAGAGGAAATCCTCGTTTGAAACCACCATTTCC
>DZCQ01000007.1:34137-46703 GCA_022730285.1 Flavobacterium psychrophilum
GTTTCAAGTTGTATAAAATGAAACTTTAAACTTTAAACTAAAAAAACAAAATTATAATGAAAGTAACCATAGACGGTCAAGAAATAGAAGTAGATCCAGGAACAACCATCCTGCAAGCAGCTCGTATGATTGGTGGAGAATCTGTTCCGCCAGCCATGTGTTATTATTCTAAACTAGAAGGAACAGGTGGAAAATGCCGTTGCTGTTTAGTGGACGTTACAAAAGGTAGCGAAGCCGATCCAAGACCAATGCCAAAACTAGTTGCATCATGTGTAACGGGTTGTCAAGACGGTATGGAAATAGCAAGCACCAAATCAGATCGTGTAAAAGAAGCTCGTAAGGCAGTAACCGAATTTCTTTTAATAAATCACCCATTAGATTGTCCAGTTTGCGACCAAGCTGGTGAATGTGATTTGCAAAATCTAAGCTTCGAACACGGAAAATCGGAAACTCGTTTTATAGAAGAAAAAAGAACTTTCGAACCAGAAGATATTGGTCCTTATATTAAATTGCACATGAATCGTTGTATTGTTTGCCAACGTTGTGTAGAAGTTGCCGATCAATTAACAGATAAAAGAGTTCACGGAGTTTTAAATCGTGGTGATCATTCGCAAATTTCAACATGCGTTTCTGCAGCAATAGATAATGAGTTTTCAGGAAATATGATCGATGTTTGTCCAGTTGGAGCATTAACCGATAAAACTTTCCGTTTCAAATCGAGAGTTTGGTTTAACAAACCTTTCAACGCTCACAGAGAATGTACAACTCCTGGATGTTGTGGAAAAACAACACTTTGGATGTTTGGAAACGAAATACAAAGAGTTACAGCAAGAAAAGATATTTACCACGAAGTAGAAGATTTTATCTGTAACACATGTCGTTTTGACAAAAAAGAAGTTTCTGATTGGGTTATTGAAGGACTAAGAAAATTCGAGAAAGATTCTGTTATCAATCAAAATAAACATTTTGGAAAAACAGAAAAAGTAATAATTAATGCCGAAAAATTAATACTAGAAGGACGGGAACAAGATCATAAAAAGATAAGTATGGAGTCTATTAGCTACGATGAAAAAATAGACGGAACTCCTCTAAAAAGTCAAGATAATGAATAGTGCGTTTATAATAGAAAAAAGTGTTTTTATTGTTGTAATCTTTGCTTTTACAATGGTAATGGCAATGTATTCTACTTGGGCCGAACGTAAAGTTGCTGCCTTTTTGCAAGATAGAGTTGGGCCAAACAGAGCAGGTTGGGGCGGATTATTGCAACCACTTGCCGATGGTATGAAACTTTTTGCTAAAGAAGAATTTGCTCCAAATACTCCAAATAAATTTTTGTTTTATGTTGGCCCTGCAATTGCAATGAGTACCGCATTAATGACAAGTGCGGTAATTCCTTGGGGAGATAAATTAGAAATTTTTGGCAGAACCGTAATTCTTCAAGCGACAGACATAGATGTTTCATTATTATATGTTTTTGGAGTAGTTTCTATTGGAGTTTACGGAATTATGATTGGTGGTTGGGCATCTAATAATAAATTCTCTTTAATGGGAGCAATTAGAGCAGCATCACAAATGGTAAGTTACGAAATTGCAATGGGTTTGTCTATTATTGCCTTATTAATGATGACTGGCACACTAAGTTTAAAAGAAATTTCAGAACAACAAGAAGGTTGGCATTGGAATGTGTTATACCAGCCATTAACATTTTTAATTTTCCTTATTTGTGCCTTTGCGGAAACCAACCGAACACCGTTTGACCTAGCAGAATGTGAGTCGGAATTAATTGGTGGATATCATACCGAATATTCATCAATGAAAATGGGTTTTTATCTATTTGCCGAATATGCTAATATGTTTATATCGGCAACAATTATTTCGGTTTTATTTTTTGGAGGATACAACTATCCTGGAATGAGTTGGGTAATACAAAATTGGGGAGTTAATATAGGTAATATAATGGGTATTGGAGCATTATTCATAAAACTATGCTTTTTTATATTCTTTTTTATGTGGGTTCGATGGACTATTCCTCGGTTTAGATATGACCAATTAATGCATTTAGGCTGGAAAATATTAATTCCATTGTCTGTGCTAAATATTATAGTTACTGGCTTTGTTATTTTAGCATTTAAATAAAAAAATATGTCAAATTTGATACAAAACATATCGTTGTCAGGCAATAAAAACCAAGTTTCCAATAAAGAAATGACATTTTCAGAAAAAATGTATCTTCTTGCAATTGGTAAAGGATTAATTATTACTATAAAACATTTTTTTAGAAAAAAAGCAACCATACAATTTCCTGAACAAGTTAGAGAAATGAGTCCTGTATATCGAGGAAAACATGTGTTAAAACGGGACGAGCAAGGTAGAGAGAACTGTACAGCTTGTGGTCTTTGTGCACTTTCTTGTCCAGCAGAAGCAATTACAATGAAAGCAGCAGAACGTAAAAAAGGAGAAGAACATTTGTACCGAGAAGAAAAATATGCCAAAATTTATGAGATCAACATGTTGCGTTGTATTTTCTGTGGATTGTGTGAAGAAGCTTGTCCAAAAGATGCTATTTATTTAACCATTTCTAAAGAATTAGTTCCAGCACAATACCATAGAGAAAATTTTATTTATGGCAAAGATAAGTTAGTAATGCCTCTTGAAATGGCATTAGCAAATACTAAAAAATTAAACTAAACATGAGCAGTATTCTTATAATATTCTACTTTTTAGCTGCTATTACACTAGCAACTGGATTTTTAACAGTGATTAGCAAAAATCCTATCCACAGTGCCATCTATTTAATTCTTTGTTTTTTTTCAATAACAGGACATTATCTACTATTTAACGCACAATTTCTTGCAATTGTCAATATTGTTGTGTATGCTGGAGCAATCATGGTTTTAATGCTATTCACCATAATGCTAATGAATTTAAATAAAGAAAGCGAAAAACATAAAAAAATAGGGGCGCAAATTGCAGCAGCTTTTTCCTTCGGATTACTTTGTGTAACTATGCTGGCCGTATTTATAAAAACAATGCCAATTATAACAACATACAATAATAGTGGAAAAGATTACCAATCCATCAAAGTATTAGGACAAGTGTTACTAAACGAATACATGGTTCCGTTTGAATTTGCATCGGTTTTACTACTAACCTCTATGATTGGAGTAGTGTTATTGTCTAAAAAAGAAAAAACATCTAATGAATAATATTTTACAAGAAATAGGAATAGAAAACTATATTTTTTTGAGCGTACTGCTCTTTTGTATTGGCGTTTTTGGCGTTTTGTATAGAAAAAATGCTATAATCGTGTTCATGTCTATAGAAATTATGCTAAGTGCTGTCAATTTGCTTTTTGTGGCTTTTTCGACACTCCACCAAGATGCACAAGGTCAAATATTTGTGTTTTTCTCTATGGCTGTTGCAGCGGCAGAGGTAGCTGTAGGTTTGGCAATATTAGTTTCTATTTACAGAAATATAAATTCTATAGATGTTGATGTATTAAAAAACTTGAAAGGCTAACACTATGGAAAAATATATTGCTACAATACTACTATTCGTACCATTAGCAGGATTCTTATTTAGTTTGTTTGTTGGAAAAAAAATAAACAAATTTGTAATAGGAACTATTTCTACTGGGACTATTTTGGTTTCGTTTGTACTCTCTTTATACCTTTTTGGATACATTTCGTCTAGTAATGAATCTATAAAAGTAAATTTATTTGAATGGTTTTCCTTTGAAAGTTTTAAAATCAACTTTTCTTTTTTAATAGATAAATTGTCTATAATATGGTTGCTTTTTGTAACAGGAATAGCCACATTAATACACATGTATTCTATAAGCTATATGCAAGAAGACAAACGGTTTTCCATGTTTTTTGCTTACATGAATTTGTTTGTGTTTTTCATGTTGCTTTTAGTAATGGGAAGTAATTTATTGCTATTGTTTATTGGCTGGGAAGGTGTAGGACTTTCCTCTTACTTGCTTATAGGTTTTTGGTATGAAAATAATGAAAACAATAATGCTGCGAAAAAGGCTTTTATTATGAATAGAATTGGAGATTTAGGATTGTTAATTGGCATATTCACACTTGCCTATTTATTTAACAGCTTAGATTACACAACACTTCAAACTGCTATAGCAAGTAGCACAAGCAATTTGTCTATTCCCTTGATTACTCTTGCAGCTTTGGGTTTGTTAGTTGGAGCATTAGGAAAATCAGCACAAATACCATTATACACTTGGCTACCAGATGCCATGGCAGGACCAACTCCTGTTTCGGCGTTAATACATGCGGCAACAATGGTAACGGCAGGAATTTACCTAATTACTAGAATGCATTTTTTATTTGAGATTAGTCCAAACATACAATTTCTAATAACAATTATAGGTACCATTACTGCTGTATTAGCAGCAACAATTGGATTGATGCAAAATGACATTAAAAAGATACTTGCTTATTCTACTGTTTCACAATTAGGTTTAATGTTTATTGCTTTGGGGTTTGGTGCTTATGAAGCGGCTGTTTTTCATGTAATTACACATGCGTTCTTTAAAGCTTGCTTATTTCTTGGGGCAGGTTCCGTAATACACGCTATGGCTGGAGAACAAGATATACGAAAAATGGGGGGATTAAAAGCAAAAATGCCTATTACATTTTGGACTATGATGCTTTCTGGATTAGCAATTTCTGGAATTTTTCCGTTAGCAGGGTTTTGGTCTAAAGATGAAATATTAATGGTTGCTTTTCAAAAAAATAAATCGGTTTGGGTATTGGCATCAATTGCATCAATTATGACTGCTTTTTATATGTTTAGGCTTCTTTTTTTAACATTTTTTAATACTTTTAGAGGAACAGAAGTACAAAAAAATCATTTGCATGAAAGCCCTAAAAACATGACTATTCCTTTGGTAATTTTAGCAATACTGGCAACTATTGGTGGAGTTATTAATTTGCCAGGTAGCAATTGGTTATCGACTTTTTTATCTCCTATCTTAACAGAAAAAGGTTCCGAGCTACACCACTTTGGAATGCAAGAATATTTGTTAATGGGGATTGCAATGGCTGGTGCAGTGGTTGGAATATATAGTGCATATTTCAAATTTAACAAAAAACACGAAATTCCATTATTAGACACAGAAATGAAAGGAATTTCTAAAATAATATATCATAAATTTTATATAGATGAAATATACGATGCTTTCATTGTAAACCCTTTGGAAATGCTATCGCATTTTTTACGAAGATATATAGAAACAAATTTATCAGAATTTATTTTTTCTTCTGGAAATTTCATGAGTTTTATCGGAAATAAAGGAAAATGTATCCAGAATGGAAGTATTGGACTATATTTATTGTTTTTTGTTTTAGGAATAGCATCTATTCTATTATATTTATTTTTAGCCTAACAAATCATTTATAATGAACGTATCAATTATACTTATTTTATTACTAATAGGGAGTTTTTCCACTTATTTTTTAGGAAATAAATTAGCAAAAAAAACAGCCTTGTTTTTTAGCATTTCTTCGGGAGTAGCCTCTTTTTATATCTTAAAACAGCACTATTTGGGGGTGAATACAGATTTGATTTTAAATTGGATAACTAATCCAAATTTATTTTTTGCATTAAGAGTAGATGGATTATCTATTGTCATGGTTTTATTAACCACAGTACTTAGCGGTTTAATTATTCTTTCTTCATTTGGCAACAAATACAACAATAGCAAAACATTTTATTCTTTAGTTTTATTTATGTCTTTTGCAATGGTTGGAACATTTTTAAGTGCCGATGCATTTTTGTATTATATCTTTTGGGAGTTATCGTTACTACCAATATATTTTATAGCATTAATTTGGGGGAATGACTCTGTCGAGAATCGTAAAAAAGCAATAATTAAATTCTTTATTTACACCCTTGCAGGATCTCTATTCATGCTTGTTTCGTTCATGTATCTATTCCAGAAAGCAGGCAGTTTAATGATTGGTGATTTGTATGCTATAAAATTAACCGAACAAGAACAGTTATGGGTATTTTTAGGACTATTTATGGCATATGCAGTTAAGATTCCTATTTTTCCATTTCATACTTGGCAAGCATCTATGTACCAGAAATCTCCAGCAGTTGGAACAATGCTTTTGGCAGGGATTATGTTAAAAATGGGCTTGTACTCTATTATTCGTTGGCAATTGCCAATAGCTCCAATAGCAGCAAGAACCTATATGTATGTATTTATTTCACTTGGTATTTTAGGTGTAATTTATGGTTCTATAATAGCATTAAAGCAACGAAATATTAAAAAACTATTAGCCTACTCTTCCTTAGCACACGTGGGGCTAATAGCTGCAGGAATTTACACACTTACACTAGATGGAATTAGAGGAGCTGTTCTTCAAATGATTGCACATGGAGTGGTGGTAGTTGGGTTGTTTTTTGCAGTAGAAGTTATTGAGAGAAGATTCAATACTCAAGAAATTTCAAAAATGGGAGGAATTAGACTTCAAGATTCTAGATTTGCTTCCATGTTTCTAATTATAATGTTAGCATCTATTGCTTTGCCAGGAACATTTAATTTTATTAGTGAATTTACGATTTTATATAGCTTATTCAGTGTAAATATATGGCTTGGTGTTCTTGCAGGAACTACCGTTATATTTGGAGCAGTTTATATGCTCAAGATGTTCCAAGAAGTGATGTTGGGGGACACAAATACTTCCAATTTTAAAAAAATAACATTCTCAGAAGGCATCGTTTTTATAATACTAATTGTGTTATTACTGTTTTTTGGGTTGTATCCAAAACCAATATTGGATTTAGTTTCTCCACCACTTATAGACATAGTAAGAAGAATATCTATTTATTAAATAAGTTTTACAATTGCAAAATAAGGCAAGCACCTTTTTTTCAAAATTATAATATAAAAATAGCACATGAACACATTAATAGCAATATCTGGATTAGGAATTTTAATTTTAATTTTAGAAATTTTTAATGCCCGCAAATTTATTATTCCAATCGTTGTTTTAGCACTATTAAGTATTTTGGCATATACCATTTCACCTTACAATTTTCTTAAAAAATATGATGGGGACATGATTAATGTTACAAAATTTTCAGTAGCATTTTCAAGTTTATTCATACTTATTTCCATCTTTATTATTATTTTAGGGCAAGAGTTTTACAAAAATCACGTATCTAAAATTTCCGATTATATAGCAATAAAAATATTCTTGCTTGCGGGTGCTGTAGCCATGGTTTCGTTCGGAAATTTGGCAATGTTTTTTTTAGGGATTGAAGTGTTATCTATATCCTTATACATTTTAGCAGCAAGCAATAGAGTAAGTTTAAAAAGTAATGAAGCAGGCATGAAATACTTCTTAATGGGCTCGTTTGCTTCTGCTGTACTCCTTTTTGGAATAAGCCTAATTTATGGAGCAACAGGAAGTTTTGACCTAAAAACTATAAATTTGGTTATACACACACAAAACTATCCACAATGGTATTATGTTGGGATTATATTAGTGCTAATAGGAATGCTTTTTAAGATTTCAGCAGTTCCATTTCATTTTTGGGCAGCAGATGTATATGAAGGTTCACCTACTCTAACAACAACAACAATGAGTACCTTGGCAAAAATAGTAGCCATGGCAACGTTATTTAAATTGATAACCAACTTATTACCTGTTCAAAAACACTCATTTCAAATAGTAATTGTTAGTATTGCAATAACTTCTATGATGCTAGGAAGTATTATGGCATTGCAGCAAAATAATGTTAAAAGGCTAATTGCTTTTTCTGGAGTATCACACGCAGGATTTATGCTAACAAGCCTTTTGCTAGTAAATAATGCAGCCGAAATACTATTTTACTATGCCACAGCCTATGCATTAGCAGGAATTGCTTTTTTTGCAGTGATTTTATTTGTAACCAATCAAAAAGAAAATGAAACGATAGATTGCTTTGATGGTTTTGGTAAAACAAATCCATTATTAGCGGCAATACTCACAACCTCTTTATTGTCTATGGCTGGAATTCCAATACTTGGAGGCTTTTTTGCTAAGTTTTTTCTGTTAAACCAACTAATCCAATCTGAATGGATAATAGTTGTTATCTTTGCAGTAATAAGTTCTATTATTAGTGTCGGTTTTTATTTTAAATTAATTATAGCAATGTACACAAAAACAAGTGTAATTAGTTTGCCTAAACAACCCTTTTGGTACAAAATAGTAGCAATAATTAGCATTGCATTAGTAATTATTATAGGACTTTTCCCAAATTTTATTTTAAATGTTTTAGCTAATTAAATTGGTATAATATGAAAAAAATAGCACAAATATTTGTTATAATGATAAGTTTAAACTCCATTGGACAGGAAATTTTAACACCTGAAACATTACTAAAACTAGGCAGAGTAACCGCATTGGGAATTACCAAAGACGAAAAAAACATAGTCTATAAAGTTACGCAAGCATCAATCGGTGAAAATAAGATGAATAGTAAATTATATACTATTCCAATATCCGGAGGAAATCCAACAGAAATTAAGGAAACTTTGAGTATTTTGAACAATAAAAACATTTCGCCAGACGGAAAATATATGCTGTATTCTGAAGAAGTAAAAATAGATAAAATACATGGAAAAGATTACTACCCAGAGTTAGACAAGTCTAATGTGCAAATATACAATTCATTAGATTATCGCCATTGGGATACTTGGAACGAAGGAAAATTTAACCATGTTTTTTACAAAAACATAAACAAAGAAAGCACAGGAATAGACATAATGGTGGGAGAAAATTTTGACTCTCCTCAAAAGCCTTTTGGCGGCGAAGAAGATTACATTTGGTCACCAGACAGCAAGAATATAATTTATGTATCTAAGAAAAAAGCAGGAACTAACTATGCAATTTCTACAAATACTGATTTATACGAATATAATTTAGAAACACAAAAAACAACAAATTTAACCGAAAATAATAAAGGATACGACACAAACCCAACTTTTTCTCCACAAGGTAATTTAACATGGTTACAAATGAAACGTGACGGGTATGAAGCAGACAAAAATGACATTATTGTTCGATTTAAAGGAATTGATTTGAATTTAACTACTAATTGGGATAATTCTGTTAGTAATTTTCAATGGAGCAAAGACGGCAAAAAAGTATATTTTTTAGGGGCAATAAATGGAACGCAGCAATTATTTGAAGTAAATTTCCCAGGATTAACAAAAGTTGCAATTACGATAACACAACTCACAGATGGCGATTTTGATGTACACGACATTGTTTCGGTATCGAATCAAAATGCTATACTCACAAGAACAGACATGAATCATGCTCTAGAAATCTATTCCTATAACTTACAAAGTAAAACTTGGAATAAAATAACAAACGTAAACACAAAAATATACAATAATCTTTCCTTACCAAAATACGAAAGAAGATATGTAACCACAACAGACAATAAAAAAATGCTTGTTTGGGTAATACTTCCAACAAATTTTGATAAATCAAAAAAATATCCAACACTATTATATTGCCAAGGAGGCCCACAAAGTCCATTAACACAATTCTATTCTTTTCGATGGAATTTTTCGCTAATGGCATCGCAAGGATATATAGTGGTTGCACCAAATCGACGAGGAATGTATGGGCATGGAAGGGAATGGAACGAACAAATTTCTGGCGATTGGGGAGGTCAAGTCATGAACGATTACCTCTCTGCAATAGATAGTATGGCTAAAGAAAGTTATGTAGATAAAACTAAAATAGGTTGTGTTGGAGCTAGTTATGGTGGCTATTCTGTGTTTTATTTAGCAGGAAATCACAACAACCGATTCAAAACTTTTATTGCCCACGATGGCGTTTTCAATACCCAAAGCATGTATGGAACAACAGAAGAGGTTTTTTTTAACAACTGGGATTTTGGAGGAGCTTATTGGGAAAAAGAAAACAAAAAAGCACAAAAAAGCTACACAACGTTTAATCCAATAAATTTTCTAGATAAATGGAATACTCCAATATTAATAATTCAAGGAGGAAACGATTTTAGAGTACCTATCGGACAAGGACAAGAAGCATTTCAAGCAGCACAATTAAGAGGAATTAAAAGCAAATTTTTATACTTTCCAGACGAAAATCATTGGGTTCTAAAACCCCAAAATTCCCTAGTCTGGCAATTAGAATTTTTTAAATGGTTACACGAAACACTATAGATGGGTTCTAAAAATTAGTTGATAGCTATTTTTTGGAATTATTTTATGCAGATTTTTTCTTTCTTTTTACTCAAATTATGATACTATTTAAGTAAAAAGATGGCGAAAAGATTCCAAAATAAAACAAAAAGAACATTCGCAAAAAAATTAATTCACAAAAAAACTAATTTTTAGAACCCACCTATTAATATCGTGTACAAAAAAATCAAAGCAAAATTCTAGTAAAATTTGATAAATAAATGTATTTTTACAAAAAAATATACACATGAGTTCAGATAAAGAAGCCAAGCTAAAAGCATTACAATTAACCTTAGATAAACTTGATAAAACCTACGGGAAAGGCACTGTTATGAAAATGGGAGACAAAGCCATTGTTGAGGTAGAAACCATCTCTTCCGGCTCTCTAGGATTAGATGTGGCTCTTGGAGTAGGTGGCTATCCAAGGGGTAGAGTAATAGAAATTTTTGGGCCAGAATCTTCTGGAAAAACAACACTGACACTACATGCAATTGCCGAAGCACAAAAAGCAGGTGGAATTGCCGCTTTTATTGATGCAGAACATGCATTTGATAGAAATTATGCTGAAAAATTAAATGTAGATATCGAAAACCTAATTATTTCGCAACCTGACAATGGAGAGCAAGCACTAGAAATTGCAGAAAACCTAATCCGTTCTGGGGCTATAGACATTGTAGTGATAGATTCTGTTGCAGCACTTACTCCAAAAAGCGAAATTGAAGGAGAAATGGGAGATTCTAAAATGGGACTTCATGCACGATTAATGTCACAGGCTCTTAGAAAATTAACAGGAACAATTAGTAAAACAAACTGTACCGTAATATTCATTAACCAACTTAGAGAAAAAATTGGTGTAATGTTTGGAAGTCCAGAAACAACCACAGGGGGAAATGCACTAAAATTTTATGCATCAGTAAGATTAGATATTAGACGCTCTACCCAAATAAAAGATGGTGATAATGTACTAGGAAACAGAACTAAAGTAAAAGTAGTTAAAAACAAAGTTGCTCCGCCATTTAAAGTTGCAGAATTTGACATAATGTATGGAGAAGGAGTATCTAAAAATGGCGAAATTCTAGATCTTGCAGTAGAATATGAAATTGTTAAAAAAGCAGGCTCTTGGTTTAGTTATGGCGATACAAAACTAGGACAAGGAAGAGATGCTGTAAAAACACTAATTAAAGACAATCCTGAACTAGCAGAAGAATTAGAAATAAAAATAAAAGATTATATAAAAACTAACGAGCAATAGTTTTTCTTTAAAAAAATATAAAATGGGATTATCTACACAAATAATGGATCGCATAAAAGATGCAATGCGAGCAAAAGACAGTATAGCACTAGAAGCACTTAGAGCTATTAAATCTGAAATACTATTAGCACAAACAGCTACTGGAAGCAAAGAAGAAATTACGGAAGCAGAAGAGGTTAAAATTCTTCAAAAACTAGTAAAAATGCGGAAGGACAGTGCAGAAATTTTTACCAAACAAAACCGTCCAGATTTAGCAGAACCAGAACTTGCACAAATTACTATAATAGAACAATTTTTACCAAAACAACTTACAGAACAGGAAGTAGAAGCAATTATAACAAAAATAATTTCAGAAACAGGTGCAAATGGAATTGCAAGTATGGGCAAAGTAATGGGATTAGCATCTACTACAATTGGGGGTGCAGCCGAAGGAAAAACAATTTCTACCATTGTTAAAAAACTACTAACCTAATAAATACAACTATTATTTATAAAATAATGGCTGCGTAGTTCAACTGGATAGAATAACGGATTTCGGCTCCGTTGGTTGCAGGTTCGAACCCTGCCGTAGTCACGATACCAAATAAGAATGGAGAATGTTTTAAACATTCTCCATTCTTATTTTTGTATTTGGCGATAGCAAATATTGTATTTATCTACCAACATAAGTTACATTAACCTCGCAGAAATTACCTAAAGCTGTGCTTTTCCCTATAACATGAGGGTTTGCACCGGCAATATCATTAGCTGCAAGCCCATTATAGGCCGCACTAATATCACAAACTTGCCCAGCCGTTAAAGTTACGTCCACACTTATATTCGTTTCGTTAAATAATTCTAAATAATTAGTAAGAGTGCTACTATTATAAAAACTCTCAGAATGCGAATATTTTCTATAATTAATTCCTTCAATTGTAAGCTGAAAGTTTCCTTCTACAAAACCAACTTTTGTTCCCAAACTAGAATTAACCTGTCCTGCACCTAAATATCCCGAGAAAATAAAGTGGTATGTTCCTGTGTAAGGGGCAGTAAAATTTACTGCTGTTAAACCAGAAATATTGTTATAACTCGCAGAAGTTGCAA
>DZCQ01000007.1:46803-53737 GCA_022730285.1 Flavobacterium psychrophilum
GTAAAATTTACTGCTGTTAAACCAGAAATATTGTTATAACTCGCAGAAGTTGCAAATGTATTATCGGCATTTTGAGTAAATTTTATTCCAAAATACTTATGAAATTGCGAAATCCAACTAGCTCCGTCCCAAACATATATGCCTGGAATAACCCCATAAGTACCAGAAGTAGTGTTCGAGTTAATAACCGTAGTGCCACCTACAATAGTGCCACCTTGTGGGTTTGTAACGGGTGTCGCAACATTTGTAGCAGTTAAAGATACTACCGGCAATACCACACCATAATTGTTGGCTCCTGCTGGCACATCTAATGCTCCTCTTGGAGTAGTAGTTCCAATACCTACTTGTGCGTTCAAATTAATACTAAACAGAAGTATCAAAATGTAAAAAAAGATTATTTTTTTCATATTTTTCTTATGATTTTAAATTATTAATAATGCAAATATAATGCAAATATAATGCAAATATAATGCAAATATAATGCAAATATAATGCAAATATATATTAATCAATAATTTATCAAAAAAAACTACACATCATCAAAATTCACAAAAAGAGTGTTGGATGTTGGGTAAGCCTGGCAGGTTAAAACTAGTCCTTCTGCAATTTCCGAATCGGTAAGAATTGCATTTTTTTTCATCATTGCACTACCCGTTGTTACTCGAGCAAGACAACTGCTACACACACCTCCTTGACAAGAATATGGAGCATCTACACCATTTTTAACCGCTACTTCCAGTAACGATTGTTTGTTAGACATCTCCAAACTTGTTTCTACCCCATCTACTAAAAATGTAACTTTAGTATGCTCGTTATGGGTGTCTGTAATGGTGTTTTCTACGTTCGAAGCAGCAAAAAGTTCAAATTTAATTGCTTCTTTGGGAATCGAATTTTCAAGTAGAACTTCGGTCACATTATTTATCATTTGTTCTGGTCCGCAAAGATAAACGGTGGAAAAAGAAAGGTTTTTATGCTTTGTGTGTAAGATATAATTGACAATAGACTTATTAATACGCCCAAACTGTGTTTCGGAAACCTTTACTTCGCTATACACAAAGTGGATAAAAAGTTGCTGGCTATATTTTTCTTGAAGATCTTGCAATAGGTTATAAAATATAGTTTCTTTAGGATTTTTATTACCATAAATCAACACAAAATTACTTTTAGGCTCATGTTCCAAAACCGATTGTAGAATAGATACTATTGGCGTAATTCCGCTACCAGCAGTAAACACTAAATAATTATTTTGATTATTGGTAGATGGTTCCAAAACAAATTTTCCTTCAGGAATGCCAACTTCTAGCACATTTCCAACAGCTAGTTTTTCATTCGCAAATTTAGAGAATGTTCCATTTTTAATTGCTTTAATTGCAATACGTAGTTCGCCCGAAGCTGGGGAAGAACAAATAGAGTATGCCCTTCTTATTTCTACACCATCTAACGTAAGTTTTAAAGTAACATATTGCCCTGCAATAAATTGGTATAAAGGCTGAAGTTCCATTGGAACATTGAATAAAACAGAAACAGTTTGTGAGGTTTCTCGCTTAATTTCTTGAATAGAAAGCTTGTAAAAATTAGACATTTTAAAAATATTTTTACAAAAATAGCAAACAGAAACGAAATATTTTTTAAAATATAAAAAAGAAACGTATTTTTACATATTAATATACTATTTTTTGCACAAATGAGTTTATGATTAAAACAAATCTTACTTTGAAAATCTTAAAAATACACATTCTACTATTGTTTGCAAGCATCGTAGGTGTTTTAATTGGCTGTTCTACTAAAAAAAATTCTTTTGTAAATAGAAATTGGCATGCCTTAAACACCGAATATAACGTTTTGTATAACGGAAATGTGGCGTTAGATTTAGGGATTAATGACTTAAAATCAGGATACAAAGACAATTTTTGGGAAACTTTGCCCATCGAAAGAATGCAAATTCCAGATGAAGGTCTTCTTCCTGGTCAAAAGTCTAAAAATCAAAATTTTGAACGTGCCGAAACAAAAGCTACAAAAGCGATTCAAAAACACTCCATGAATATTGAAAGAAGGGAAAAAAACCCTCAAATGGACGAAGCATATTTGCTCTTAGGAAAATCTAGATATTACGACCAACGATTTATACCAGCACTGGAAGCTTTTAATTACATTTTATACAAAAATGCAGATTCTGATAAAATATATGAATCCAAAATTTGGCGAGAAAAAACAAATATCCGTTTAGAAAACGATGCACTTGCCATAAAAAATTTAAAAAAACTTTTAAAAGAAAAGAAATTAAAACCACAAGTCCTTGCCGATGCCAATGCAATACTTGCACAAGGCTATGTTAATTTAGAGCAAAAAGACAGTGCAATTGCACCGCTTAAAAAAGCATTAGAAAACACCAAACTCAAAGAAGAAAAAGCTAGATATAATTTTATACTTGGACAGCTTTATCAAGCATTAAAATATAATGATAGTGCTTATAATTCTTTTCAATCAGTAATAGAAATGAAAAGAAAATCGCCCAAAGCGTATGTAATACAAGCGTATGCAAAACAATCTGAATTGGTAAACCAAACAAATGACACAGTACTTTTTCTTAAAAAATACGAGAAATTATTTAAAGATAGAGAAAACAGACCTTACCTGGAC
Source organism: Flavobacterium psychrophilum (assembly GCA_022730285.1). Classification (GTDB taxonomy): domain Bacteria; phylum Bacteroidota; class Bacteroidia; order Flavobacteriales; family Flavobacteriaceae; genus Flavobacterium; species Flavobacterium psychrophilum_C. The sequence continues at coordinate 49,444 of DZCQ01000007.1, forward strand.
ATTTTAAACTATCAGATGGCACAGTTTTATGACCAACTAAATAGAAAAGAGCAGGCAATTAAGTATTACAACAAATCCTTAAAAGCAAGAACTGGAGACACTTATCTACAAGCTTCGGCTTACAAAAATCTAGCAACTATTTATTTTGACAAAAAAAAGTACTTAACCGCAGGAAAATACTATGATAGTACGCTAGTAAACTTAATCAAAAAAAATAAAGAATACTTTACTTTTCTTAAAAAAAGAGAAAACCTCGAAGATGTTATTAAATATGAAGGAATTGTAAAAAATAACGATAGTATTTTACATCTTTCTACCCTTTCAGAATCTGAAAAAGAAAAATATTTTAACAATTATATTGCAAGTATCAAGGAAAAAGAATTAGCCGAAAAAGTAAAGGTCGAAAAAGAAAAAGAACTAAAAGCAAATGGAATACAGGATATTGAAAACAATACAAAAGTAAAAAACAAAACAGAAGTTCCTAATATTATACAGCTTCCTCCTAATGTAAACACAACAGTGGGCAATGATGCTTTTTATTTTTACAACCCAACCGCAGTAGCTTACGGGAAAATAACTTTTGTTAAAAACTGGGGAAAGCTGGAATTAAAAGATAACTGGGCATGGGAAAAAGAATCTAACACAAAAAATAATATTGAACAAAGCACAAGTATAGAAAATACAATTGTAGAAAAAGATACTACTAACAACCCAAAATACCAAGCAAATTATTACATAAAGCAAATTCCCACCTCTCCACAAATACTGGATAGTTTGAGTAGAGAATTAAACTTTGCAAACTACCAACTTGGAGTAATTTATAAGGAAAAGTTTAAGGAATATCCATTAGCATTAACAAAATTTCAATCGGTACTTCAAAACAAACCAGAAGATCGATTAATACTTCCATCGTTATATAACGAATATAAAATTTATGAATTATTAGACAAGAGCAAAGCCGAAGAAATTAAAGATAAAATTATTTTAAACTATCCAAATACTAGATATGCACAAATTTTAAGCGGGAAACTAGTAGAAACAGACAGTACGACACTAACTCCTGAATTGGCATATAAAGAACTTTATAAACTATATAAAAATCAAGAATATTCAACTCTAATCACCAACTTAGAAGCAAGCTTAGCACAACTTGCTGGTGATGATATTATGCCAAAACTAGAACTTTTAAAAGCAAATGTTTTAGCAAAAACAGAAGGACTAGAAGCTTACAAAAAGACATTGAACTATGTAGCATTGAACTATCCAAACGCCGAAGAAGGGAAACAAGCGGAAGAGATAATGCGACTAAACATTCCTGTTTTAGAAAAATTAGAATTAAAAAAAGATTCTTTGTCTAAAAACTGGAATATCATTTATAAAGTTGGAGCAAAAAAAGACAAAATCACACAACTTTTAATAGAAAAATTGGAAAAATATTTTAAAGATAACCAATACAGCCTATTCACTGTCTCTATTGATGCGTACTCTAGCACAGAAAATTTTGTGGTAGTGCATGGAATTAGTTCGATAGAATTTGCACAGTATTTAGTAAATGAGCTTCAAAAAAATAAAGCAACAAAAATTACAGAACAAGCAATAATTGTATCTAGTGACAACTATTCTGTAATACAGATTAAAAAATTACTCCCTCAATATCTAGAATTAAAATAATCTAAAATGTTTGAAAAAAGAAGCAAACCTTACACCGATTTACTAGGAAAAACCAATAGAATTGTAGAAGGAACCATTATTACTGGTAATATAGAGTCTATTGCAGATTTTAGACTAGACGGGCATTTAATTGGAGATTTTACCTCTAAAGGAAAGCTCGTGGTGGGGCCAACAGGAAGTGTGAATGGTACCATAAATTGTAAAAATGTGGATATAGAAGGGAAGGTTCATGGAACTGTTAAAACACAAGAGGTTTTAAACGTGAAAGCAAAAGCTAGTATTCATGGAAAAGCTACTTGTTCTAAACTATCTGTAGAACCAGGTGCAGATTTTAGTGCAAGTTGCATTATGAAAACTAGTACAATAACTAATGAAAAAAAACAATAAAAACGCTGTAAAATGGCTGGCGTTAATAAACATTTCAGCTCAAATGGGATTAATTATATTTGTTTCTTTTAAAATAGGAAGCTGGTTAGACACATTTTACCCTAGTCCCAAAATCGTTTATTATAAATTAATAACTATAATAGGCGTTTTTTTAGCATTATATAATGTGTATAGACAAATACAAGACATTAGTAAAGATGCGTAAAAGTCAAATTAAAAAAAATAGCTTATTGGTAGTTTTTTTAGTTTTTACATTTATATTAATGTATAATTTTCATTCATTTTTGTTAAATTATCTAGAAATAAATCAAAATACATTTAAGATTCCCCTTATTGCTTTGTATCTTTTTTTGGGAAGCTTCACAGTGCTAATTTTAGCTGTTTTAATAAATATTAGACAAAAAAACATAGATTTAGTAGGCAATACATTTATGCTATTAACCGTTTTTAAGATGATAATTGTAGTAGCCCTTTCTAAATTTTTTCTAAATTCTGAATCTATTAAAGCATCAGTAGAAAAACAAAATGTCCTACTGGTATTTTTGCTCTTTTTAGCAACAGAAACCTTATATACGGTACATTTGCTTCGTCAAGAAAACTAATAAATTATTAGGTGCTTTAAAAGCGTATTAAAAAAACCAACTTGCAACTAAAATAGCGGTAATAACGCATATTAAATCTACTAAAAGCATTACTCCTAAGGTATAACGGGTATTTTTAATTTTAACAGCTCCAAAATACACAGCAATTACATAAAATGTAGTTTCGGCACTACTTTGAAAAATAGAACTTAATCGTCCTGTAAAAGAATCTGGACCAAACATTCGCATAGAATCTATCATAAAACCTCTGGAACCACTAGAACTAAAAGGTCTCAGCATTGCAACAGGCAAAGAATCTGTTATTTCTTTGCTAACACCAATATTAGAAAAAACAAAAGAAATTCCGTTGCTAATTATTTCAAATAAACCACTATTTCTAAACATAGAAATTGCTACTAACATCCCTAAAATATATGGAAAAATAGTGACACCTGTTTTTATCCCAGTATTTGCACCTTCTACAAACGAATCGAATACTGTAGTGTCTAAACTAGCAAAATTCTTTTCTTGCTTAAACGAAAATAAAAGTGTAAAACCGATAATTCCAACTAGCATTAAACCAGATAAATTAGAGGTGAAATAATTTTTATCTATTAGGTTCAGACTATTAATATATAACAGTAATCCAACAATTGCACCTATCATACTCATAATTGCAATTACTAATGAAGCACTTCTAAAATTAACTTTTTGCTTAATTCCAACAATAATAAATGCCGCAATAGTACCTACAAAAGAAGTAATAATTGCTGGCAACATAACATCGGCAGGATTGGTAGCATTTTCGGCAGCACGATAACCTATTATAGAAGTGGGAATAAGGGTAAGTCCAGATGCGTGTAAACACATAAACATTATTTGGGCATCGCTTGCTTTTTCTTTATCGGGATTAATTTCTTGTAAACTTTGCATTGCTTTTAGTCCAAAAGGCGTTGCGGCCGAATCTAATCCTAAAAAATTTGCAGCAAAATTCATGGTCATATAAGAGATAGATTCATGCCCTTTTGGAACAGATGGGAATACTTTTGAAAACGCTGGACTCAATATTTTAGCAAGTTTTTCAGCAGCACCAGAATTAATTAATAGTTGCATTATACCACTAAAAAAAGCCAAGTAAGCAATTAATGGCAATATTAAATCCAATACGCTATTTTTACAAGTTGGCAACAATCCATCTGATTTTTGAACACCACAATAAATTTTAACTATATTGTTTTTTAATACATAAGTAGTATCAGGATTAGTAGCATTATTACCAATTATTATCGTATTATCAGGAGCTTTGACAATGCTATCTTTAATAAAAGCTGGCAATTGGTTTTCATATTTTTCCGAAATCAAAATTGGATCGTCTTTTTTTCCGTTTAATATAAAATCGATAGTATAATTATTTCCAGAAAACAGTCCAATTATAATAAATGCAATAGAGGAAATAAATATTACAAGCCAAAATCTACTTAATACCATGGTTTTTTTTGTAAATATATCATTAAACCTTTAATTTAACAAAAATTTGTTTTAAATTTCATATATAATACACTGTATTTTCTCGAAAAATAACACCTAGTATATGAAGTATTTAACGAAACAGGCATTTATAATTATAGTTTTTTTTGTGTATTGTTTGTATATTG
>DZCQ01000007.1:53837-70567 GCA_022730285.1 Flavobacterium psychrophilum
TTAACGAAACAGGCATTTATAATTATAGTTTTTTTTGTGTATTGTTTGTATATTGCGTTTTAAAAAATCAGAATAGAATTAACTAAAACGAAACCGCTGTATTCTAATATTAACAGCATTTTTACAAAACTGCAAATAAAGTTCGTATGCACAATATACCTTTTTTTATGGTTTGCACTACTTTTTTAATAATGCACTACGGGTTGATTTCTATTTTTATTCTTTTTGTAAATAAATTTTTAAAAAACACATATATAAAAAAAATTTTACTTTTTGTATAAGATACTATTTATCATTTGAACAATAATCTAATTAAAGAAATTAGATTTTTAAACATGCTTAATTTCGTCTTCAATTAACAAATCGTCTCCTCTAAGTTTTAAAAAAACTTGTGCCACCGCAATTGTATCTTTCTCACAATAAACAACTATTCTGTCTATATCTTTGTATTTGTAGTATACTTGTGCCACTTGGCTACCATCTATATCTCCTTTTGGTGATGAAATTCCAAGAATTTTAGTTAATAATTTTAAAGATGTAAAATGCTTATAATCGCCAAATTTCCATAATTCTAAAGTATCTAAATGTGGTATTTCCCAGGGTTTTTTGCCAAATAAATTCAACTTTGACGGAAGTGAAATACCATTAATTATCATGCGTCTTGCAATAAAAGGCAAATCAAATTCCTTTGCATTATGTCCACACAAAACATGAAAATTTTGGTTAAAATGGTTGTTTAATAAGTTTATAAAAGCATGCAAAATTTCAGTTTCAGTACCAATAAAAGAAGTTACTCTAAAACTTCTGCAATCTGATTTAATCACAAAATAACCAACAGAAATGCAAATTATCTTACCAAATTCTGCCCAAATTCCTGCTCTATCATAAAATTCTTCGCTCGTAAAATCGTCTTTTCGTTGGTATTGTGTTTTTTGTTCCCAAAGAAATTGCATTTCTTGATCAAGACTATTATAATCTTCCTGTTCTGGAACCGTTTCTATATCTAAAAAAAGAATATGCTCTAGGTTAATTTTGTGTATCATAATATCATTTTAGACCACAAGTTACACAAAAAAAGAAAACCTTTACAAAAATTTCGCAAAGGTTTTTAGTTTAAAAAATGCAAACTTTATTGTTTTATTAATTTAAACGAAGTGGTTTTAGCATCTTTGTATTTAATTTTACCAATGTATAGACCTTTTCCTAAATTAGTTGGACTAACTTCGATAGAAATTTTTTGGTTGTTTTTTTCGTAAATTTCTTTCCAAACAAGCTTACCAGAAAGGTCATAAATAGTTATTTCAATACTTCCAAGATATGCCACATTATTATCGATAGTAAATTTTTCAACAAATGGATTTGGATAAATATTCCATGAAGAATCTACATAATCCAATTTGGAAGTACTTAATGTAGAAGAGAAATCTCCATTTTCGTTATTATTTTTATCTAAAGAAGAAACTACAAAATACTTAGAACTTAACAAGCTAGCCGGAACTAATAGTTCGTTTCCAACAACAATATCTAAAACTTTAGACCCATCTTCTTTATTAGAAACTGCTTGCGAAGGATTATCAAAAGCATACACTACATATTTTACGGGCAAATCGTTATCAGAAGCTGCAGTTGGTGTATCCCATTTAACAGAAGAACCTTCTACCCTAATATTCACAGGAATATTAGGACAAATTGCATCTTTGCCAGTTCCTAGAATAGGTGGTGCAAAAGACTTGTATTTGTACTGAGTAGTATTTAAAGCATCATTTATAGTTTTATGATTGTTTTTTATAGAAGTATATCTGTATGCTACTTGACCAAAAGTTGCATCCATATTAGCCACTCTATTCTGATTAATCTGATTTTGAATTTCGGTAGCAGCCCAATTGCTAGAATCATTCATACGATAATATGCTTCGCTTGGGTATAACTGCTTATTGGCTAATTTTACTTGATCATTCCACCATTTAGAAAGTGCAATATAGTCTTGGCTGCCTGTAATTTTCCAATATAATTGGGGAGCTAGATAATCAACTTTTCCTGCATTTAGCCAAGAAATAGGGTCACAGTATTGTGCAAAATAAGAAGAATTACCAGAAATACCAGACGGCGTTCCAGATTTCCAAATTCCAAAAGGACTTACACCAAATACGATGTTTTTATTTTGATTAGTATTAATTGTTTGAATCGCATCATATACCATTCCAATCATTAAATTTACATTATTACGTCTCCAATCCTCTATTGCTGCAATACCCGTTGGGTTGTAGTCTGCATAGGTTTGCTGGTCTTGTGGTGGAGATTCCATTCCTGCATAAGGATAAAAATAATCGTCAAAATGAATTCCATCTACATCATAACGAGATGCAACGTCTTGTATAACAGATACTAAGTAATTTCTCACATCGGGAATCCCTGGATTTAACATTTTTAAATTTAAACCTGTATCAGAGGCATTTAATTTTGCCTGAAATGTCCAACTAGGGTGTTGATTGGCAACATTGTTACTTGCAAGAGTCATTGCAGAAGTTTGCTTTACTCGATATGGGTTTAACCATGCGTGCAAATCTAAACCTCTACTATGAGCTTCTGTAACTGCAAAAGCTAATGGATCCCAAACGGGCGATGGAGCAGTACCTTGCGTTCCTGTAAGCCAATAAGACCAAGGGTCTATGGTAGAAGCGAATAATGCATCGGCTTCTGGTCTAATTTGTAAAAATACAGTATTGTACCCATTTGCCTTCAATTTATCTAAAATAACTATTAATTCTGCTTGTTGTACTGCTGGTGTAGCAGTTCTATTAGTTGGCCAATCTAAACTAGAAACAGATGCTAGAAATACACCTCTAAAATCTCTTTTAGGTGTATTTTTATCTATTTCGGGACCAGTAGGACATTGTGCAATAATAAATTGCGAAATAATTAATAGAATAATAGTAGTTGTTTTTTTCATTTTTAAAAAGGGTAGTTTTCTGTATTTAGCATTGTCCATAATGTATCTTTCAATTCTATAAGTCCTTGTTGAGCAACGGAGGATATAAATAAATAAGAGATGTTTTTTAAGGTTTTATCTAAAGACATTTTCATTTCTGCTTTAAGTTCCTCATCTAACATATCGGTTTTGGATATAACCAATAATCGGTCTTTGTTTAACATTTCGGGATTATATCTTCGTAACTCGTCTAACAAAATGAGGTATTCTTTTGCAATATCATCAGAATCTGCTGGAACAAGAAACAGCAATGTTGAGTTTCTTTCTATATGTCTTAAAAAGTAATGACCAAGACCTTTCCCTTCGGCTGCTCCTTCTATAATCCCTGGGATATCGGCAATCACAAACGACTGAAAATCTCGGTATGCCACAATTCCTAAGTTAGGTTTTAGAGTGGTAAATGGATAATCGGCAATTTTAGGTTTTGCAGAAGTTAAAACAGACAACAGAGTTGATTTTCCTGCATTAGGAAACCCAACAAGACCAACATCTGCAAGTACTTTAAGTTCTAGCACAATATCTGCCTCTACAGCAGGCATTCCGGGCTGGGAGTATCTAGGTGTTTGGTTTGTAGAGGATCTAAAATTCCAATTTCCTAAACCTCCCTTTCCTCCTTCTGCAATAATACGCTTTTCGCCATCTTCTGTTATTTCAAACAAAATTTCGTTTGTTTCTTGATCTCGTACTACGGTTCCTAACGGAACTTCTATAAACTTATCTTCTCCATCATGTCCGGTACTTCTAGAACTTCCTCCATCTCCACCATGCCCTGCTTTTATGTGTCTTGCGAATTTTAGATGAAAAAGTGTCCATAATCCTTTGTTCCCAACAAGGTACACATGTCCACCACGTCCACCATCACCTCCATCAGGACCTCCTTTTTCTATAAATTTTTCTCTATGCAGGTGTGTAGAGCCTTTTCCTCCTTTACCAGATGAGACATATATTTTTGTATAATCTACAAAATTTCCTTCGGTCATTTTATTTTTATTTTTTTATAAAAAAGATAAAGTTTTTCTTTATTCTTTTATGGAACTTACTAGGACTTTATCAATTTTGATTCCATCCATGTCTATTACTTCTAGCTTCATTTTATTCCAAATTAGAATTTCGCCTACTTTTGGGATATACGACAATTCCGTCATTATTAAACCACTCACTGTGGTTACATCATAGTCGTTAATTAATTCGTCCATATCAAAATAGGTTAAAAAATCGTGTAACGAATAGTGTCCATCAACAAGCCAAGTACCATCTTCTCTTGCTATTAATTGAAATTCCTCTTCATAAAAATCGGCTGCATCTCCAACTAATGCTTCTAGAATATCGTTTAAGGTAATGATACCTTGTGTCATTCCGTGTTCGTCTGTTACTAAAGCGTAATGCACCTTTGTTTTCTTGAAAATTTCTAGTGCTTTATAGGCAGAGGTATGTTCTATGAAATATACTGGATCTTTAGTTATTGCTTTTAAGTCGAAGTTGCTTTTTTCAAAACTTGCGAACAAATCTTTAAGAAAGACAACTCCAACTACTTCGTCTAAATTATCTTGGCAAACTGGATAAACGGAGTGTAATTCATCTAGCATTTTTGCTTTTAATGAGGTGATATCATCATCTTCTATGGATAGATAAACTAAAGCGTTTCTGTGAGTCATTAACGAATTTACTTTTCTGTCTCCAATGTGAAATACTCTTTCAACAATATCTTGTTCAATTTCTTGCACCTCACCTCCTTCTGTTCCTTCTTTAATAATGGCTTTAATTTCTTCTTCGGTTACTTTTCCGTCTGCGGTTGGTTTTATTTTTAATAAATCTAAAATAAAATCGGTAGAATTTGTTAAAAGCCAAATAAATGGTGCAGTTGCAATAGAAACCATTTTCATAGGTAAAGCAACTGCTTTTGCAATGGTTTCGGGATAGTTAAGTCCTATTCTTTTAGGTAATAATTCTCCTAAAACCAAAGAAAAAAATGTTAAAATCACCACGACAATTCCAACCGCCAAACTTGCAGAGTATGGCTGTAATACTGGATATGAGTCTAGAAAAAATTTTACATTTCCAGTTACTTTATCGCCGCTATAAATACCTGTTAAAATTCCGATTAATGTAATTCCTATTTGTACAGTAGATAAAAATTTGTTTGGAGAGTTTGCTAAATCAAGTGCTATTTTTGCACTGGGATTCCCTTTTTTAGCTGCGGCTTCTAGTCTGTTTTTTCGTGCAGAAATCAGGGCAATTTCTGACATGGAGAAAACTCCGTTTAAAAGTATTAAAAAGAAAATTATAAATATTTCCACTTTTTGGTTGTTTGGTTATTTGCTCTTTTTTAGAAGGTGAAACATAACCTTTGTTGTATTAAAAAGTTGCTAAATTACAAATTATCAATTACTTTAGACAATCTTTGTGTTATTTCTTGTATTGTTCCAATACCATCTACTACATAAAACTTTTGTTGTTTTTTGTAAAAGTCCATTAAGGGTGCTGTTTTCTCGTTATATTCTTGGTATCTATTTCTTATTTTTTTTTCATCTTGATCATCCGGTCTGCCAGATATTTTTCCTCTTTCTAGTATTCTTTTTACTAGAACCTCATCATCTGCTTCTAATGCTATGGTGGCAGTTATTTGATTGTTTTTAGTTTCTAGAAAACCGTCTAAAGCTTCGGCTTGAGCTAATGTTCTAGGAAATCCGTCAAATAAAAATCCTTTTGCATTTGGACTTTTGTTTGCTTCACTTTCAAGCATTTGAATAGTAACTTGGTCTGGAACTAAATCTCCTTTATCTATATAGGTTTTGGCAAGTTTTCCTAAATCAGTTTCGTTTTTTATATTAAATCTAAAAATATCTCCTGTGGATAGATGTATTAAATTATATTTTTTTTTTAAAAATTCGGCTTGTGTTCCCTTGCCTGCTCCTGGTTTTCCAAAAAGAACTATGTTAGTCATTTTTAATTATTTAGAAAGTTTTGTGTGTAATTATTTTTCTTTTAGTTGGTAAACGTCTGGCAGGTTTCTTCCTAAACCATCGTAATCTAACCCATAGCCTACAATAAATTTATTAGGGATTCGTATACCAATATAGTCAATCTTGATGTCTTTATTGTATGCTTCTGGTTTAAAGAAAAGGGTTGCTATTTTTAAATGTTTTACATTTTTGGTTTTAAAAATTTCTTTTAAAGCTTCGATAGTATTCCCCGTATCTATTATGTCTTCTACAATTACTACTGTTTTTCCTTCCAGATTTTCATTAATTCCGATAAGTTCTTTAACTTGATTTGTTGTTTGCATACCTTCATAAGAAGCCATTTTCATAAAACTCACTTCACACATTCCTCTATATTGCTTCATTAAATCTGACAAAACCATAAAGGACCCATTTAAAATTCCTATAAAAATAGGGGTTTCCTCAAAAAAATCATCATCCATTTGTTTTGCCATATTTTTTATAGCAAAGTCTATCTCATCAGAAGATATAAAGGGTTCAAATGTTTTGTCGTGTAAGTTTATCATTACTTTTTATTTAAAATAAGTCGCAAAGATAACAAATTAGCCTAATAGTTTTAAATAATTTAATGTGGGATTGTGGGGCTATTTTTTAATCAAAATAAAATCATCTTTATCTTTTAAAAAATTTCTTGTTTTTTTAATCTCATTAAGTGCTTCTTTGTCTATTATCGTATATACAATTTCTTCTTTTTCGGAAGGTTCAATTATATAATTTCCTAAAAAATCTATTACTTGCGATTGCCCGTTGTATTCTTGTTGTTGTGCATCTTGCCCTATTCTATTTACTCCAATTGTGTAACAAATGTTTTCAACAGAACGTGCTTTTAGCAAAATATTCCAAGCATTTATTCTTACTTTTGGCCAACTTGCAACATATATTAACAAATCATAATCTTGTGTGTTTCGGGAAAAAACAGGAAAACGCAAATCATAACAAACTTGAAGATTTATCTTAAAATTCAAATATTCGACTATTGTAGGTTTATCGCCAGGCGTATAAATAGCATCTTCTCCAGCTAATGAAAACAAATGTTTTTTGTCGTAATAGTCTATTTTGCCTGATGGATATACAAATACCATTCGGTTAAAAAATAAATTGTTTTCGGTTATTACCAAACTGCCAGTTACAGCACAGTTCATCTTTTCTGCTATTTTCTGAAGCCATTGCATGGTTTCACCTTGCATAGTTTCGGCAACATTAGAAACATTCATGGTAAATCCTGTTGAAAACATTTCTGGAAATACAACAAGTTGGGTTCCTAATTGCAGAGTGCTTAGTTTGTCTTCTAAATTTTTTCTGTTCTCTTTTGGGTTTTCCCAAATTATAGATGTTTGCACAATAGATATCTTCATGTAATTGTATTTTTTTAATAAACAAAAAATCTGTAATTAGAAAGGCACTTTTATTTAAGTACAAAATAATTACTATTTATTGATTAAAAAAAGCGTATTCAAACAAGAATACGCTTTTTTTAAATATCTAGACTAATTTTTGTTTAGACTATGTGATTTGTAGTAAATCCATCTTCACTTAATTCCGTGTGTTTATAGTCTTCTACCATTAATTGGTCGTAATTTGGTTTGTTCTTTTTGCTATATTTTAAAATAAGTTTTGCCATAATATCATAAACAACTGGCACAATAATAAGTGTTAGAAACAAAGAACTTGTAAGTCCTCCAATAATAACCCATGCTAAGCCATTTTTCCATTCAGCTCCAGCTCCTGAGGCTAATGCAATAGGTAGCATTCCAAAAATCATGGCAATTGTAGTCATCAAAATTGGTCTTAATCTGGCATGATTTGCTTGCAGTAATGCTTTTCTAACTGTTTCTCCTGCTTGTATTCTGTGGTTTGTAAAATCTACCAGCATAATAGCGTTTTTAGAAACCAATCCAATTAACATAATAATTCCTAAAATGGTAAATATATTTAGAGTATTGTTTGTTAGTGCCAAAGCAAGCATTGCTCCAATAAAAGAAAGTGGAATTGAAAATAATACAACAAACGGATGTACAAAACTATCGTATAACGAAACCATTACAAGATATACTAATATTATTGCGGCAAGCAAGGCTGCTCCAAGTGTTCCAAAACCTTCCCCTTGTTTTTCTTGATCTCCACCCCAAATATAATTTACTCCAATTGGTTTTTTAATTGTTTTTAATTGTTTTTCTAAAGTTGCAACAACAGTTCCTACAGGAACACCAACAGTTTGACCTTTGACTGTAACCGATGCCGTTTTGTCTCTTCGTTCTAATTGACTAGGGCCAGATCCTTCGGATATTACGGCAAATTGAGATAGTTTTACCTGCTGTCCTTTGTCGTTTACAAAAATAAGGTTACTCACATCGTCCATACTTTTTCTGTCAAAAGCGGCATATTTAATATTAATGTCATATTCATATTCTCCAGCACGATATTTTGCATCGGTGTTGCCAGAATAGGCTGTTTGCATAGTTAAACCAACTGTTTGTAAATTTAGTCCTAATGCGGCCATTTTATCTCTATCGACATGTACATCTATTTCTGGATTTCCACCTTCTACAGATAGTTTTACTTCGGTAGAACCTGGTATTTTTTTAAGAGCACTTTCTGCTTTTTTGGCAAATACCATGGCACTATCTAGAGTTGTTCCTGTAATTATTAATGCAATAGGAGATTCTTCGGCGGTTCCAAGAATGCTAACGGGTACCGTTTTTATTTTAGCTCCCACCAATATTTTTTCTAGTTCTCTTTTTATTTTGGCAGCATATACGTAAGAATCGTCTTCTCTCTCGGATTTATCTACCATTTTTACATCTATTTCAGACTTGTACGCAGTTGCCTGAGAACCTCCAAAACCCTCGCTTGTTTGCCCTACTGTGGTAATTAAGCTTTTTACATCTTCTTGACTATTCAAAAAAGCTTCTGCCTTTTGAGACATAAAGTTACTTTGTTCTAAAGAAGCATCTTTGGGCAATTCTATCTGAACTAAAAATTCGCCTCTATCGGTTTTCGCAAAAAATTCGCCTCCTATAAAACCACCACCTATTAACCCGATGGTTGAAGCGAAAAACAAGATAGCAACAACAAGCATTGTTAGCTTTTTGTGGTCTAAACACCAGTTAAGCAAATTACTTATATAGTTTGTAAAGCGTGTTAATTGATTTTCAAAAGATAGTATTACTCTTCCGAAAAAATTAGTGGGTTTTATGTGTTCTAATTTTCCAAATCTAGAAAATAACCATGGTACAATTGTAAAAGATGCTAATAAGGATAATAATGTAGAGATAATTACGGTTACACAAAATTGTGTAATAATGTTAGATACCAACCCCGTGCTTAATGCAATTGGCAAAAAAACCACTACAATTACAAGTGTTATAGAGGTAACTGTACCTCCTATTTCGGCGGTTCCATCATAGGCAGCACGCACTTTATTTTTGCCCATTTCCATGTGTCTGTAAATGTTTTCTAATACTACAATGGCATCATCTACTAAAATACCAACTACAAGAGATAATCCTAATAAGCTCATTAAATTTAAGGTATAGCCTAAATAATAAATCCCAATAAAAGTTGCAATTAACGAGGCTGGTATAGATACCATTACAATTATTGAATTTCGAATGCTATGCAAAAAGAATAGCATTACTAAGGCAACTAACAATACTGCAATTAGTAAATCGTGTGTTACAGAATTTGCTGCTTCTAGGGTAAAAACAGTGCTGTCGTTTGCTACATTAAGTTTTAAGTCTATATTTTTGTACGATTGTTCTAGTTGTACAATATTTTTCAGCACATCAGCACTTACCGCAACAGCATTGGCATCAGATTGTTTAATCACTTGTAAGATAATGGCACTTTTTCTATCTATACGAGCAATTTTATCGGCTGTTTTTTCTGAATCTTGCACATCTGCAATATCGTTAAGTCTTATTTGAACTCCATTTTTATTAGAAACCACTAAATTTCGTAAGTCTTCTACTGATTTGTATTTGCCTGCTAATCTGATTAATATTTTTTGATTTCTTGTTTGTACGTTTCCTGTTGGAAAATCCAAATTAGAAGACAAAATTGTTTGCTGTACTTGTGGAACAGATAGTCCAAATCCTTGCATTTTTGTTGCATCAAGATTTACTTGTATTTCCCGTTCCTGTCCTCCTACAATATTTATTTGTGCAACACCATTCACTCTGGATAATACAGGTGCTATTTTTTTATCAATAAGGTCATAGAAAGCCACTTCGTCCATTTTCCCATTGGCACCAATAGTCATAATAGGTAAATCACTTAATGAAAATTTACTTAAAGATGGTGTTTTAACGTCCGATGGCAAGGAACTAAGTACTGCATTTATTTTTCTTTGGGCATCATTAAGAGCAATATCTGAATTAGCGTTGCTTTTTAGAGTAATTGCAACGGTGGATAAACTTTCGTAAGAACGAGAATTTATGTTTTTTATGTTTTCTAAAGATGCAACTGCATCTTCTATTTTTTTAGTAACCGTATTTTCAACCTCGCTTGGGGAAGCTCCTGGATAGATTGTAGCAACTGTTATTACGTTTTGATCGAATTTTGGGATTAATTCGTACCCTAAATTAGAGTAACTGTAAAGTCCACCAAAAATTAAAATGGTAAATAAAACAATTACTAACGAAGGTCTTTTGATGGATATTTCTGCTAATTTCATGTATTTAAAATTTATTTGATAATTTCTAGCTTACTGCCATTATCTATGTTAATTTGACCTGTTACAATTACTTGTTCGCCATCCGTAAGTCCTTTTATTATTTCGACCTGATCTCCTATTATTCTTCCAGAAATTATTGTTTTAAGCTCTGCAACTCCGTTATTATTAACAAAAACTTGATTACCACTTACACTTCCAACAAATGCATTTCTTGGAATAATCATTAGCTTTTGAGTTTGTCTTTTGGAATCAAAAGTTGCTGTTCCGTACATTCCTGCTTTAATATCTCGAGAGGCATTGTTACTTATTTCTATTTCTACTGGGAAATTTAAACTAGAATCGGATTTTGGTGCTATAAAACTAATTTTTCCTGAGAAAATTTTTCCTGGTAAAACACTTGCTGTAACTTGTACAGGGCTTCCTAATTTCAGGGAAGCAACTTGTGCTTCGGTAATAGTGACATGCAATTTTAATTTGGAAACATTTACAATATCAAAAAGAGCGGTTGTTGGCATTCCTGTTAATATAGAGCCAGGTTCAATATATCGTTTGTTTATAATTCCGTTTATTGGCGATTTGATTCGGGTATCTCCAACATTAATAGTGGCTTGTGTTAGATTGTTTTTTGCATTTATCATTCCTAGTCTTGCTTGGTCTAATTGCTGTTTTGTAACGCCTCCTGTTTTATAAGCATTTTCAAATCTGGTATAATCAGTTTGTGCGTTTTGATAAGCTGCATTGGCAGTTTGTGCCATCACATTAATTACATCACTTCGAACAATTGCTACTACTTGTCCTTGTGACACATAGTTTCCTTCATCAACTAAAACTTTCATTACTTTTCCAGATTTCTCTGCCGAAAAAGTTAGTTCTTGAATTGGTTCAAAGTTACCGTTTACACTAAAGTCTAAAGATACTTCTTGGGTTTTTACAGGAGTAACTTTTACGGAAATTGCTTCGTTTTTTTGGGCAACTAAAGCTGTTTTTGCTTCGTTTTTTTTCTTATTATTAAATAATATAAAGGCAATTAAAGCAATGGCTCCTAGAATAACGAGAATGGTGGTGGTGTATTTTTTCATTTTTAAATAAGTTTATTTATTTGTTAATTTTTTAAGTTCTCCTTTAGATTTTAATAGTTGTATTTCGGCTAGTTTGAATTCCAATATTGCAGTTGTATAATTATTTTGTGCTTCTACTAAAGCATTTTCTCCATCTAATAAATCTGTTAAAGATGCCAAGCCTTGTTTGTAATTATTATTAGTGTTATTAACAACTTCTTGTGCTAGTTGGGCGTTTTTTTTCTGAATCTCAATGGTATTTAGACTATTTTCTATCTGTTTTTTTGCATTAGTATACGATAATTGTAAAGCGAGTTGTGTATCTATAATTTCTTCTTTCACAACTTGCAAGCCATTATTTGCTTGGTTTATTCTAGATTTAGTTGCAAAGCCAGAGAATATCGGTATTCTTAGATTTAATCCTATCGATGCAAAATCTGACCAATATATCCCATCGCTAGGTTTTGCAAACCAAGGCAACTTTGGCCCTTGTCCTATAAAATTGTAACTTCCGGATAAAGACAATGTTGGATAATATCCTGCTTGTAGCGATTTTTTTTGATATTCTAATAATTGTTCCTGCTTTTTTAGCAATAAATATTCTGTTTGCGTGGTGGTATCTGGTGTATCTTCTAGTGGTTGTGGTGTTACTTCAAATTCTGTGTCAGGAATTAATATAGCAGTATCTATTGGCATTCCTATATAAAATTTTAGAGCGTTTTCTTGTAATTCTACTGCGTTTAAAACTTGCAATCTAGTGGTGTTAATATTTGCAATTTTAACCGTTATTCTATCTAAATCTATTTTTTTTGCCAAACCATTATCAAATAATCCTTGTATAATTTCTTTTATTTTTTGTGTGTTTTGCAGTGTGTTATTTAAAACTTCCGTTTTTTGGCGGGTTACATATACTTGATAATAAGCTGTTGCCACGCGTTCTATTAATTGTTCTTGGGTAAGTTGCTCGTTTATTTGATAAAACTCTTTTGTAGATTTTGCTGCCTTTAGTCCAACAAAAACAGATTGATCGAAAAGATTTTGACTAAAAGAAACTCCAGCAACAGAACTAAATTTTTGTCCAAAAGCAGCTTGAATTATAGTACCAGGAGCACCAAAATTTTCCCCATCAATTACTGTTGTTTGTAATATAGGATTGTAGGTTAAATTTCCATTTGCTGCTATTTGAGGCAAAGCTCTAGAACGAACCTCTTGTATTTGATATTCACTGTTTTGTACCTTAAGTTTTGCTTTTTTTGCATCTAATTTGTTTTGTAAAGCAAAAGAAATAGCTTCTTGAAGACTTAAACTTTTTGGGGTTTCTTGTGCATTTACAATAATTGCAAAAGATAAAAAAGGAATTAAAAATAATTTATTCATAGTTTGTAAATATTAAGATTTTTGAAGTATTTTTTCTAAATTTTCTATTCCTTTTGGTGTACAAATAGCTCTTAAATGGTATTCTAGATATTCTTTTTGCACCACTTTGCTGTTATAAAAATCTGGGTTAAAAAGTTCTAAATTTTTTATACTATTCATTCCTGCAAAATAAAACCGAACTATAATTTCTTTGTTCAATCCTTCTCTAAATAGCCCTTGACTTATTCCTTTTTGCAAATTATCTATAACACAAGTGTCCATTTTTTCGAGTTGTCTAACCATTAATAATTCAAACACTTTTGGATAATATTTTTGTAATTGGTAAATTGGAGAAGCACTTTCGTCTTTTAAGTTTTTCATTACAAAATCCTTTACCATAAAAAGCTCTTCTATTGGATTTTTTTCTAAAGAGCAAATAGCATCAATTCCTACCTCAATGGTTTCAAACAAATACAAAGTTGTTGCTTGTACAAGTTCATTTTTATTACTAAAATATTGGTAAATTGTTTTTTTAGAAATCCCCATTTTAGAAGCAATATCGTCCATAGTTACACTCTTAAAACCATGAGTAAGAAACATTTCAGTTGCTATTTTTATAATTTGATTGTTCATTTCCTAGTAAAAATATTTTACAAAGATAAACAGGAAACCTTTAAAACAAAATAAGTTTCCTAAGTATTTACAAAAATTTAACATCTGTTTGTCTAAACATTGAATTTTTAAGATGTATGCAACAAGCAACCCTTTAATATGCTGGACAAAAAAAAACCGCCTCAATAAAAACTGAGACGGTTTTAAACAAACAAACTAAAAAACTGAATTTATTTTTTAATGATTTTTAAAGTTTTCACTTTCTTATCATCAATAGAAACTCGTAATAAGTAAGTGCCTTTTGGAAATTCTGACATTTCTACTTTGTCCTCATAATTATTAACTTGTTTTACCTTCAATACTTGACCTAACATATTAACTATTTCAACTTTAGAAATATTTTCTTTAAATGAAATATAAAGTATGTCAGAAACTGGGTTAGGATATGCCTTAAATTCCGTAAAATCGAATTCTTCACTTCCTAAACAACCCCCTAAAGTCATAGTTACAGCCAATCTAGCATCACTTTCGCAACCACTTGGATTTTGTGAAGCATAATAAGTTGTAGCATCTGTAAGCAATGTACTGCCTGGTACCACAGTTCCTCCTGTTGCAGCATCATACCAAACAATATTAGTTCCTGATGTAAGAACAATTAAGCTTACTGTTTCTCCAGCACAAAACGTTTGATTAGCATTTCCTGTTGGTGCAGGTGTTATATCTACTGTTGCAGTAACTTGTGTTCTTGCAGAAGTACAAGTACCGTTAGTAACTTCTACATAATAGTTTGTAGTCGCACTTATAGTAGCAGTAGTAAAACTAGTTCCAGTTCCTACTAATGTTCCTCCTGTTGCCGCATCATACCAATCTAGAGTTCCTGCACTTGTAGTTGCTCCCAAAGTAACACTTCCACTACCACATCTACTTGCAGGTGTTGTGCTTGTAATTGTTGGAACTACATTTATAGTGGCAATTACCTCTGTTCTTGCAGAAGGACAACCAGTATTAGAAGCTTCTACATAATAACTAGTAGTAGCAGCTAAATTTGGAGTAGCAAAACTAGTTCCCGAACCTAAATAAGTTCCACCTGTTGCAGCATCATACCAATTTAAAGTTCCCGCACTTGCAGTTGCTCCCAAAGTAACACTTCCACTACCACATCTACTTGCAGGGGTTGTTGCCGTTACTGTTGGCGTAGTATTTACTGTTGCAATAACTTCAATTCTTACAGATGGGCAACCTGCACTCGAAGTTGTTTCGGCATAATAACTTGTTGATGTGCTTATACTTGGTGTAGTATATGTTGTCCCCGTACTTAATAAAGTACCACCAGTTGCAGCATCATACCATGTTACTGTTCCAGCACTCGGACTTGCACTAATGGTTACTGTTCCAGCATCACATCTACTTGCAGGGTTACCTGTAATGGTTGGGATAGCATTTATTGTTGCTATAACTGCTGTTCGTGATGTTGAGGTACAACCGTTGTATGCTTCTGCATAATAGGTTGTAGTTGTACTAATACTTGGAGTTGTAAAACTGTTTCCAGTAAATAACAATGTTCCTCCTGTTGCAGCACTGTACCAGCGAATAGTCCCAGAACTAGGTGTCGCACTAATAGTTACTGTTCCTGCACCACAACGTGAACCTGGTGTTGTGTTGGAAACGCTTGCTGTGGAATTAACAACTATATAATCCGTTTTAGTTTCCAAATCGTCACCATCATGGTTACGTGCTTTTAGCGTTACAGTATAAGTACCTGCGGTAGCATAGTGTACAACTGGATTTTGACTATACATAGTCGATGGGCTAACAAATGTACCACCTGTAACGGTCCATTCCCAACCTACTGCATTAGTAGAGGTATCTGTAAAGGTAACATCGTTATTCACACAAATTGGGTTTGGGCTTGCTGTAAAATCGGCAACTGGCATTACAATAGCACAACTTACCGATTTCTCCATTGCAGCACCATCTCCACTACTACCAAAATAAGCATAAAACTGTGGTGGTGGTGGACAAACACTATTCATTAATGTATGTACACCTTCCCCATCGCCAATACCACCAGTATAAGCGTAGGCACTAGGTGGTAGTCCACATGTTGTATTGATAATAGTCTGTTGTGAATTACCATCGCCACTACCACCCAAGTAAGCAAAGCCACCTGGAGGAATACCACATACTGAATTGATTACTGTTTGTACACTATTTCCGTCACCGTTTCCGCCAATGTAGGCATAAAAACTGGCAGGCGTACCACACACATTATTTGTTAAGGTGTTTTGTGAACTTCCATCAGAAATTCCACCAAAATACTGTGCATGAAGAGATAAGTGAGCTAACAGAAATAAGATCAACGGGTAAAATTTATTTTTTGTTGATTTCATCTGATTTAGATTTTAATTAATTATTATTTTTAAAATTTCCTTTCTTTATTAAAGAGAGAAAAACAATCTAAAAAAGATGTTATCGTACACCTCTACCACCATAAATATAAGTTCTACCTCCACTTGCATTTATTATATAATATCTGTCCGAAGTTCTCACATAAGAAGCAGTATTTATATAATCTCCACCTCGAAAACCAACAACATTTGAATCAGTGTTAGGCCAAGTAGCTGGATTAGAAAAACCAGTTGGAGTTAGCTCGCCATCACCCAAAGTACCATCAAATGTAACTCCTTCTGCAAAATAGGTGCCAATAGTTCTTTCCCGAACGTTACCCCCCATATCCATCACACCATAATAAGCCGCACCCGCAGACAATCTTCCTGAAGCTCCTGTTGCTAATGCTCCTACACGCAAAGGACCATATAATCCAGAGGCATTGGCTATTCCATATACACACATTCCGTTGTTTACAGTTGTACTAGAGGTCTCATTTGCAAGAAATGCATTGGTTAAAGCAGTACTATTCACCGCAGTAATCTCGGTACTTCCCCATGGATATTCGCCCGCAATTCTCGCTTCAGGACCACGACAAATTTTTTCAAATTCCATTTCAGTCATTGGTCGTAAAGCAGCCCAATCTAAAT
>DZCQ01000007.1:70667-77711 GCA_022730285.1 Flavobacterium psychrophilum
CAAATTTTTTCAAATTCCATTTCAGTCATTGGTCGTAAAGCAGCCCAATCTAAATATGCTGCTACATCTAAATAACTTAAAAAATTCATTACAATATTTTGCCCATCGTTTGTGCCGTTAACGGTACCTAAAGTAGCATCGCAACCAAATACGGCTGGTATTGCTCCATTGCTTCCTGGCGTTTGAATGGCTAAACCATTACGGTATTGTATTGCTGTTCCTGCATACATAGCCTTGCTACCAGCAGCACTAATTGGGTCTGTAACTACTCGGTTTTTTTGTTGTGTAAAAGTCAATGAGTTTAAAAAATCGGCATATTGTTCTTGCGAGATTTCGTATTTCATACTATAAAAAGCATTGTAACCCATTGGGAAAGAAGACGGTACATCGGCAGAATAGGTGCCTAATGCAGCCGCTGTTAAACCATTGGTTTGTGCAGTTGCATCTACTAAAACATTGTTGTAAGTGTAGGATGAAGCACCATCGCCTAATTGAAAATCTCCTTGAGGAATGTTAACCATTTCAATACCATACACTTTAAAATTGTACGTTCCAGCAGGTAAATTCATACTTAATGTTACTGATGTAGCAGCAATGTTTCCACCTCCCACAGCACTACGACGAACAAAAACACCTTTGTTATCTGAAACGGTGTTTACTACTAACGGAGATACTGTCGAATGTCCCGCAGCGTTTAAATTTACGTGCGACCATAATTTTGTATTACAATCTTGGTATTTCACAAATACCCAAACAGCGTCCCAGTTAGCTGGAGCCACACTGGCGTTCCAACTGTTTTCCCACGCAATATTGAATGTAATGTTGCTACCAGAAACAGCAGTTCCTGAAATTACAACATTGTTTGCATTAGCACTAAAGCTAAGTGCCAAGAAAAGTACACCTAGTACTTTGCCTAAAAATAATTTTTTTGTGTTCATTTTAATAAATGTTAAAAGTTAAAGGACAAAGATGTGTAATTACTTAATTCTAGTCAATACGACAAATGTCGTATTTTTCATATTTTTTGATATTTTTTAATTTTGGTAAATTATTGGTTATCAGTCACTTAAATTTTTAATGTTTTTCTTAACACAAATTCCGAAAAAAATAATGTGTTTTTATACGTATCTTTTTAAATATTTAGATAAAATCTTTTAGATACAAAAAGAAGTAAAAAAAGAAAATCCTCTTATTAGGAGGATTTTGAAAGTTAGACTTTTTAGAGGTTAAACCTCTTTAACTTGTATAATATGTACTGGACAAGATTTTTCGGCAAGTTCTGCAATTTCTATTATGGAGTGGTTAGGGACTTTTAAGGTATAAAATCCTTTGTTATTCACTGAATTTAAAAGCACCGATTTTCCGTCTTTTTTAGACATTTGAAATAGGCTAGAAGCCATTTCTACACAATAATTACACCCAATGCATTTTGCTCGTTGTAGGCTTATAATTACCATTAGCTTTGTACTATTTTATACAATTTATCAGAAAGTCTTACTCTAAAAGGAGTTGTAAAAGTACAATTATCACCTTTTATTGCTTTTTCAGTAGCTTTCCCATTTATGAATATTTGGTTAATTAACAATTCTTGAGCACCTGTGGTTTGACCCGTTATAAGAATTGTATCTCCTAGTTTTAAATCATATGCCTCCATTTTAAATTCGGCAATGCTAGATTTAGCAAAAAAATTGGCAGCTTTTCCTAAATACACTTTTTTTTGTGTCGCCATAGAGCCTGGAACATTGCTCCATTCGCCCAATTCTTGTCCAAGGTAATAGCCAGACCAAAAACCACGATTATATACCGTGTCTAGTTGCTGCATCCAAACAGAAATTTTATCGTTGGTAAAAGTATTTTCGTAGTAGTTATCTATGGCTTCACGATAAGTTTTAACTACTGTTGCAACATATTCTGGAGCACGACCACGACCTTCTATTTTTAGAACTTTAATTCCAGATTCTATTACTTGGTCTAAAAAATTTAGCGTACATAAATCTTTAGAAGACATGATGTATTCGTTATCAATTTCCAGTTCATAACCGCTCTCTTGGTCTATAACGGTGTATTTTTTTCTACAGTTTTGTTTACAAGCACCTCTGTTTGCAGAAGAATTATGCGAATGCAAACTTAAATAACACTTTCCAGAAACAGCCATGCACAAAGCTCCATGTCCAAAAATTTCAATTTCGACTAAATTGCCACTTGGTCCTGTTATGTTTTCTTTTAAAATGGCATCGGTAATAATTTTTACTTGTCTTAGACTTAGCTCTCTAGAAAGCACAATTGTATCTGCAAATAAGGCGTAAAATTTAACAGTTTCAATGTTTGTTATATTTACTTGTGTAGATATATGTACTTCCATTCCTATAGACTTTGCGGTCATAATAACAGCTTGATCTGCAGCAATAACGGCAGTAATTCCAGCGTCTTTTGCTTTGTTCAAAAGCATTTTAACCACAGACAAATCGTGATCGTATATTATGGTGTTTAAGGTTAGGTAAGTACGTATATTTTTAGAATTACAACGTTTTGCAATTTCAGGTAAATCTTCTGTAACAAAGTTTAAACTTGCTCTTGCTCGCATATTTAGTTGTTCTACTCCAAAATAAACCGAATCGCAATCATTATCTATTGCTGCTTGCAAAGATTCAAAATTCCCTGCAGGAGCCATTAGCTCTATTTTATTAAGTTGCATATTAGTGTATAATTTTGTATAGTTTATCGGACTTTCGTACTCTAAAAGGAACTCTAAAGGTTATTGAATCTCCTTGTTTTGCATTTTTTTGTTCTATGCCGTTTACAAATATATTTTCTAATACCAATTCTTGTAAACCTGTTGTAATACCTTTAATAACAATCTTGTCGCCAATGGTTACTTCATGATTTTCGATTAAAAAGAGTGCAACTTGTGCTTTTGTGTAAAAATGAGTTGCCTTTCCTATCAATACTTTTTTGGTTTTAATTTTTTGCCGAATGTTTGTTTCTACAACTTCTGTATCTGGTAGTAAAGTGCTTTCTAAGATAATATTATTACTTGGATTTTTAAAAAGTAATTTTTCGGATTTTCCTTTTTTAAATATTTTGTTTCCTACTTGTATTCCTTTTCTTATTTTAATTTGCTCTGCTAATGGTAAATGTATAATTTCTTGACATTCTACAGAACAACAATTTTCCATAATTTGTTTACAGCTTTTACATTGTATAAATAGCAAATGACAACCATCGTTGGCACAATTAGTATGATTATCACAAGGTTTTCCACATTGATGGCAATTAGATATTACATCACAAGTAATTCGTTCTCCTAACCGATGGTCGAACACAAAATTTTTCCCTATAAATTTGCTTTCTAAATTTTCGGCTTTTACCTGTCTAGTGTATTCTATTACACCACCTTCTAGTTGAAAAACATTTTTAAAACCATGATGCTTAAAGTATGCTGATGCTTTTTCGCAACGAATGCCTCCTGTGCAATACATTACAAGATTTTTATCTTCTTTGTGGTTTTGCAGTTGGTCTTTTATTTTTGGCAAACTTTCTCTAAACGTCTCTACATCTGGAGTGATAGCCCCTTTAAATCGACCTATTTCACTTTCGTAGTGGTTTCTAAAATCGACCACAATAGTATCTGGATTTTCTAATATTTGATTAAATTTTTCAGCATTTAAGTGAACTCCTTTATTAGTTACATCAAAAGTACTATCATTTAATCCATCTGCGACAATTTTAGGTCGGACTTTGATAGTTAGTTTTAAAAAAGAATAATCATCTTGTTCTACTGCTACATTTAGTCTTATCCCTTTCATAAAAGGATATGCTTCTAGGGTATTTCGAAATTCATCGAAGGAATCTGCTGGCACACTCAATTGAGCATTTATACCTTCGTGGGCAACATAAATTCTGCCTAAAGCATCTAATGCGTTCCAGGCTACAAACAATTCATTTCTAAATTCTAAAGGGTTTTCAATTTTGGCATACGCATAAAAAGACAACGTAAGGCGTTGCTTGCCAGCTTGTTCTATAAGCCCTGCTCTTTCTTCTGCGCTTAAAGTGTTGTACAGTTGCATGCTATAAACTTTTTAAGTGAGAATATATTTAATAAAATTCTAGTTGGAAGAATTTTCTGCAAAGGTACTTTTTTATCCTGTAATTTCAAACATTTTTCCAGGCAAAGGTCTTAAAATGCCTTTTAATTCCATGTTTAACAATAAAGGAGTTAATTTGTAGGTTGGAAAATCACAATGTATCGCTAAGGAATCTAGTTCTGTTTTTCCATTTTTTATTAAAAAATCATAAACAGATTGTTCTTCTGTAGTGAGGTTTATAAAAAGTTCTTTTTGTAAGCCTAAATCTTTTTTAGATAATGGTTTTGATAACTCCCAATTTAAAATATAAACCAAATCTGCAGCACTTGAAAGTAAGTGTGCTTGTTGTGTTTTAATTAAATTATTGCAACCTTGACTATACTTATCGGTAATACGTCCAGGAACGGCAAAAACATCTCTGTTATAGTCGTTTGCAATATTTGCGGTTATTAAGGAACCTCCTTTTTCAGCACTTTCTATAACGATTGTTGCTTCCGAAATTCCTGCTACAATTCGATTTCGTTTTACAAAATTTTCTTTTTCAGGACTAGAACTACTCCAAAATTCTGTTAAAAACCCTCCATTTTGCTCTACTTTTTGCATATATTTTTTATGAGAACTAGGATATATTTGATTCAGTCCGTGTGCTAAAACCCCAATTGTTTGCAAATTATTATCTATAGCAGCCTGATGTGCAACAATATCTACGCCATAAGCAAAACCACTAACAATAATTGGATTTAAGGGAGCTATATCGGCAATGAGTTTTTTACAAAAATCCATTCCATATTGCGTTACTTGCCTTGTACCTACAATGCTGATAATTTTGCTATTATTCCAATTAATATTTCCTGTAGAAAATAACAAAACAGGAGCGTCTAAACAATGTTTTAGTCTTTCAGGATAATTGTTTCCTTTAAAAAAGGAGGTTTGAATAGCGGTACTTTGAATAAAAGCAAGCTCTTTTTTTGCCATATCAAAAATAGTTTTGTCTTGCAAATTTTTCAAAACCATCTTTCCAATTCCGTCAATGGTAGCAAGCTGTTTGCTAGATGATGTAAAAATTGTTTCGGCACTACCACAATGGTGTAGTAATTTTTTAGCAATAATATCCCCCACTCCTACTACTTTTTGCAAAGCAAGTAAATAATATAATTCTGTTTCGGTCATAAATAAAAAACCTTGTTGTTTAGAATGAATAAAAAATAAATAATTGTTAATAACATTTGTTGATAAAATTATTTTTATTGACTTGTACTATTTAATTTTGCCATGATGAATATAGTTTTTCACATATCACAATTGCTGTATAGGTACCAATGTGTTTCCATTCCGGGATTTGGTGCTTTTTTAACCGAAACACTTTCTGCAAACATACAAGAAAGTAATCAAACTTTCTATCCTCCTAAAAAAATTATTTCTTTTAATCCAAAATTGATAAATAACGATGGATTATTAGCAAATCATATTTCTATTGTCGAAAAAATATCCTATAGTCAGGCAGTCTTGCATATTGAAAATACTGTTTTTAATTGGAAAAAAGATTTAGAAATCACTAATTTTTTACTTCTAAAGAACATAGGAGAGTTTAGACTAAACCATGAAAAAAACATTGTTTTTACGCCATCTAACCATGTAAATTACTTAACAACTTCTTTTGGTTTAAGCACTTTTATAGCGCCTGTAATGCAACGAGAGGCTATTTTTGTAAAACCAGCAATAGAACTAGAGAAAAAAGATTCGTTTCTGTTAGAAAAAATAGAAGTAGAAGAAAGTAGAAACCATTTGAGTCCTTTTTTAAAATATGCGGCGGTATTCTTAATTTCGGCAAGTGTTTTTGGAGTGTCTTACAAAACTTATCTTATAAATCAAGAAACTAACGAGACTAATTTAGCACAAGCTTATGTTCAAAAAGAAGTGCAAGCAAAAATACAAGAAGCCACTTTTGTTATAGAAAATCCAATTCCAAGGGTTTTAAAAACAAACAACCATATAAAACTAGATTACCATATTATGGCAGGTGCATTTAGAAATATGGAAAATGCTACCAAAGAACTAGAAAAATTAAAATCTATTGGATACACAGATGCAAAAATAATTAGTAAAAACAAATATGGACTTATTCCAGTAATATACAAGAGCTTTTCGACCTACGAAGAAGCTCAAAAAGAAAAAACTACAATCCAAAAAACGAAAAACAAAGAAGCTTGGATACTCTTACAAGAGTTGTAGTTTAAAAAGTCTTTCTTTCGAAAGACTTTTTTTTACTTTTTTATTCATTAATACTTTACAAAATGCAATCAAAATTCCCTTCTGAATCTTTAACTATTTTAACCGATATGGTTTTGCCTGGCGAAACAAACCCTTTAAATAATTTATTTGGTGGAGAGCTACTTGCCCGTATGGATAGAGCTGCAAGTATTTCGGCCAGAAGACATTCTAGAAGAATTACCGTAACTGCATCAGTAAACCATGTTGCATTTACGAAAGCGGTTCCATTGGGAAGCGTAGTAACTGTTGAAGCAAAAGTATCTAGGAGTTTTAAAACCTCTATGGAAGTTTTTATAGACGTCTGGATTGAAGACAGGGAATCTGGAGGCAGAACCAAGGCAAATGAAGGTATTTATACTTTTGTAGCAGTAGATGAGACAGGACAGCCAGTTCAAGTACCTGCTATTGTCCCTCAAACCGAAGAAGAGATTGCTAGATTTGATGCTGCCTTACGCAGAAAACAACTTAGTTTGGTACTCTCTGGCAAAATGGCACCACACGAAGCTACAGAATTAAAAGCTCTTTTTTTATAAACTAAGTATAAAGGTAGTTCCCTTGTTTATTTGAGAATTTACAGTGATTTCGCAATTAATAGCCTTTGCTAAATCGCGAATAAGATGTAAACCCAAGCCAGTTTTAATTCCGGCTACTTCTTTGTCATCATATAAGGCTTTGAATTTTTCTTTAG
>DZCQ01000027.1:0-13299 GCA_022730285.1 Flavobacterium psychrophilum
AAAATTATGAAAAATTTAAAAAACACAATCGTAAAAGTAATGCTAGTAGCATTCACAATTTTCTCAATTTCATTAACAACTTCTTGCTCTAGTGATGATGAAACACCTCAAAACCAAACACCAGTAGGTTCTGACTATTTTTTTAGAGCAAAAGTAAATACTGTGAGTTATGATGCTACTGCAGCACAAACCAATGCTACAAAAATTGGTTCAGGCGCAACTACCACAATAACTATTAACAGTGCAATTGGTGGCAAGAGTTTCAAGTTTACGCTAATTGGCACACCTGCAACAGGTACTTATCCTTTGGATTATAATTCGTCAAATGGTGATTTGGGATATGTAGAATCTTCATTAAATTATTCCACATTAATTTGTCCAGACAATTCTGGAACATTGACAATTACAACTTTGAACAGCACTTCAATTGAAGGTACTTTTAATTTTGTTGTAAAATCATCAACAATTTGCTCTGATGCTGCAAAAACAATTACTGAGGGTTCTTTTAAAAGCCGTTTTATTATTTAATTTAAAAAACAAAAAAATCATGAAAACACTAAAAAACACATTCGCAATCTTATTCATTTCATTACTAACAATTTGCTCTGCCAGTTCGCTATTGCTCGTGTCTTGTTCCCATGACGATGATCCTATCCCAGTTCCAGAACCAATAGTCGTAGCTCCAGGAAGCAATCAAACATATACTATGGTAGCATCTGGTTATTATCATTCGTTAGCTATAAAAACAGATGGTACATTATGGTCTTGGGGATCTAATGGTGTAGGACAATTAGGTTATACAACAGCAACAAGTACTGGTGTGAAATATCCTCATCAAGTAGGAACTAGTACTTGGAAAACGATTGCAACAGGAGCAAGTTTTAATTTAGGTATCAAAACCGATGGAACACTTTGGGGTTGGGGAAATAATGATTTCGGACAACTTGGAGATGCTTTAGTGGCCAGAACACTTCCATCTCAGATAGGAACTGCTACCAACTGGAGAACCATTGCAGCAGGACAATACCACACACTTGCTATAAAAACTGATGGAACACTTTGGGTATGTGGCATAAATAATTTATATAATTTAGGAGACGGAACTACAATGAACAGAACTTCGTTTACACAAATTGGAACAGCAACTAACTGGAAAGAAATTGCAGCAGGAAACACCTTTAGTATTGCCATAAAAACAGATGGAACTTTGTGGAAATGGGGAACACTACAAGGTGGAATCATAATGACTCCAACTCAAATGGGAACTGCAACTAACTGGAAGACAATATCAGCTGGAGATAATCAAGCTTTAGGATTAAAAAACGATAATACTTTATGGGTTTGGGGAAATAATGCTAATGGTCAATTAGGAGATGGTACAACAACCTCTACAGTAAACCCTGTGCAACTTGGAACGGCTACTTGGAAAACGGCTTCAAGCGGAAAAAGAACAACATATGGCATAAAATCTGATGGCACATTATGGACTTGGGGAAAGAATGATTACGGACAACTGGCTGATGGAACACTTATAGATGCACTAACACCACATCAAATAGGTACAGAAACCACTTGGAATACGGTTTATACTACTTTACAACATTCACTAGCAACAAAAACAGATAATTCTTTGTGGGCTTGTGGAAATAATGGCAGTGGACAATTAGGTGACGGAACGAATGATAATACTAAAATTCTAAAAAGAATTTAGCCATGAAAACTAGTTTTAAAACAATAGTTTTTCTTTTTACTGTCTTCTTTTTTCAAAATGCAAACGCTCAATTTCATGACAGATTGGCCAAAAAAGTGCATAGAGCAACCGAAAGAGCTATTGAGAGAAAAGTAGAACAAAAAGCTACTAAAGAGACTAATGAGGCGATGGACGAAGTTTTGAATAATAAAAAAAACACTAACTCTTCTTCATCAGAATCTTCAAAAAGCAAAATGATTTCTAAATCAGGAAGCGATTTTGTTGCTGGAACGAAAGTGATTTTTGAAGAAAAATTCAGCAATGATGCCATTGGTGATTTTCCAGTAAATTGGTTTACCAACAGTAGTGGCGAAATTGTAAATTTTGATGGAGATTCAAAAAAATGGCTTCAAATTTCAGATAAAGGAAGTTTTTTACCATTGAATGTATCAAAGTTGCCAGAGAATTTCACTTTTGAATTTGATGTAACTACAACCGATAATTTTAATTTTTATTCAACAGCATTAAATATTGTTTTTACAGAAAAAGTAAGTAAAGCTGATAATACTTGGAATACCACTTTTAAACGAAAAGAGGCTATGATTTTTAATATGCATCCAGCAAATTCATTAGCAGGAACGGTTGGAAGTAGCAGTATTTCGGTAATTTCTGAAAAGAAGGAAATTATGAAAAACAAAATAGAAGTTTCCAATTTTAACAAAAATAACAATTCGATTAGAGTGCAAGTTTGGCGACAAAAAAATCGTTTCAGAATGTATGTCGATGGCAAGAAATATTGGGATTTACCAACTGCATTTGGCGATTCTAATTATAATCAAATCATTTTTTATATTGGTACTTATAAAAACACAACCGACAAGTTTTTTATTTCAAATTTGAAACTAGCCGAAGCTGGTTCAGATACACGTCATAAATTGATAGAAACTGGAAAATTTACAACCAACGAAATTTTATTTGATACCAATAAAGCAACGATAAAGTCATCGAGTAAAACGGTTTTAGACGATTTAGGAAAAGCATTAAAAGAAAATGCATCTGTAAAAATTAGTATTGTGGGGCATACTGATTCTGATGGAAATGATAACGAGAACCTAAAATTATCAGAAAAAAGAGCACAAAGTGTAGCCAATTATTTTGTTACAAATTTTGGTATAGAAAAATCGAGAATGACAACTTCAGGAAAAGGAGAATCTGAACCTATATCTGATAATGATTCTGAAGAAAGAAAAAAAGAAAATCGAAGAGTCGAATTTAATAGTATAGAATAATCTCAATTCGTGATAATGCTAAAAAACTCTAAAATATATAGTGCTGATTTAGAAAAACTTACATTCAATAAAATTTACATTAATGTAAATCATTTGAAAAAAGGAAATTATGAACTCAATATTATTAATAAAAACAAACTGATTACCAAAACAAATTTCAAAAAATAATCTTTAACAAAAATCCTTATGAAAACAACTTTTTTAAAACAACTTTTAATCTTATTTTTTGTAACTTTTAGTCTTATATCATGTAATAATGATGATGTTGCAAGTCCACCGCCTCCACCAGGATTACCAGAACTTTTATATGCCGAAGGTGGAGCATCAAGTATGTCATCTGTTACAAATCCTATTGCAAATGCAAGTGAAAAAGAAATTTTTGGGAGAAATGGAACAAGTGAAATTATTAAAATAAAATTAACTTCCTTAGCCGTTGGAACTTACACAATTGATGGAGGTAATGAATTTACATACACAAGACCTACAACATCAAGCCCTTGGGTTGCTGGAACAGGTACTATAACCATTACATTAAATGTAGGAAATCAATTATCTGGCACTTTTGATTTAAATTCAGGAACTAGCACTCTAGGAATTAATCAAGTAAATGGTCGATTCTCGAATATTGTAATTAATCCTTAAAAATAATAGTTATGAAAAAATATTTTAAAATACTTATTCTATTGCCTTTCTTTTCATTGGCACAAGTAGGAATAGGCACTACGACTCCTAATGGAGCGTTAGACATTCAGTCGTCAAACAATGGACTAGTTATACCACGAGTACAACTAACTTCCATTGCTGACAATGTGACAGTTGTAAACCCAAATGCTTCACCATTATTAACATCTACACTAGTATATAATCTGGCACCAGCTGGGGTTGTACCTAATAATGTAGTAGCAGGTTTTTATTATTGGAATAATATTGCAAGTAGATGGATCGCAGTAAATGGGGTTGCAGGCTGGGAACTAGATGGTAATACAGCTATTACTAATCCTGTCGTTCCTGTTACTTATGGGACATCGACTATTGGTGTAGCAGAAAATTTTTTAGGTACAACCGATGCAAATGATATTACTTTTGGTACTAATACTATCGAGAGAATGCGTATAAAACAGACCACTGGTAATGTAGGGATAGGACTTGCGAATCCATTATACAAATTAGATGCATTAAGTAACGACTTTAGAACAGGAAATTTTCTAAATAACTATTTAGGAAATTCCGATAGATATGGTGTTTATTCTTCTTCAGTGAATGCTCCTGGATATGGATTAGGAGGTTACTTTGAAGGAGGTTATATAGGTGCAAATTTCCGTGTTAATCCGACTACCTATACGGGTGATGCGTATGGAATTTTTGTTAGTGCAACAGGTAGTGCAGGTAATAGATATGGTGGGAATTTTAATGTTTCTGGTACAGGGACAACTAATTATGCAGGTTTTTTCTCATCGACAGGAGCAACAAATAATTATGGAGTTATTGTTCCTAATGGTTCTGGGCGAAGTGGCTTTGGAACTGTTGTGCCAGAACAAGTGCTTACCTCAAATTATGGATTAAATATTGATCAAAATAATTCTAATACAGGAACTCCAACAAATGCTCTTACCTTTGGTAGTGGTAGCGGAGAAGGAATAGGTAGCAAACGAAGCGCTACTGGAAATCCGTTTGGACTGGATTTTTATACCAATTTTGTAAATAGAATGCGTATTTTTAATCCTGGAGAAGTAGTTATTGGTCAAAATAGTGGTGGTGTTATTACTCCAGGAGTATTGGGTAGTTTAAATTCAAGTTTAACTGTTTGGAATCCGTCCACTGTATCTGGAACTACAGATATTCCTGTGCTAATTGCAAAACATTCGGGTAGTTCGGGTACAACTTGGCAAATGGGAAGTATCGAATATTATACCGAAGGTGAGGCAAATATTGGCTTTACATATCAACTTTCTCCTTTAAACAGTCATACAGGGACAAACTTAGGGGATCCAATCGGAAGTAAATATCTTGGATTCAGATGGAACCAGCTATTTTGTTCAGTAGCTCCTAACGTGAGTTCGGATATTACGTTAAAAAAAGACATTCAGAAAGTGCCGTACGGAATACACCAATTACGTGATATAAGCCCTATAACGTATAAGTTTAAAAAAGATAATGCTGGAACCGATAGTGATGTTCCAGATGACGAAAAAAGAACTCACATTGGGTTTAGTGCACAAGAGCTAAAACAAATTGTCCCTGAAATTGTTTCTTCGTGGGATTATATGTCTAATAATGAAGAAGGCTATATTAAAGCAAAAACACCAACATTAGGAGTAATATATGAAGAAATAATCCCTGTTACTGTAAATGCAATCAAGCAATTAGATCAGCAACAGCAAGATATTATAAAAACCATTACCATTTCTGATTTTGGAACAATCGAATCGAATACTGATGAGGTTATTGTAAATTATAGTGCCGAATTTATACAAAAACTGCAAGGAAATCCTATTGTTACTATTACAGCAATTGTTCCTAATGCTAATTATTTTATAAAAAGTCAGAATAAAAATGGTTTTGTTGTAAAAAATAATAACCCCAATCAAACTGTCTCTTTCAATTGGATGACAATGGCAAAAATAAATGAAATTGCTTTAGAAATAAAAACAGATTATACACCTGAAATGCACCAACAAAAGCTAAGTCAAATAGCTGCTTTCGAATCTTCTTTACCTACAAACGAAGCTGCATTAAGTTCCGTTATGGCAAAGATAAGGGCTAAAAATAGTCAACAAAAAGCACAAACAAATCCAGCACAAGAGCAAATGATAAAAGATGCAGAAAAAGTGAGAGAAAACACGCAAAAATTGCAAAAAGAATATTTAGAACATGAGAAAACAGAAACTAAAAAAAGAGAAAATATAAACAAATAATCGTTATGAAAATAAACAAAAAATATTTTTGTTAGTTGCTTAAAGAGTTTGTTTTAAATAATAAAAAGCAGTACCAAACTGCTTTTTATTGTTTAAGGTAATGTTAAAAGTACTTTAATTGCTTGGCACAGATTTTTTCTTCTCCATGATGTTTACTTCTTCTGGAACAACTACTGTTCCCTTTATTTTTAAAGGAACTTTTCCAGCATCATAATTCATTGCATTACTTTCAACCGTAATAGTTTTACGAATTGGACCGGGGTTCATATTGTATTTAACTTCAATTTTTCCTGTTTTCCCTGGCAGAATAGGTTCAGTTGGTTTTGTAGGTACTGTACATCCACAAGAGGACAAAACATTTGTAATTATTAATGGTGCATCTCCCGTGTTTGTAAATTCAAAAGTACGAACTCCATTATCATTATCTTTTGTAACGGTACCATAATCAATGGTATTATCTTTCTCTTTAAACTCAATTTTAGCCTGTGCTTGTGCTAAAAAACCAAAACTACTTACTGCAATTAATGTGAAAATTTTTTTCATGACTATTATTTTATAATTGTAAAGCTATTAATTTTTATTTAAACATGCAACTATCTTAGCATAAAAGACATGTTTCTATGTTATTTTCAAATTATGTGCCAAAAAATTAAAATGGTTTTTAAAAAAAATAGTCGCATCTTTGTATTTGTAATATAAATAGGATGCATACAATGATAAAAACAGTGATTTTTGATATGGATGGAGTGATTGTAAATACAGAACCTATTCATAATCAAGCATATAAAGAGCAATTTAAACAACTTGGTATTGAGGTTAGTCCTGAAATGTATGCAACGTTCATGGGGAAATCTACTCAAAATGTTTTTCAAAAACTAAAAGAAGATTTTCAGTTAAATCAAACAATTACCGAGTTAATTGATGTAAAACGAGCATTATTTACAAAGGCATTTTATCTAGATAATGAGCTTACTTTGTTAGATGGTGTTGAGGATTTGATTAAAAACTTAGTTACAAACGGTATGCAACTTATACTAGCATCTTCCTCATCTAAGGAAACAATAAATAGTGTTTTTACGAGATTTAATTTGCATTCCTATTTTGATTTTATTGTTTCTGGTGAAGATTTTGTGAAGTCAAAACCAGATCCAAGTATTTTTATACATGCTGCAAAATTATCCGGGGGTTCTAAAGATGAATGTATTGTAATAGAAGATAGTACAAACGGAATTCTCGCTTCGAAACTTGCAGGGATTTATTGTATTGGATATGATAGTCCTAATTCTAAATTGCAAGATTACTCTAATGCAAATATGGTAATTACAGATTTTAAAACCCTTAATTATGAAGAAATTAGAGCATTAAAGAATTAATACTAATTTTTTTTAAGTAATTTTATACACTTATTAAATGTAAAAATGTAAAAATGAAAAATACACTTCTATTTATTACAATATTTAGTTTTTTTACAACTACAAATGCACAAATTGTAGTTCCACAAGCAAGTCCTAAAGGTGTTTTATTTCAAACGATTGGTTTAACGGAAGTTGAGGTAAATTATTATAGACCAAGTATGAAAGGAAGAATTATTTTTGGTTCACTCGTTCCTTTTGGTGCAATCTGGAGAACTGGTGCAAATGAGAATACAACTATTTCTTTTTCTACCGATGTTACTATTGATGGAAAATTGCTTCCAAAAGGGAAATATGCCTTATATACTATTCCAAATCCAGATTCTTGGGAAATGATTTTTTATTCCAATACCTCAAATTGGGGAACTCCAGAAGTTTGGGATGAAAGTAAGGTTGCCCTGAAAGCATCTGTTAAAGCAGAAATTTCAGACAGAGCTGTAGAATCTTTTACCATAGATATTGCTAATATCGAAACTAATTCGGGATTGTTAGAGCTTGCTTGGGAAAAAACATTTGTGAACTTAAAAATAGATGTTCCTACTCAAAAAATAGCAATGGAAAATATCGAAAAAGTTTTTGAAGGTCCAACTCCTACGGATTATTACACTGCAGCTCAATATTTTTTCCAATACAACGGAGATTTAAAAAAATGTCTTACTTACATTAACAAAGCGTGTGAAAACAATCCTAAGAAACCATATTGGTACACCCGTTTAAAATCGCAAATCCAAGCCAAATTAGGCGATAAAAAAGGAGCTGTTGAAACGGCAAAAATATCTTTAGAAGCTGCAAAATTAGAAAAAAATGCAGACTATATTAAACTAAATCAGGATAGTATTGAGGAATGGTCTAAAAAATAATAATGCATTATGCTCGCAAAAGTAATTGGGCTAACAGGTGGTATAGGTAGTGGCAAATCAACCATTGCTAATTTATTTATACAAAAAAAAATCCCCGTTTATAATAGTGATATAGAAGCAAAAAAAATAATGCAACTGCCTAAAACTATTTTGAGTATTCAAAATAAATTTGGAAAATCTATAATTAAAAATAATCAAATAGATACAAAAGAACTTGCCACAATGGCCTTTTCAAACCCAGATAAGCTAAAAGTTTTAAATCAAATAATTCACCCATTGGTAAAAAATGATTTTGAAAAATGGTTGCAACTACAACAAAGTAAGTTTGTAATTAAAGAATCAGCAATATTATTTGAAGCAGGAATTGATAAAAATTGTGACGCCATTATTACAGTAACAGCTCCCAAGGAAGTTAGAATTGAGCGAGTTATTAGTAGGGATAATTCCACAAGAGAAGAGGTTCTAAATAGAATTAAAAATCAATGGACAGAGGATAGAAAAGTTGCTAAAAGTGACTTTGTGATACAAAATATTGTTTTTTTAGACACAAAAAAGCAATTCTTAAAAATATTTGAATCATTAAATTCCATGTTTTAAATATTAATTTAGAATAGTTATTTGTACAAAAAAACTGTTTTATTTGTTCAATATTATTATAATATAACAGATATTTGTTAATATTTGGTTAATTATAAATAAAGTCAAATGTTAAAATATTAAATTTGTTTGATGAATAAAACATTATTTAGGCTAGTTGTTCTCTTAATGACTATTTCCCTGTTAGGGATTATAGCTGTTCAAGCTTATTTAATCAATGCGTCTTTTAAAAATAAGGAAGAGCAATTTAAATACCAAGTGAAACAAGTTTTAGGAAATGTTTCTAAAAAAATTGAGGAACAAGAAACCTATACTTTCCTTAGTAGATTTAACAAACTGAAAGATAGTATTGGAAAAACACCACAACAAAGTGAACTTCTTAAGTTTTTTTATGTTGAAAAAAATGGAATAACTAACGAGACCATAATTTATTCAAACAGTATCATTCCCGAAGATTATTCTATACCTACATCGTTCTTTGATAAGAAAAATGATTCTGCAAAAATTAAAAACTTTGTTTCTAAAAGAGTTACCGAAGTATATAAAAAAAACACTTTTGACAATTCTACAATTCAGCACGAAACCGTTCCCTCAGAAAAAATTCAAAAATATGGACGAATGGATATTTTGGACAAAGTGCAATATGGGATTTATTTTAAAGATATTGCAGCAACACGTTCTATAACCCAAAGAGTTTCTAATAAACAATTATACAATCTTTTGTTATCCGAGTTGCATGGATATGGAATTAAAACTCCTTTTGAATTTGCAATTTACAGCAATGGTCTTGCAACAAAAGTAAAGTCAGAAAAATTTAAGTTTGATAAAATATATACCTACGATATCCCAATTTTTACAGATAACGATGGTGTTAGTGTTTATCAACTAATGGTTAGCTTTCCTAAAAAGAAATTATTCTTAATGTCTGATTTAGTCGCAATTGCAATGCTATCCTTAATTTTTACAATAATTATAATTGTAGCTTATTATAGTGCATTAAAGCAACTACGTACACAAAGACATATATCGGAAATAAAAACCGATTTTATAAATAATATGACCCACGAGTTTAAAACACCAATTGCAACCATCAACCTTGCTTTAGATGCCATAAAGAACCCGAAAATTATTGATGACAAAGAAAAAGTTTTGCGCTATTTGCAAATGATTAAAGACGAAAATAAACGAATGCATGCACAAGTAGAAAACGTATTGCAAATTTCTAAACTCGAAAAAAGAGAATTAGATATTCCAAAAGAAAATAATAATATAAACGATATAATTGAAGATGCACTAGAGCATGTAAGCTTAATAATTCAAGACAGACAAGGAAGTGTAAGTTTAGACTTAAAAGCTACTCAAACAAATGTTCTTGTAAATGATACACATTTTACAAATGTTCTTGTAAATATTCTAGAAAACGGCATTAAATATTCACCCGAAAAACCATTGCTAGAAGTAAGTACTGAAAATAGCAAAAATTTTATTTTTATAAAAATAAAAGACCACGGTCAAGGCATAAGCAAAATAGCACAGAAAAAGATTTTTGATAAGTTTTATAGAGAACATACAGGCGATATTCATAATGTAAAAGGACATGGACTAGGCTTAGCTTATGTAAAAAGAATCGTGGAAGACCATAATGGTGAAATTTCTGTTGAAAGCGAAAAAGGAAAAGGGAGCACATTTGTAATAAAATTACCACTAACATTTTAATATATGGAAACAAAAAAAATATTACTAGTTGAAGACGATCCAAATTTTGGATCAATATTAAGGGATTATTTAAGTATGAACGACTATGATGTTGTTCTAGCAAAAAACGGGATGGAAGGGTTTGAAAAATTTAAGAAAGATACTTACGACTTGTGTATTCTTGATGTTATGATGCCTTACAAAGACGGATATACGCTAGCAAAAGAAATAAGAGAGAAGAACAAAGAAGTGCCTATTATTTTTCTTACAGCAAAATCTATGAAAGAAGATGTGCTAAAAGGCTATAAAGTTGGAGCAGATGATTACTTAAATAAACCATTTGATTCGGAAGTTTTATTAGTAAAAATTAAAGCAATTATTCAGCGAAAAGCAATAGAAACCAAAGCAGATGTTGCCAAGTTTGAATTTAAAATAGGAAAATTTGATTTAAACTCGAAACTTCGATTTTTAACTTTTCCTGGAGAAGATCCAATAAAACTTTCTCCTAAAGAAAATGAATTGCTCAAAATGCTTGCTCTTCATGAAAACGATTTAATGTCCAGAGAACTAGCTTTAACAAAAATATGGAGAGACGATAATTATTTTACTTCTAGAAGTATGGACGTATATATCGCCAAACTCCGTAAATATTTAAAGCTCGACGAAAATGTAGAAATCTTAAATATTCATGGCGAAGGGTTTAGGCTTGTTGTTAAAGCTTAGTATTTTCAGTATTTTGTCAAACAAAAAAAACTTTGTTATAATCATATAACAAAGTTTTTTTGTTTACTCTAACAAGAATAAGCTTTTGAGCTATTTTTTTCTTAACAAAAAAGGCTTATTTTTTTATTATAAATTCTACCCTTCTATCCAATGCAAATTCTTTCTCAGAACATTTTGCACCACAATTAGATAGTGGTTTGGTTTCTCCAAATCCTTCTGATTCTAATCTGTTTTTAGAAATCCCGTTAATTATTAACTGTTTTTTTACTTCATTTGCTCTTTTCTTAGATAAAATTATATTGTATTTATCGGAAGCACGAGAATCTGTGTAAGCGTTAATTATTATATTTAAATTTGGATTTTCATTTAAAACAGTAACAACTTTGTTAAGAGATAGTAAGGATTCTTTTTTGATAATGTGTTTGTCTAAATCAAAGTATATGTTTTCTAAAACAATAGCATTATCTGTTAAAATTGCTCTTTTCTGATCTAGATCGATATTCACAACTACATCTTTGTTTGTATTAATACTTGGAGATTTATGTTCCTCATAGCCTTCTTTTGTTGCTGCTACTTGATAGTCATTTAGTGGAGAAACTTCAAAGGAGTAATTTCCATTTCCGTCGGTATTTTTAGTACTTATCGTGTTTCCATTTTTATCTATAAGCATTACGGCTACATTTGGAAGTGGTGTTTTGCTATTTAGTTCGGTTACAGCTCCATTAATAATTGTTGGAACTTGCTTTCTTTTAAAGTGGTACACATCATATAATCCTTCTCCCCCTTTTTTGTTAGAACTTATAAAGCCACTATTTTTAGATGCTAAAATAAAAGAAACATCGTCATTTGAACTGTTAATTGTATTTCCTAAATTTAGAGGAGTATAATAGGTGTTGTCTGTTTTTTTAGAAACAAATACATCGTATCCACCAAAACCATTAGGAGTATTAGATGAGAAATAAATTGTTCCATTTCCTTCTAAGGATTCATATGGGTAGTTTTCATCTGCTGGAGTGTTTATTGTATTTCCTAAATTAGTTGGATTTGTTGGTATTCCTTTGTCATTTAGAGTTGCTTCATATAAGTCATAACCACCGTAACCACCAGGCTTATTTGAAGAAAAATATATTTTTTTGCCATCAGCAGATAGAGAAGGGTTTTCTATCGAGTAGTTAGAATTGTTAAAATCTACTGGAGTTTCATTAACCCATGTGTATTTTTGATCATCAAAATCTACTTTATATAACTGAAAATTTTTAGTGTCTGTATTGTTTGTTTTTGTAAAATAAGCATTTTTTTTGTCATTGCTAAAGCAAATTCCGCCTTCGTTTCCTTTAGAATCTAATGTATATGAAAAAAAACTAGGTTTGGATAATTCTTCGTTAGCATCATAGTTTACACAATATAAGGTGGAAAATGGTGCGTTTGTAAGTTTATCTTTTGCAGGAAATATAGCTCCAGTTTTTTTAGAAGAGTAAATGATATATTTATCATTAAAAAATGTGGCACCAATATCAGATAATTTACTGTTAATTGGAGTTTTTTTAATTGTAAATAAATCTTTAGAGGTTTGTACAGGGATATTTGTTGTTGGATTTTGAGCAAATGTGTAATTTGAAATAATAATTGTAAAAAATAAAATTTGTAATTTCTTCATAAATAACTGATTATTAGGTTTTTTTTTCGAGTGCGAATGTAATTTTAATTATTTACAAAAGCAATAAAAAAGAAAAAAAAAGCTTTTTTTATCGATAAAGTGTAAAAAAAGAGTTATAAAATGGTAAATAAATTGTTTGTTTTAGTGGTATTTCCTTTACTTCTTAGCTTGTTGTTGAAAATAAAATCCAGCAATAAATAACAATAAAAACAGAGGTTGTATGATAAATCTTCTGCTGTAAAATAGTATCATTTTTGATTCAGAACTTAAAAACTCTAAAACAAAGATAAATAAGCCTAAAAGTATTAGTAGTAGGAATATATAAAGGTATATTAAAAAAAATATTTTAGACTTATCTTTGAATACTAAATAGATTATTCCTAATGAAATTGCACTGTTTATGAAGTATCTTATTATTAAATTTATAATTAATAATGCTAAATTATATTTTGGATATTCTG
>DZCQ01000027.1:13399-31667 GCA_022730285.1 Flavobacterium psychrophilum
TATAATAGTATGGATAATAATACAATTCTGAAAATATTTAAAACATATATAGCAATCGCTCCAACTATTATAAAGCTAAAAGTAGTTTTTATTTTGTTAGAAAAAGCAATGATAAAACTTGCAAACAGCACTTCAACACTAATTCCGTTGCAACCTTCAATTATTCTAGAAACATATTTTTTATTATAAAAAACTTGTGCGTTTTCTCCCTGAATAATAATTGTGGAATTAGAATTTAATAAATTTAAAAAAAAATTAGTATTTGAAGCTACTTTTTTCGTAATCCAATCAATTGAATTTGCGTCAAAAAAAGATAAATAATAACTGTATAGTATAGAGAATACTAAATAACTTCCTAGAAATTTACCTAAAAAGAGCAAAAAAGCTTGATATTCTACAAGATATTTCTTCAAAATTATTTTTTTAACAAATTTATATTTTTTTTTTAGTTTATATCAAATACTTTTGCAGTAAAATAAGCAAATCATGAATTTAGATAATTTAAAACCCAAAGTCACCACTATTATTTCGCAAAATAATCTATCTATTAACGAAAAATTATTACAAATATGCGAATTATTGAAACAAGAAGTTTCTTACTATAATTGGGTTGGATTTTATTTTGCCAATCACGAAAATAAAACCTTGCATTTAGATGCTTATGTAGGTGCAGAAACAGATCATACTGTAATTCCGTTTGGAAAAGGAATTTGCGGACAAGTTGCCGAGAGTAATGCCAATTTTGTAGTGCCAGATGTTGCTGCGCAAGATAATTATATCGCTTGTAGTTTTACCGTAAAATCGGAAATTGTAGTTCCACTATTTGTAAACGGAATTAATATTGGTCAAATCGATATTGATAGTCATGTTTTGGATCCATTTACTGAAGCAGATGAACGCTTTTTAGAATTTGTAAACCAAGAAGTTGCAAAACTTTATTAGAATTTAAAAATAATTTGTAATTCATAATTTGTAATTCATAATTATTTCTTACTTTTGCACCATAATTAGGAAAGGCCTAAATTTATACATAATAATCATTTATAAGATATTAAAATGTACTTAACAAAAGAAGTTAAAGAAGAAATCTTCGCTAAACACGGAGAAGTAGCAAACACAGGTAAATCTGAATCTCAAATTGCCTTGTTTACATTTAGAATTAATCACTTAACAGAACACTTGAAAAAAAATCGTCACGATTTTAACACAGAGCGTTCTTTGGTGAAACTAGTAGGAAAAAGAAGAAGTCTCTTAGATTACTTAAAAAAGACGGAAATCAATAGATACCGTGAAATTATTAAGGTATTGGGTATTAGAAAATAATCCATACAAAAAGAGGTGCGTAAGTGCCTCTTTTTTTATATCAAATAACCCTATCAGGGTTTAAAACCCTGATAGGGTTATGGTTTAAGTTTTAAAAAAAAGTTCAGTTTTTCATTGGAACACAACAACTACAACAACACAAACAATTACCGACAGGTATCCAATGTAAAATTAAAAAGGAAAAATTATGATTCCACAATTGTTTGTAGAAAAAATCGATTTAGGTGATGGCAGAAGCATCACAATCGAGACAGGACGTTTGGCAAAACAAGCTGACGGTTCTGTAGTAGTAAGAATTGGAAATACTGTTATCTTAGGTACAGTTGTTTCCGCAAGAAAAGCAAGTCCAGGTATCGATTTTTTACCGTTAACGGTAGATTATCGCGAAAAATTTGCTGCAGCAGGTCGTTTTCCTGGTGGTTTTTTCAAAAGAGAAGCACGTCCAAGTGACAGCGAAGTATTGACAATGAGATTAGTTGACCGTGTATTGCGTCCACTTTTCCCATCAGATTACCATGCAGAAGTTCAAGTTATGATTCAGTTAATGTCTCATGACGAAGAAGTGATGCCAGACGCATTAGCAGGTTTAGCAGCTTCGGCAGCACTTGCCTTATCGGACATTCCTTTTGAAACTTTGATTTCTGAAGCTAGAGTTGGTCGTATTGATGGAAAATTCATCATCAATCCATCTCGTGCACAATTAGAATTGTCAGATATTGATATGATGATTGGAGCTTCAAGAGATTCTATCGCAATGGTAGAAGGAGAAATGAAAGAAATTTCAGAAGCAGAAATGGTAGAAGCAATTAAATTTGCTCACGAACATATCAAAGTACAAATTGCTGCTCAAGAAAGATTAGCAGCAGCATTTGGAAAAAAAGAAGTTCGTACTTATGAACAAGAAAAATCAGACGATGCAATTTACGTTAAAGTTAGAGAAGCATCTTACGATAAAATTTATGCAATTGCAAGCAAAGGTTCGGCAAAACACGAACGTTCAGCTGCATTTGATGCTGTAAAAGAAGAAGTAAAAGCCTTATTTACAGAAGAAGAATTAGCAGAAAATGGCGATTTAGTTGGAAAATATTTCTACAAAACTAACAAAGAAGCAGTTCGTAATGTAACTTTAGATTTAGGAATTCGTCTTGACGGAAGAAAAACTACAGAAATTCGTCCTATTTGGAGTGAAGTAAATTATTTACCTTCAGTTCACGGTTCGGCATTGTTTACTCGTGGAGAAACTCAAGCATTGGCAACAGCAACTTTAGGAACTTCTAGAGAAGCTAACCAAATTGATTCACCATCAGAACAAGGAGAAGAAAAATTCTATTTACACTATAATTTTCCGCCA
The DNA here is from genome assembly GCA_022730285.1 of Flavobacterium psychrophilum. GTDB lineage: Bacteria > Bacteroidota > Bacteroidia > Flavobacteriales > Flavobacteriaceae > Flavobacterium > Flavobacterium psychrophilum_C. The sequence continues at coordinate 16,074 of DZCQ01000027.1, forward strand.
TTTTCAACAGGAGAAGCTCGTCCGTTAAGAGGAACTTCAAGAAGAGAAGTTGGTCACGGAAACTTGGCACAAAGAGCATTGAAAAACATGATTCCTGCTGATTGCCCTTATACAATTCGTGTGGTTTCTGAAGTATTAGAATCTAACGGTTCATCTTCAATGGCTACTGTTTGTGCTGGAACATTAGCCTTAATGGATGCTGGAATTCAAATGATTCGTCCAGTTTCTGGAATTGCAATGGGATTGATTACAGACGGAGATCGTTTTGCGGTTTTATCTGATATTTTAGGTGATGAAGATCATTTAGGAGATATGGATTTCAAAGTAACTGGAACTTCTGAAGGAATTACAGCTTGCCAAATGGACATCAAAATCGACGGATTGAAATATGAAATCATGGAGCAAGCTTTGGCTCAAGCTCGTGATGGACGTTTACATATTTTAGGGAAAATATTAGAAACGCTTCCACAACCAAATAATGATGTTAAAATTCACGCTCCAAAAATCATCATGCGTACCATTCCTGGTGCTTTCATTGGTGCCTTAATTGGACCTGGAGGAAAAGTGATTCAAGAATTACAAAAAGCTACTGGAACAACTATCGTTATTAACGAAGTGGACGAACAAGGAGTTGTTGAAATACTTGGAACTGATCCAGATGGAATTGCAGCTGTTTTAGCTAAAATTGATTCTATCATCTTCAAACCACAAATGGGAGAAGCTTATGAAGTAAAAGTAATTAAAATGTTAGATTTTGGTGCTGTGGTAGAATATACAGATGCTCCAGGAAACGAAGTTTTATTACACGTATCAGAATTAGCTTGGGAAAGAACTGAAAATGTTACTGATGTTGTAAACATGGGTGATGTTTTTCAAGTGAAATATTTAGGAGTTGATCCTAAAACTAGAAAAGAAAAAGTGTCTAGAAAAGCACTTTTACCAAGACCTCCAAGAGAAGAAAATAAAATTACTCCAAAAGCGGAATAATATCTTTCAAATAAAACTCTGTCAAAGTTTAAAACTTTGACAGAGTTGAAAATACAGCCCCAATTCATTTAGTTGAGTTGGGGTTTTTGGTTTAATTACTTTAGATAAAAAGGCTTATATTTGATTTTTACTTATCATTATGACAATCCAACAATACATTACCAAAATCGACACCTTATTCAAAACAGGAAACGCACGCGAGCATTCGTATCGTGGCGACTTGCAAAACCTGATAATGGCAATTTTGCCCGATGTATTGGTTACCAACGAACCTGCAAGAGTAGCTTGTGGCGCGCCTGATTATGTATTGACAAGAAAAGATATTCCTATTGGTTACATAGAAGCTAAAGATATTGGTGTTGATTTAAAAGACAAAAAACTCAAAGAACAATTTGATCGATACAAAGCAGGTTTAACCAATCTAATTTTTACCGACTATTTAGATTTTCATTTTTATAAAGACGGCGAATTTGTAACCAAAATAGAAATCGCCAAAATAGAAAATGGTGCAATACTTCCTATTTCTGAAAACTTTGAACAGTTTACCAATCTTATTGTAAATTTTGCTCAAACCATTTCTCAAACCATCAAATCGCCTACCAAATTAGCACAAATGATGGCAGGAAAAGCCAAATTGATGGCTGATGTTATCGAAAAATCATTGAATGCCGATGATGAAAAAGAAATTCGTTCGAGCATAAAAAGTCAAATGTTGTCGTTTCAACAAATGTTGATTCACGATATTGACAACAAGAGTTTCGCCGATATTTATGCGCAAACTATTGCTTACGGAATGTTTGCAGCACGTTACCACGACCCAACATTACCAACATTTTCGCGTGAAGAAGCCGCTTCGTTAATACCCAAGAGCAATCCTTTTTTGCGAAAGCTTTTTCAAGATATTGCAGGTTATGACTTAGACAATCGTTTGGTTTGGATTGTAGAAGAATTGGTTTCTATTTTCCTAGCGAGTGATGTGACACAGATTATGAAAAATTTTGGTAAAAGCACCAAACAAGAAGATCCAGTGGTGCATTTTTACGAAACCTTTTTGGGTGAATACAACCCAACTTTGCGAAAAGCTCGCGGTGTTTGGTACACGCCACAACCAGTAGTAAATTTTATTGTTCGTGCGGTTGATGATATTTTGAAAACAGAATTTGGCTTAAAAGAAGGTTTGGCAGATACCAGCAAAATTAAAATTAAGAAAAAAGCCGTTACTCAAACTTTAGGTAAAAATGCCAAACTTAAAGAAGTTGAGGCCGAAATTGAAGTGCACAAAGTACAAATACTAGATCCAGCAACAGGAACAGGAACTTTCCTTGCCGAAGTGGTAAAACACATTCACAAAAAATTTGAAGGACAACAAGGTATTTGGAGTCAATATGTTACTAACGATTTAATTCCTCGTTTGAATGGTTTTGAGTTGTTAATGGCTTCTTACGCAATGGCACATCTTAAAATGGATATGCTACTAACCGAAACAGGTTACAAACCAACCGACGACCAACGTTTTAGAATTTTCTTGACCAATAGCTTAGAAGAAGCCCACCCTGACACACAAACGCTTTTTAGCAGCTGGTTAAGTGATGAAGCCGACCAAGCCAACGCCATAAAACGCGATGCACCTGTTATGGTAGTTATGGGAAATCCTCCATATAGTGTAAGTAGTTCAAATAAAAGTGACTGGATTCAAAATTTAATTAAAGATTATAAAAAGAATTTAAACGAACGAAAAATAAATCTTGATGACGATTACATAAAATTTACTCGATTTGGGCAACATTTTATTGATAAAAATGGAAGTGGAATTTTAGCTTATATTTCTAATAATAGTTTTATAGATGGTATTACACATCGCCAAATGCGAAAACATTTATTAGAAAGTTTTGATAAAATTTATATTTTGGATTTACACGGAAACGCAAAGAAAAAAGAAGTTTGTCCTGATGGTTCTGTGGATCAAAATGTCTTTGACATTATGCAAGGAGTTTCTATAAATATTTTTGTAAAAACAGGAAAAAAGAAAAAAGAAGAACTTGGAGAAGTTTTTAATTATAATTTATATGGTAAAAGAGATTTTAAATATCAATTTCTTGAAGAAAGTATTTCAAAACTTGATTGGAAAAAATTAAATTTTGAAGAACCTTATTATTTCTTTGTTCCAAAAGATTTCGGAGAACAAAATGAATATGAAAAAGGTTTTAAAGTTGATGAATTATTCAAAGAAAATGTTGCTGGTATTGAAACAATTAGAGATGCAATAACAATTCATTTTGAAGAAAAGTCATTAAAAAATATTGTCAATGATTTTTTGGAATTGAGTGAAGATGAAATTGCAAAAAAATATGAAACAACTGATGCAAGAGATTGGAAAATTGGGAGAGCAAAAGAGGATATTAAAAACAATATTGATAATTCTAAAGTATGGCAAAATGTAAGTTATAGACCTTTTGACATCAGAAAAACATTTTATTCTGGAAAACAAAATGGTTTTGTATGTAATGGAAGATTTAAAATAATGAAGCATTTATTAAATGATAATATTTGTTTAATAATACCTAGGCAGACAAATCAAGATTGGCGTCATTGTTTTATTACTAATAAAATTTTTGAAGGAAATATAACAGCAAGTGCAAAATTATTTGGTACTGGCAATGGATTTCCACTCTACCTCTATCCAGAAGCCATCATGAAATCCCAACAAACCCTCGCAGGGTTTCAAACCCTGCGAGGGTTAAACGGCAGAGTTCCCAATTTAAACATGGAAATAGTCAATGAAATTGCTAAAAAGTTGGGTATTCCGTTTGTTGCCGAGAAAGAAAATCTTGCCAACGAAATCTTTGCCAAAGTTTCAAATTTTGGCAAAGGTGTTAACGAGTCAAAAAATTTTGCACCAATAGATATTTTAGATTATATCTATGCCGTTTTGCATTCGCCAAGTTATAGAGAAAAATACAAAGAGTTTTTAAAAATTGATTTTCCACGCATTCCTTATCCTTCAACCCTATCAGGGTTTGAAACCCTGATAGGGTTAGGTTCGAAACTACGCCAAATACATTTACTAGAAAGCGAAGTGGTAGAAAAATTAATCACTCAATATCCAGTAGATGGAACTAATATTGTTGTAAAAACAACCTTTGCCAAAGTTTCAAACTTTGGCAAAGGTGAAATAGGCAACGTTTACATCAACGAAACGCAATATTTTGCAAATGTTCCCGAAGTTGCATGGAATTTCTATATTGGTGGTTACCAACCTGCTCAAAAATGGCTAAAAGATAGAAAAGACCGAGAATTGAGCTATGAAGACATTCGTCATTATCAAAAAATCATAGTAGCATTAACGCAAACTGATAGATTAATGAAGGAAATTGATATGATTGAAAGTTAGAGAATAATAGTATAATTTTGCAGTATTTTTCAAACAATTCTATAAAAATAACAGGGTTTTTTATACTGTTTTATGTTTTTTTGCGTGAGGGATAGAAGCGATATCCTTTTGTGAAGCGTCAGCGTAACAAAAGATTTAGCGAAAAGCCCGACCCGTAGTTTACGAAGGGACACGCTCAAATATTTAGACTAATTATTTTTTCTAAGAGTTAATAACGCTTATTAATTTGTCTAAATCAGCCAAGGTGTGGTTTGCAGTTATAACCAGTCGGTTCAATTTTTTCTCTGGCGTAGGATAATTAAATGAAGTTGGAATAATAAAATTTGCCAATAGTTTATTATAAATAGTAGCATTTTCAAAATAAACTAAAGGATAGTTTTCCTGAAATAGCAAGTCTTTGTTTGGTTTTAAATTAGCTTTTAAATAGGCAAGATTTTTTTTGAGAGAGAGCATTTTTGCCTGATAAATTTCTTTAGAATCGGTAAATGTTTGCAAAAAAGCAGGATTCATTGCCGAAGCACCCACAAGAGCCTCTTCTTGTTTAATATTTTGGATAGTCGTTTTGCTGCTGGCAATAATGCCGCCAGACAATCCGAATGCTTTTCCTAAGGATGCCATCATAATAACCTCATTAACGGGCAATTTTTTGAATAATGCTCCAACTCCTTGTCCATTATTTCCCGTTATTCCAATGCTGTGCGACTCATCTATAAGCAAGGTAATAGCAATGTTTTTCGGAATTTTGTGTAAGATATTTAAATCAATCGGAAGCACCGTAGAAGTAGGATAAGAATCGGTTAAAATTGCAATTTTAGTTATTTTTTTTTCGAAGAATATCGAGTTTAAATCATCATTTTCAAATAAAGGCAAACTATTCTTACAATAAATTGCAGGGTGATTTTTTGATAGATGAAAAACACAATCGTTATTTTTATCTAAATAATCGACCACAATTTTGCCAGCTAACATTCCTGAACTGACACTCAAAACGGCATTAAAATTAAAAAAATCGGCTAAATCGGATTCGCAAAAATCATAAACACCTAGCGTTACATTAGAATTTCTGGAACTTCCAAAGGCGGTTCCCCACTTTTTTATATTTTTAAATAAAATATCTTGAAAATCAAAATCGGTGGTAACTCCTAAATAATGAGTACCTCCAAAATACAAATATTCTTGGTTGTTAATTACGATAACTCGATCCGTATGTTGCGTGCAAACCATCACTAAATAAGTGTAACACCAGTTCCATTTAATTCAGAATAAGCTATTATTCCATCATGAATGGTTACGCCAGTAGCAATATCGTGTGCTAGAAGTAAGGCTCCGTCCATATCTACATAGTCTAATTCGGGCAATAAATGTGCAATTGCTGCTATTCCAACGGTAGATTCGGTCATGCAACCAACCATGGTTTTGAGTCCTAATTTTTTAGCATTTGCAATCATTCTTCGAGCAGGAGTCAATCCGCCACATTTTACTAATTTTATGTTTACTCCATGAAAATGTCCAGCACATTTTTCTACATCACTTTCTACAATGCAACTTTCGTCAGCAATTATTGGCAAAACAGATTTTTCAAATACTATTTTATGATTGTCCCAATTATCTGCTTTCATAGGTTGTTCTAAAAATTCTACATCTAATTTTTGCAATTCGACAGCATTATTTAAGGTTTCTTCTACACCCCAACCACAATTTGCATCAATTCTAAATATTGCATTGGTGTGTTTTCGTAGTTCGGTTACTATTTTTATATCGTCTTTGGTTCCTAATTTTATTTTATAAATCGGCCAAGGTAATTCGTTCATTTTCTCGACCATTTTCTCAATAGTATCAATACCAATAGTGTAGTCAGTTTTTACATTATTTTCGGTAGATAAATTCCACAATTCGTAGAGTTTTTTTCCTTTTTTTCGAGCATACCAATCGTTAAAAGCCATATCTAAAGCACAAAGAGCAAACATATCATGTTGCAATATTGTATGAGCTTTTTGCCAAAATTCTTCAGGAGTTTCGGTGGTGATATTTTCTAATATTGGTATAACATTTTCTAAATTTTTTTGCATACTGCTAACTGTGCAGTTGTAATAAGGGTTAGAGGTTGCTTCTCCAAAGCCCGAGAAACCTTCACTTTGTAACTCTACAATTAGCGATGGTTGTACGGTATGGGATTCTCTAGAAATGGTAAAGGTGTGTTTTAGTTGTAAATTAAAGGTTCTGATTATAATTTTCATAAAATTTGATTTAAAAAAGATAAAATTACTCCTTTTTTGTTAAAAAACAAGTGAATTTTATTCATTTTAAAGTATAAATTTATAACTTGCCAAAATGAATTGTATTTTTGAAAAAATAAATATTATGCGATATTTTTATATGCTTATTTTAAGTTTTATGTTGTTTTCTTGCATCGCTATTAAAAATAATAAAAATGTAGCCATGGAAAATCAAAAGAACGCTATTTTTTTCGATAAACAAGGACATAGAGGTTGCAGAGGATTGTTGCCTGAAAACACCATTCCTGCAATGCTAAAAGCGATAGATTTAGGTGTAACTACTCTAGAAATGGATATTTGTTTCAGTAAAGATAAAAAAGCATTTTTGTCTCACGAACCATTTTTTAACCACGAAATTACCACATTGCCAAATGGGGAATATATTTCAGAAAAAGAAGAAACAAAATATAATATGTATCGAATGAGCTATGATAGTATTATAAAGTATGATATTGGAACAAAGCCACACCCAAGATTTCCAAATCAAAGCAAAATAAAGGAAGTGAAGCCATTATTGGAAGATTTAATTTTAAAAATACAGGAAAAATGTACTGCCGAAGACAAACCATTTCCGTTTTTAAATATTGAAACCAAAACACAACCCCAAACAGATGGTATTTTTCATCCTGAACCAGAGGAATTTGTGAATTTATTAATGGAAATAATTAAGAAATATAAAATAGAAAAACAGGTAACTATACAATCTTTCGATTTTAGAACTTTACAATTTTTGCACAAAAACCATCCATCTATTGCAACTGCAATGCTTATAGAACCAGACGATAAAGGAACGATAGAATACCATATAAAGATGTTAGGCTTTGTACCTACTATTTATAGTCCAGCTTATGAATTGGTTACAAAAGAGTTGGTGGAAAATTGCCATCAACTAACTATAAAAATTATTCCTTGGACGGTAAACACAAAAGAAGAGATTGAAAAATTGAAAAAACTAAACGTTGACGGAATTATAACAGATTATCCAAATTTATTTAAGAATTAAAAATTTTATGCAAGCACAAGACCTATTACAATTAGCAGAAACTTACGGAAGCCCACTTTATGTGTATGATGCTTCCAAAATAGAATTTCAACACAACCGATTAGTAGCAGCCTTTTCGAAGGTTGAAAGATTACGAATTAACTATGCTTGTAAGGCACTTTCTAATATTTCTGTTTTAAAATTTATGCACAAAATAGGAGCTTGTTTAGATACCGTTTCGGTGCAAGAAGTACAACTAGGTTTGCATGCAGGTTTTAGTCCTGAACAAATTATTTTTACACCCAACGGTGTTTCTTTAGAGGAAATAGAGCAAGCCGTTAGTTACGGAAATATACAAATAAACATCGATAATTTATCTATATTAGAACAATTTGGTACAAAATATCCAAACATCCCAGTTTGTATCCGACTTAATCCTCATGTAATGGCAGGCGGTAATGCCAAAATATCAGTAGGACATATTGACAGTAAATTTGGAATTTCTATCCATCAAATGCCTCATATATTGCGTATTGTAGAAAATACAAAGATGACTATTAATGGAATACATATGCATACAGGTTCGGATATTTTAGATATTGAAGTATTTTTATATGCTGCCGAAATATTATTTGAAGCGGCTAAAAATTTCAAAAAATTAGATTTCTTAGACTTTGGTAGCGGTTTTAAAGTTCCTTATAGCAAAGATGATATTGAAACGGATATAGAAGAATTAGGTAAAAAATTGTCCAAGCGTTTTTTGGATTTTCAAAAAGAATATGGAAGAGAATTAACGTTAGCCTTTGAACCTGGAAAGTATTTGGTAAGTGAAGCAGGATTTTTTCTAGCAACCGTTAATGTTGTAAAACAAACAACTTCTACCGTTTTTGCGGGAATTGACACAGGGTTTAATCATCTAATACGCCCAATGTTTTATGGTTCTCAACACCATATAGCAAACATATCTAATCCAAATGCAAAAGAACGCTTTTACACAATAGTTGGATACATTTGCGAAACGGATACCTTTGGAACTAATAGAAGAATTGCAGAAATTACAGAAGGCGATACACTTTGCTTTCGTAATGCTGGGGCCTATTGTTTCTCAATGGCATCTAACTATAATTCAAGATACAAACCAGCAGAGGTTTTATGGATAAATGGAAAAGGAGAACTTATTAGAGAAAGAGAAACAATTCAGGATATTCTTAAAAATCAAATAATGATAGAAATTTAAGCTAAAGCAGAATGTTTTTAAGCCCTAGATACTAGCAAAATATGTTAATAAAAGTCTTTGGAAGTGCTGTTTTTGGAGTAGAAGCAACCACCATTACAGTAGAGGTAAATATTGATAAAGGAATAGGTTATCATTTAGTTGGATTGCCAGACAATGCCATTAAAGAGAGTAGTTATCGTATAGCTGCTGCTCTAAAAAATAATGGTTATGCAATGCCTGGTAAAAAAATTACTATAAATATGGCTCCTGCCGATTTAAGAAAGGAAGGCTCTGCTTACGATTTAACTTTAGCCTTAGGAATTCTTGTAGCATCTGCACAAATAAAAGCGAATGAAGTTGCAAAATACATCATTATGGGTGAATTATCTTTAGATGGTAGTTTACAACCCATTCGAGGAGCATTGCCTATTGCTATTAAAGCAAGAGAAGAAGGTTTTAAAGGTTTTTTTCTTCCAATTCAAAATGCAAAAGAAGCCGCAATAGTTGATGGATTAGAGGTGTATGGTGTAGAAAGTTTACAACAAGTTATTGATTTTTTTGAAGAAAAAGGAAATTTGCAACCCACAACAATAGATACTCGTGCTGAATTTTATAAAACGCTAGATTTTCCAGAACACGATTTTAGCGATGTAAAAGGACAAGAAAGTATCAAGAGATGTATGGAAATTGCAGCAGCTGGTGGACATAACATAATATTAATAGGACCTCCGGGTTCTGGAAAAACAATGCTAGCTAAAAGATTACCAAGTATTTTGCCTCCAATGACTTTGCGAGAAGCACTAGAAACTACTAAAATACACAGCGTTGCAGGCAAACTTAAAGATGTAGGACTAATGAATCAGCGCCCATTCAGAAGTCCTCATCATACAATATCTAATGTCGCCTTAGTAGGAGGTGGGAGTTATCCGCAACCTGGTGAAATATCTATGGCACACAATGGCGTTTTGTTTTTAGATGAATTGCCAGAATTTAAACGCGATGTGTTAGAAGTAATGCGGCAACCTCTAGAAGATAGGGAAGTTACCATTTCTAGGGCAAAGTTTACCATAACATACCCATCTTCTTTTATGTTGGTGGCAAGTATGAATCCAAGTCCTGGTGGTTATTTTAACGATCCAAATGCTCCAGTTGTTTCTTCACCACACGAAATGCAACGTTATTTGAGTAAAATATCAGGTCCATTATTGGATAGAATAGACATACATATTGAGGTAACTCCTGTTCCTTTCGAGAAACTATCGGATACTAGAAAATCCGAAACTAGTGCCACAATCAGAGAGAGAGTTACAGCTGCAAGAGAATTACAAAGTACCCGATTTGACAACCATAATACCATTAACTATAATGCTCAAATGAGTAGCAAAATGATTCGAAAATTTTGTGAACTAGACGAAACCTCCTTATCTTTATTAAAAACTGCTATGGAAAAATTAAATCTATCTGCAAGAGCATACGACCGTATTTTAAAAGTGTCTAGAACCATAGCTGATTTAGAAGGAAGTTCAAATATAAAATCAACACATATTGCCGAAGCTATTCAATATCGAAGTCTAGATAGGGAAGGTTGGCTAGGATAATTATACCTACAAAACAATTTAGTAACCTAAAATAAAACTTAACTTAACAAATAACCGTTTAATTTGTACAACTTTTTTACAATGAAAAAACGAAAAATTGATTTAGTTGTTATCTCCGATGTGCATTTAGGAACGTATGGTTGTCATGCAAAAGAACTACTGGATTATCTGTTAGAGATTAAGCCTAAAACTTTAGTTTTAAATGGTGATATTATTGATATATGGCAGTTTAGAAAATCTTATTTCCCGAAATCGCATTTAAAAGTGATCAAAAAAATTATCGATTTCGCCTCTAAAGGGACTAAGGTACATTATATAACTGGCAATCATGACGAAATGCTCCGAAAGTTTAGTGATACCAGTATGGGAAATTTTACTCTTACAGATAAAATAATTTTAAATTTAGATGGTAAAAAAGCATGGATATTTCATGGTGATGTTTTTGATGCTTCTGTGCAGCATTCTAAATGGATAGCAAAATTAGGAGGAATTGGGTACGATTACTTAATTTTGTTAAACCGATTTATAAATTGGATTTTGAATAAAATTGGTAAAGAACCATATTCATTTTCCAAGAAAATTAAAGGAAGTGTAAAAAATGCTGTAAAATTTATTTCCGATTTTGAAGTTACAGCCTCCGAATTAGCTATAGAAAATGGATATGATTATGTTATTTGTGGACATATTCATGAACCAAAAATGCTTGTAAAACAAACCAAAAATGGCACAACCGAATATCTTAATTCTGGAGACTGGGTTGAAAATTTAACCGCCTTAGAATACCATAATAAACGATGGAAACTATACCAATACGATAAGAAAAATATTTCTAAAGAATCAGAAGAAGATTTATTAGAAATGGAAGAAACCATTAGCGAACAATTTTTTTCAGTACTTAATACTACCAAAAATAAATAATAATTTGTAACTATTTTTTGTAAAAGTATTTATATTTGTGGTCTAAACATTTATAATGTCCCAAAAAATTTGTATCATAAGTTTTGATCATTGGAACTATGACAAGCACATAGTACTGAAACTTCAAGAGAAAGGAATTGAGGCATTTCATATAAAAATTGGTGCTTTTAAGCATAAAAATATTTTAGAACGAGTTTTTAATACTTTGAGTAAAATATTTTTACGGAAGAATCCAAAAATAAAAAAACGCCAGGATTACATTCTAAATACTTTGAAAGAAAAAGGTTTTCAAAATCAAATATTGGTAATTAATCCAGAAGTTATCCACTTAGAATATCATCTTGCAATTAAAAAATATACTTCCAAATATATTGCTTATTTATATGATAGTGTACAAAGATGCCCTATTGAGCATTTAATCAATGGTATTTTTGATGAAATTTACTCTTTTGATACCGAAGATGTTAAAAAATATAATTTTAAAAAAATTACGAATTATATTTATTGGCAACAACAACCAATTATACCCGATTTTAAACCTAAAAATCAGGTTCTGTACATTGCCTCTTTTGATAAGCGTTTACATAAAGTGCAATTGCTGAAAAATTCTTTTAATGAACTGGGCATCAGTTATTTATTTTTAATTATTGGAAAAAAAACAACACTATTCAAATTACAAAATATGTTTTCTAACAAATTTGAAAATTTACAATTAAGACGCAATAGAATTAATGAACAGGAATTACAACAATTATATTCTGAAACACAAATTGTATTAGATATTGTTCGAGAAAACCAGACTGGACTAAGTTTTCGCATTTTTGAAGCAATGGCTTATCAGAAAAAAATTATTACAAACAATAAATATATAAGAGAGCATCATTTTTATAATTCAAATAATATATTATTGATTGATGAAGACAGTTATGTTTTCGATTTTAATTTTTTTAACACAAACTATGAACCACTTTCTCAAGAAATATACAACCAATATACCTTAGATACTTGGGTAAAAACTGTTTTTGGTGTATGACTTTTCTTGTAGTTGTTGAATTATAACACCCAATAGAAAACTAATCTTAAGATTAATTTTCTATTGGGTGTTAATTGAAAAAAATATTATAATAATAAAAAGTTTTGTTTATTAAATAAATAATTCGTCGTAAAAATCAACTTTTCCAGTTTCTATGTCGTGATATGCACCAATAATATTAATCTCTCCATTCTCCATCATTTTTTCTAAGATAAAACTCCGTTCTATCATATTTTTTACGGTTCTAGCAACATTAATTTTAGAAACTTTCTCTACATACTCTTTATTTTTAGAAGTTCTATTTCCAAACACTGTTTTCTCTTCATATATTGCGGGTTGCAATTTTGCAAGTAACTCTGTGAGATTTCCCATTTCTAGATGATCGCAAGCTCCTTTTATTGCACCACAGGAGGAATGACCTAATACCACAATTAATTTTGAACCAGCTATTTTACAAGCAAATTCCATGCACCCAATTATATCTGTGTTTATTATGTTACCAGCTATTCTGACAGAAAAAATATCGCCCAAACCTTGGTCAAATATTAATTCTGCCGAAGTTCTGCTATCCATACAACTTAAAATTGCAGCAAAAGGGTATTGACCTTCTGATGTTTCATTTGCTTGTTCTAATAAGTTTCTGTGTGCTTTTAGATTATTTATAAATCTGTTATTTCCTTGTTTTAGTATATCTAATGCCATTTTTGGCGTAAGGTTTTCTTGTTCTATTTTTGATAAAGTTTTCATTTCTAAATTTCGTTTTTTGGATTGTAATTTATTTTTTCTACTGTAATATTGCTATTTTTTGCATGTATTTCATAATCTTTAATTATTTCTAACACATCATAAGCCACTGATTTACTTTTAGAAAAATCTATTGTCACTTTAGAATTTTGTGGGATATTATACAAAGTTTCCATTATACTAGCTTTGTTTAAAAAGGAGACTTCTTGTGCAAGTTCTAAGTAATGTAATTCTTGTCCATTATTATCATTAGACTTTATTTCTTTTAAATGATGAGAATTTCTATAGCTATGTCTTAGGGTATAAAATATTCCAAAAAACATGCCTATTACAATCCCTTTTAATAAGTCAGTAACTAGAATCATAATTACTGTTGCCATAAATGGTACAAATTGCTCCCAGCCTAAACTATACATTTTTTTTAAGAGATTAGGTTTTGCTAATTTATATCCAACCATAATTAATATTGCCGATAAACTAGCTAAAGGAATTTTATTCATTATACTAGATATTGTGAGAACACTTATTAGCAATAAAAAGCCATGCAAAATTGCTGATAGTTTTGTTTTTGCACCAAACGATACATTTGCAGATGTTCTTACAATTACTTGTGTTATTGGTAAACCACCAATTAATCCAGATATAATATTACCAATTCCTTGCGCTTTTAACTCTCTATTTGTTGGAGTTATTCTTTTTTCAGGATCTAGCCTGTCAGCTGCTTCTACAGACAATAATGTTTCTAAACTCCCCACAATTGCAAGGATAAATCCAATTTTATAAACTTCAATATTATGTAATGCTGCTAAATCTGGAAACCTAAATTGATAAAAAAAATCTGTCAAAGAAGTAGGAACTGGTAATGAAACTAATTGTTTTGTGGATAAGTTAAAATTTAAAATATTATTTTGAAATAAATAATTTATTAAAATCCCTACTAAAACCACTACGATAGGTCCTTGAATAATTTGAAATATTTTACTTTTTTTTAGCAAATATTTATCCCAAAATATTAATGTTGCTAGCGATGTGATACTTATTAATATTGCTCCAGGGGTAATATGATTGAAAGCGCTAAATATTGCTGAAAAGGTATTTGTTCCATCAGTTTGCAGAAATGATTCGTCTCCAATAGTATCATTGTCCCAGCCCAATGCATGAGGAATTTGTTTTAAAATAATTAGTAATCCAATTCCTGTTAGCATACCTTTTATAACAGATGAAGGAAAAAAATAAGCTATAAATCCAGCTTTTGCATATCCAAGTGCGACTTGTATTATACCAGAAATTATAATTGCTACTAAAAATAATTCCCAAGACCCTAGTTTGCTTATTGCAGATAATACAATAACAGCTAGCCCAGCTGCAGGTCCACTAACTCCAAGAGAGGAACCGCTAAAAATACCCACTACAATACCGCCTATAATACCTGCAATTATACCTGCAAATAAAGGAGCACCAGAAGCTAATGCGATACCTAAACATAGAGGTAAGGCAACAAAAAACACAATGATACTTGCTGGAAGATCATTTTTTAATTCTTTAAATAAAGTATTCATTTTTTATGATTTTAAAAATGGATGAATTATAGAAAAATTAGTCTCTATTTATTTACTTACTCTCAAAATAAATTTTTAAATAATTAAATGTTATTTTTTTTGAGAATAAAAATAAAGTGGAGTATTTTTCTTTGTTAAAATAAAAGTATATTTTAAGGTGGGTTCAAAAAATTAGCCGATAGCTGTTTTTGGAATTATTTTGTTCAGATTTTTTCCCCATCTTTTTGCTCAAATATGATCATATTTGAGCAAAAAGATGGGGAAAAAATGCTAAAATAAAACAAGAAGAGAATCAGTAAAAAGATAAATTCACAAAAAACTAATTTTTAGAACCCACCTTAACTTAATTCAGGAGGTGGGGAAGTCAATTTTTTAAAAATGCTGTTTTTAAAAATAGAGGTTTTCTTAAAGTTATTTTCCTCTTTTAATGCAGTTAAGATAGTTATGGGCGTAAAATTATAATTAAAGTAAAATTTTAATTTTTTTAATTCTTTCAACTCTTCTTTTTCATCTTCAATCTCCGAATCTTCGATGTAAGATATGCAAAAACTTTCATTATCTATCCAAGTTAAGATTGTTGGAACAGATAATGACAAAAGCATAAAGAAAATAAATACACTTCTTAAGAATTTCATTATTCAAATATATATAAAATTCTTTTCAAAATAAAATTTTATTCTACTTTTTTAATTTCGCTTCTATCACTAATTCCATTATTATTAAATGCTTCTATTTGGAAATAGTAAGTATATGCCTTGTCCATTCCAGAAAAATAATATTCATTTTTACCATAAACCATGATACTTCCATATAGTTTGTCTGCAGATTTTCCAAAATAAATCATATAACCGTCTGCTTGTTGATTTTGTTTCCATTTTAGCCAAGAATTT
>DZCQ01000028.1 GCA_022730285.1 Flavobacterium psychrophilum
CAAATTATTTGTAATTTTGTAAAAAAATACATAATGATTTTTAGAACCCAAATACCTATTTTAAAAAATAATAATCCTATAGATTATAATTCAAAAGTAGTGTCTTTGGGTTCTTGCTTTTCAGAAAATATTTCTAAAAAACTTACCTTTTTTAAATTTGAAAATACAGTTAATCCATTTGGAATTATTTTTAACCCTGTTTCTTTACAAAAAATAATTTCTCGCTCCATTCATAAAAATTTCTTCACAATCGAGGATGTTTTTATTCATAACGAGCTATGGAGTGCTTATGAGGTGCATTCCAAATTGAGCCTTCCTTCTAAAAAAACATATGTTGATAATTTAAATAAAATTGTTTTACAATTTAATCAAGAATTACTCCAAGCTACACATTGCATTATAACACTTGGAACTGCCTGGGTTTATAAAGATATAAAAACCAACACTATTGTTGCTAATTGCCATCGAAAGCCAAATTTTAATTTTGAAAAAAATGTGCTAACCAGCTCAGAGATTACAAATGCAATTACAGAAATAATTTCTTTGCTAAAACATATAAATCCTACTTGTAATATTATATTCACAATTTCACCAGTTAGACATTCTAAAGATGGTTTTGTGGAAAATAATGTTAGTAAAGCACTTTTATTGACCTCACTTTTTCAAATTATATCTAACCAGAAAAATTCTTCCAATATTTATTATTTTCCAAGTTACGAAATCTTGTTAGATGAGTTAAGAGATTATCGGTTTTATGATAATGACATGTTGCATCCAAATCAACTTGCTATTGATTATATTTGGGAAAAATTTACCCAAAGTTCCATCAATCCATCTTGTCTTGAAACCATGAAAGAAGTAGAAACAATTCAAAGAATGCTTCTGCATAAGCCATTTTCTGAAAACACTAAGAATTTTGAAGATTTTAAAAAAAATATAAGCGATAAGATTTTTAAAATAAATCTAAAAAACCCAACAATTACTTTTTAGTTTTTTTATCAAAAAATACGTATTTATACGTATTTTTTGGTATTTATATTTCATTTAATTTTACCAAAAAAATTATGATATATATAGCACTTTTATTAATAGCATTAATGTGTTTTGCAATTATAGGACTAATTGTGGATTATAATAATTGCAAAGACTCTTATCAAGAAAGAATTGAATTGCTTGAAAACGTTATTCTAGAACTTTCTTCTACTTTAGAAAAACAAAATCATTCTGTGAAAATTTCGTATGAATTGCAAGAGAAATTAAAAATTGCAAATCGTAAAATTAGCAATTCTATCGTAGAATTAAACACAGAAATGCTAGCATTGCTTTATGAAAAATTATAAGCACTAAATTATAAGTACATAATTTTTGGAAAGAAATTCATCTTTTTATTTAGATTTGTTTCGCACTACTTTTTTTATTAAATTTGCTTACTTTTTAGATATACAAGCTAGGCAATATGACATTTTCCTTTATTATTCCAGTTTTTAATCGTCCAGACGAAATAGATGAATTGTTGGCAAGTTTAGTAAAGCAAACTGCTACTAATTTTGATGTAATTGTAATAGAAGATGGTTCTACTATTTCTTGTGATAAAGTTGTAGAAAAATATGTTAAACAGCTAGTTATTACGTATTATTTAAAATATAATTCAGGTCCTGGCGATTCCAGAAATTTTGGAATGATGCAGTCTAAATCCAACTATTTCATTATTTTAGACTCAGATTGCATCTTGCCTCCCAATTATTTCCTAGCAATAACTAAGAGCTTAGAAGCTGATTATGTTGATTGTTTTGGAGGTTTCGACACACTATTACCTAGCTTTTCTCCCATTCAAAAGGCAATAAATTTTTCCATGACCTCTGTGCTAACCACCGGTGGAATAAGAGGGAAATCTGAAAAAATGCAAAAATTCCAGCCTCGAAGCTATAATATGGGATTATCTAAAAAAGCATTTTTAGCTACTTCTGGATTCTCTAATATACATCCTGGCGAAGACCCTGAATTAGTAATGCGTTTGTGGAAGCTTGGTTTTGATACCAAATTAATTCCAGAAGCTTTTGTATATCATAAACGGCGAATAGATTGGGAAAAATTTTATATACAAGTAACTAAATTTGGAAAAGTAAGACCTATTTTAAATTTAAGATTTCCAGAATATGCCAAATTCACTTTTTGGTTGCCCTCTATATTTGTTGTCGGAATTCCCATTGGTATTATTGCAAGTTTATTTAATATTGATTGGATTCTACAAATTTATTTTCTGTTCACAGTACTGATATTCTTGGTTTCTAGTGTGCAAAATAAAAATATTTATGTTGGATATTTATCTATAAAAGCTGTTTGGAAACAATTCTTTGGATACGGAATAGGCTTTTTGAAATCTTATTTTAAAATAAATATTCTAAAAATAAAACCAGAAGTTGCTTTTCCAGAACTATTTTTTAAAATAAAATAAATAACAATATTATAATGAAAAACATCACGTTAGTAAATATTCACGAAGCTCTTGGAGCTAAAATGGTTCCTTTTGCAGGCTACAATATGCCGGTTCAGTACGAAGGAGTAAATTCAGAACATGAAACAGTAAGGAATATGGTAGGTGTTTTTGACGTTTCTCACATGGGAGAATTTTTCTTAGAAGGAGAAAATGCCTTGCAACTTATCCAAAAAGTTACTTCTAATGATGCTTCTAAACTAACTGTTGGAAAAGCACAATATTCTTGTTTACCTAATAACGAAGGAGGAATAGTAGATGATTTAATTATTTACAAAATGGAAGAAAACAAATATATGTTAGTAGTAAACGCGTCTAATATTCAAAAAGATTGGGATTGGATTTCTTCCCAAAATAACTTAGGAGTTGTCATGAAAAATCTCTCGGACGATTATTCTTTATTAGCAATTCAAGGGCCAAAAGCTGTCGAAGCAATGCAAAGTTTAACAACCATCAATTTAGCAGAAATTCCTTACTATTCTTTTGAAATAGGAACATTTGCAGGCATTGAAAATGTAATAATCTCTGCTACAGGTTACACAGGTTCTGGTGGCTTTGAGATTTATTTTAAAAATGAAAATGCTATTAGCATTTGGGAGCAAATATTCATAGCTGGGAAGCCATTTGGGATAAAACCAATTGGTCTCGCCGCAAGAGATACTCTAAGATTAGAGATGGGATATTGCTTATATGGAAACGATATAAATGACAATACTTCTCCATTAGAAGCAGGACTTGGCTGGATTACAAAATTTGACAAAGAATTTACCAATTCAGAGAATTTAAAAATACAAAAAGAAAATGGAGTAACTAGAAAATTAGTCGCTTTCGAAATGCTAGAAAGAGCAGTTCCAAGACATGATTATATTATTGTAGATAAAAATGGCTTAGAAATTGGCATTGTTACCTCAGGAACCATGTCTCCAACCCTAAATGTAGGAATTGGTTTAGGATATGTTCCTACCGGTTTTTCTTCTTTAGATTCGGAAATTTTTATCCGAATACGTAAAAATGATGTTCCTGCAAAAGTGGTAAAATTACCTTTTTATAAAAAATAGGAGAACTAAAATATATACAAAAAAATAGAAATGGGAAGAGCATTTGAGTTTAGAAAAGGTAGAAAAATGAAACGTTGGTCAGCAATGGCTAAAGCATTTACCAGAATTGGGAAAGATATTGTAATGGCCGTAAAAGAGGGTGGACCTAACCCAGATGCCAATTCCAGATTAAGAGCTGTCATTCAAAATGCGAAGGCAGCAAACATGCCAAAAGAAAATGTTGAAAGAGCTATCAAAAAAGCAACAGATAAAGATACTGCCAACTACAAAGAAGTTCTTTTTGAGGGATATGCACCACACGGAATAGCACTACTTATCGAAACTGCTACTGATAATAATAATAGAACAGTTGCTAATATTAGGAGCTATTTTAATAAATGTAACGGAACTATGGGAACGCAAGGTTCGGTAGAATTTATGTTTGATCATACCTGTAATTTTCGTATTCCAAAAGGAAATCTAGATCCGGAGGAATTAGAATTAGAATTAATCGATTTTGGTGCTGAAGAAGTATTTGAAGACGAAGATGGGATCTTGATATATGCACCATTTGGAAGTTTTGGTACTATTCAAAAAGAATTAGAGTCTCGAAATCTGGAAATATTATCTTCTGGATTTGAAAGAATCCCACAAATTACAAAAGAGCTTAACGAATCTCAAATTGCTGATGTGGAAAAATTGATTGAAAAAATAGAAGAAGATGACGATGTGATGAACGTGTATCATACAATGCAAGAATAATTTTTGTTCACTAGCACAAAAGATATTTTTATGACATATACTGCTTTTGACTTTACGACATTAAAACTTTTGGCTTGCTTAATTTTATAACTTAAACAAAATTTATTATGAGTGATTTTTATAATTCTATACTGATAAAAAATAGAAAATGGGTAGAAGATCAATTAGAATTAGATCCTCATTATTTTGATAATTTATCCGAAGGTCAAAATCCAGATTTACTTTGGATAGGCTGTTCTGATAGTAGAGTTCCTGCTAATGAAATTATAGGAGCAAAACCAGGTGAAGTTTTTGTGCATAGAAATATTGCTAATATGGTAATTCATACCGATATGAATATGCTTAGTGTATTAGATTATGCTGTAAATGTGCTAAAAGTGAAGCACATTTTAGTTTGTGGACATTATGGTTGTGGTGGTGTAAAGGCAGCAATGTCTAACGAATCGGTTGGTATTATTGATAACTGGATACGACACATAAAAGATATATATAGATTGCATAAATCTGAATTAGATGCTATGAAAAACGAAAAAGAGCGTTTTAATCGGTTTGTGGAAGTAAATATTATCGAGCAAGTATCAGATTTGGCAAAAACTTCAATTGTACAAACTGCTTGGCAAAATGGACAGAAATTAACATTACACGGTTGGGTTTATGGCTTAAATTCAGGATTTGTAACAGATTTGGGAGTTAATTATTCTTCTAACGATGATTTAGATGATATGTATCAGCTAAATATTTAATTTTAATTTAACCACAAATAGACAATTTGGAGTAAAGTTTTAGTAACTTTGCATGATATTACCCTAAAAATATGTCATGAACAATTTTGATTGGAAACAACTTTTTAACCCAGAATTTTATATTTTATTACAATTTAGCGGAATAAAAATAGGACTTTTTGTCGTTTTATTTATCGTTTTTGCAGAGACAGGATTGTTAGCAGGATTTTTCTTACCAGGAGATAGTTTGCTATTTTTAGCAGGAATATATAGCGAATCTTTAATGCAACAAATTTCTTTTAACAATGATTTTTTAAATGTTACGGTGCTTGCAAGTCTGGTTTCTTTAATGGGAATTATTGGAAATATGGTTGGTTATTGGTTTGGTTCTAAAAGTGGTACTTACCTTTATAACAGAGAAGATAATTTTTTATACAAGAAAAAATACTTATTTCAATCCAAAGACTTCTTCGATAAATACGGCTCAAAAGCAATTGTATTTGCACGTTTCTTACCGATTTTTAGAACTTTTGCACCTGTAATAGCGGGGATTGTATCTATGGATAAAAAGAAGTTTATGGTTTTTAATATACTGGGTTCTGTTTTATGGTCTTTTACGATGATATTTTCTGGACATTATTTGCATCAATTATTTCTAGAGAAATTTCAAATAGATTTAAAACATTATATCGAGTATATTGTAATTATCATTATTCTAATAACTACATTGCCAGTTTTGATTAAATTATTAAAAAAGAATTTGCGATAGTTCTTTTGATTATTAGATAAACTTCTCGTTAAAAATATTTTTTACCACTTATAATTTTTGATTTTACGACATTAAAACTTTTGTTGTTTATTTTTTTAATATTTTATATTCTTCATAACACCCATTAATTGCATCAAGAATTTGTAAGTCGTTTGCTGTTTGTGCAAAAGTTTCAGAGTAGCTACATCTCTCTAATATTTCTGATAGTTCTTTTTTATCAATACCTAATAGCAGATATATAGTTTGTCTGTCGTATTTTGTTTGTAGTAAATTTCTTAAATTTTCATCTTTTTTTAATTCTTTTAAGCGTTTTAACTCTTTTGGTTTTTTGCCAAAAAAATTGTAAAGCATATCAGCTGGATTAAATAAAGAGCCTAAAACACGAGAAAAAGCGCCTGGAGAACTTTCACCAGCCTCATATCTTTGCGTCAGTCCTGAAATGTTGTACCAATAATTTTCTTTCTCTGGAATTAGTTTCGAATCTACTTCTAAGTAGCCAGTTAAATCATACGGTGGAATTACCACTTCTTCTAAGGCGTATGCTTTTTCAGTAAGCTTAATTCTAGAAGTTTTGTTTTTAATCCAGTCATTAGTAACTTTCACTTCAATAGATTGAAATCCTAAACTCGAAATTAGTAGTATATCGTTTACATTTGCTTCAATTTCAAAATTTCCTTTTGCATCTGTAATAGCACCTTTTACTAAATTAATATTAACTACATTAATATTCCATAATGGCAAAAATGTATTGTCATTAATAATTGTTCCACTTATTTTAGTTTCTTGAGAAAAACTAAGCGTAGAAATTAAGAAAATAGAAAAAACTACAAAATACTTCATAATACAATTTAAAACTCAAATGTAATAAATTGCCCGCAAGTATCTTGTAGTTTTCAGTATAATTATAAGAAAATTAACAATTAGTGTTAACTTCTTCTAGGTCTTCTAGGTCTAGATTCCGAATTACCTTCGGAGCTTCTTGTTGAAAAATCGTTGCGCCTTTCATTTCTAGGAGCTCTTTCTGAAGATTCGCTGCTTCTAGAAAAACCATTTTCTCTGGAAGAATTATTTCTAGAACTAAATCCGCCACCATTAGATGATGTTCTTGGGCTAAATCCACGGTCATTTCTATCTCCTCTAAATCCACCACTGCTTCTTCCTCCAGAACTTCTTCCGTTATGGTCTCTTCTGGAACTACCACCACCGTCATTTTTAGAAATTTCAACATTAATTCTACGCCCTTCTAAGGTTGTATTGTTTAATATATCCATTACTTTATCGGTGTATTCTGGATTTGTATTAAAAAAAGAGAAACCTTCTTTAACATCTACTTTAAATACATCATCTCTTCCTAAATCTAATGTCTCTTTTAGATAATCTTTTAGCTGCATCCAATCAAAGTTGTCTCTTGAACCAATATTAACAAAATACCTTGTTGCCCCATTGTTAAACTCTCTTGGTTCTCTATCATTATCTGAGGTACGACTATCTCTGCCAACAGATTGTGAAGATATATCTCTATTTTTTTTGTAATAATTGATAAATCTGTTAAATTCTACAGAAACCATTTTTTTAATTAACTCTTCTTTTGACAAACCTTCTAAAACACTATTTATAGCAGGTAGATAGTTATCAATTTCATGATCTACTTCGGTATCTTTTATCTTATTTGCAAGGTGTAAAAGCTGAATCTCACAAATTTCTATACCAGATGGTATTGCTTTTTCTTCAAATTTTTGTTTGATAATTCTTTCAATAGAAGAAATCTTGCGAATTTCACTTTTGGTAACAATAACTATAGATGTTCCTAATTTTCCAGCACGACCAGTTCTTCCAGATCGATGGTTGTATGTTTCAATTTCGTCTGGTAGTTGGTAATTTACAACATGTGTAACATTGTCCACATCAATTCCTCGTGCTGCAACATCTGTGGCAACAAGCATTTGTATTTGACGACCTCTAAAAGATTTCATTACACCATCTCGCTGTGCTTGTGATAAATCTCCATGTAAAGCAGCTGCACTATAACCGTCTTCTATTAGCTTTTCTGCTACTGCTTGGGTGTCTCTTTTTGTTCTACAAAATACTACGGAAAAAATGTCTGGATTTGCATCTGCTAATCTTTTCAAAGCTTCATAGCGATCTCTTGCATTAACTAGATAAAATTCATGGGATACTGTTGCAGAACCAGAATTTTTAGTTCCTACAGTAATTTCTATTGGATCTGTCATAAACTGTTTTCCAATTCTTGCAACTTCTGCTGGCATTGTTGCGGAAAACAGCCACGTGTTTTTTTCGTCAGGTGTTGTAGAAAGTATGCTAACTATGTCTTCATAAAAACCCATGTTTAGCATTTCATCAGCTTCGTCAAGCACGCAATAATTAATTTGACTTATATCTACAAGTCTTCTGTTAATCATGTCTTGCATACGTCCTGGAGTAGCTACAATAATTTGTGCACCCCTTTTAATATCTCTTGCTTGCTCCGTAATGCTTGCCCCTCCATATATTGCAACAACATTTATCCCTTTTTCGTATTTAGAATAGTTTTTAATCTCATTGGTAATTTGCAAACACAATTCTCTGGTAGGAGAAAGTATTAAAGCTTGTGTATTGCGATTAGTAGGGTCAATTTTTTGGATAAGTGGAAAACCAAAAGCTGCTGTTTTTCCAGTTCCTGTTTGTGCTAATGCCACTAAGTCCGTTTCTTTTTCCAATAGTATTGGAATCGCCTTTTCTTGTACTTCGGTCGGATTTTCAAATCCTAGATCGATAATCGCACGTTGTAGCGATTCGGTCAATCCTAATTGTTCAAATTTGTTCATTATGTAATTTTAATTTGGTGCAAAAGTACTATTTATAATTCATATAAACTAATCGAAAAACAAGATTTAATTTTATATTAATATTTGTAAATCAATATTTTATAAAACAAGATGTGAATTTTGATTTTTATTTTGCTGTAAAAAAGGGTGTAAGTTTATATAATCACACAAAAAAAAATTGTTTTTTAAATGTATTCTTTATATGATTTCAATACAATCGGTTGCTTACAAAAACAAAATGATATAAAAAAGGTATTTTTCATATAAAATATGACATTAATCATTTTTTAACGCTTAAAAAGTTATATAATTTTAATTATATGTGACTTTTGTTACATATAATTAAAATAAATTGAACAACCTTTGCCTCATAATACTTAAACTAACATAATTATGGAAATTTTAGAATTAATTAAACAACCTTGGGCATGGTATGTTGCAGGTCCTTTAGTTGGGTTAACTGTCCCAGCTTTGCTAATACTTGGAAACAAATCTTTTGGTATTAGTGGTACGCTTCGTCATGCATGTGCTATTGTAGCTCCTGCAAATATTCCTTTCTTTAAATATGATT
Source organism: Flavobacterium psychrophilum (assembly GCA_022730285.1). Classification (GTDB taxonomy): domain Bacteria; phylum Bacteroidota; class Bacteroidia; order Flavobacteriales; family Flavobacteriaceae; genus Flavobacterium; species Flavobacterium psychrophilum_C. Next base: position 9,181 of record DZCQ01000028.1, read on the forward strand.
GGAAAAAAGAGATTTGGAACTTGGTTTTTGTTTTGGGGATTTTAATAGGTGGTTTTATTGCTTTTCATCTTCTTTCAGATCCAAATCCAATTGTGATTAATGAAAATTTAAAAACAAGTTTGGCAACTTATGGAGTAACAGATATCAATGGAATGTTGCCAGAGCAAATATTCTCTTGGGGTGAATTATTTACTGTTCGTGGTATTATAATGCTGGCTTTGGGGGGATTTTTAGTAGGATTTGGCTCTAGATATGCAGGTGGATGTACTAGTGGTCATGCCATTTCTGGTATCTCTAATCTTCAAATGGCTTCGGTTATTGCGACTTGTTGTTTTTTTATAGGTGGCTTAATCATGGCAAACTTAATTTTACCATATATACTTTCACTTTAAATAATAAATTTTATGAGTATTCAAAATAATAATGATATAGATAAACGTCTGCTAGATACTGGTTGCGTAAATGAGAGCCATTTGCAACACAAATGGTATTCTAACTTTAAGTATCTTTTAGTAGGGCTTGTTTTTGGTGTGGTGTTTGTTAAAGCTGAAATAGTTAGCTGGTATAGAATACAAGAAATGTTTCGTTTTGAGTCTTTCCATATGTATGGTGTAATTGGAAGCGCTGTTGCGGTAGGTATTGTTTCTGTTTTATTGATTAAGAAATATAATATTAAAACAATTTATGGCGAAAAAATAGAATTTCATGATAAAACTTTTAATAAAGGTCAAATTTATGGAGGACTTTTATTTGGTTTTGGTTGGGCAATTACGGGAGCATGTCCAGGCCCTATATATGCTCAAATTGGTACAGGAGCTACGGTAATGATTGTTGCTTTGTTTTTTGCGCTTCTTGGTACTTGGATTTATGGATATTTTAGAGACAAATTACCTCATTAATATTTATGAAAAATAATTCTAATAAAATAAATGCTGCTATCAAAAAGGTTTTCTACATTTTTGTAGCAGCTGCTTTTCTTCTTGTAGCTATGTTTTTTGTTCTTGTTTTTGGTGCTGATATTGATACATGGTACAATAATAAAAATATAGTAAATAAAGAAGTGGATTCTGTGTATGCTGTTGCAGCTAAAAAAGCGGAATTGCAAAAAGAGATGAAAAACTTCTGGAAACCTGTGAGTATTGAGGACGAAAAAAATCCAAAATTAAAGGCTCAATTAGAGTATGGTAAAGAATTAATTGCACATACTTCTGTTTATCTAGGACCTAAAGGAAGTGTTAAGTCAATTTCTAATGGAATGAATTGTCAAAATTGCCATTTAGATGCAGGTACGAAACCATGGGGTAATAATTATGGCTCTGTTTATTCTACCTACCCAAAGATGCGTGCAAGAAGTGGAAAAGTGGAGGATTTATTTAAACGTATAAACGATTGTTTTGAGCGTAGTTTAAATGGTGTTGCACTCAAACAGGAGGATAAAGAAATGCAAGCAATGATAGCTTATATTAATTATATTGGAAAAAATGTGCCTAAAGGAGAAGATGCATTGGCTTCTGGGGTTTTTGATTTAAAACTTTTAGATAGAGCAGCCTCTCCCGAAAAAGGGAAGCCTCTATATGACCAAAAATGTGCTAGTTGCCATAAAGTAGATGGTCTAGGCGTTATGGCTGCAGATGGTAAGGAATATACTTATCCACCACTTTGGGGGAAAAACTCTTACAACAGTGGAGCAGGTTTATTTAGAATTAGTCGTTTTGCTGGATATATTAAATATAATATGCCATTAGGAGCGTCTTATGACAGTTCGCAGCTTACAGATGAGGAGTCTTGGGATATTGCGGCGTATGTAGAAAGTTTGCCTAGACCTGGTAAAGATTTAAGTCAAGATTGGCCTAATATTTCTAAAAAACCTTTTGATCATCCATTTGGACCTTTTGCGGATAAATTTTCTGAATTGCAGCATAAATACGGACCTTTTGGACCTATAAAAAAAGCCAAAAAGAAAATGAAAGAGGCTGAGAAAAAAGCAAAAAAAGTATAATTATAAAAATAAAAATAAGTTATTTTAATTTAGTTTATATAAAAATTACTAACTTGCATAACTTAATACTTAAAATAAAATAAAAAATGAAACAATTCAGAATCTTTGTATTAGTTTTAATTGGGTTATTTTCTATCACTTCTTTTGCACAAAAGAAAGCAAAAACACATAAAATTGTGTTTCAATTTACGAATGCGAATGATAGTTTACAATCCAAAGCATTTGTGAAGCAATTAGAGAATTTGACTGATTACTGGCCAAAAGCTACATATGAGGTTGTTTTATATAATCAAGGTTTAGAATTAGTGATGAAAAAAAATCCTAAATTTTATTCTAAACTAAAGAACTTAAAAGAAAACAGAGGTGTGAAATTTGTAGTTTGTGAAAATACTTTGAAAAATCGTAAAATAGAAAAAAGCACTCTTTTAGAAGATTTATTAGAATATGTTCCTGCTGGGATAGCTGAAATTGTTGAAAAGCAAGAAGCTGGTTGGAATTATATTAAAGGAGGGTTTTAATTTTTTTAGTTACATAATAATAACTCACAACTTTTTATGTTGGGAGTTATTATTCATAATATAATAAATATAATTGATAAAATTTATAGCTAATACGTTTGATTATTGCGAAAATTATTGGGAAAGTAAACAAAATTCTAGAAATTTAAGTTATATTTTAGTTATTGTTTTTTTGCTTACAATAATTATTGGAGGACTTAATAATTTTAACTTACTGCCTAAGTTTTTCTTAATTGCAGATGTGAAATTTACAGATTCCATTATGTTTAGTTTTAATTTTTTGTTGTTTTTTGAAATGATTGGTCTAGTTTTTGCTATTCCACAATCTATATCCAATTCAATCGCAAAACAATTTCAAATTATGAGTCTTATTTTTTTAAGGACATCTTTTGAAGAATTATCTCACATCTCTATAGATGTTCCATTTGTTAAACAGTTCGAAATTATTACTGAAATGGCTGTTGATGCTGTTGCGTCTTTAATTATATTTTTTCTAATTTATTTATTTTATAAGATGCAAAAACATCGAAAAATAAACGATGAAACGGAACTTCTAAAATTTAATCAACTTAAAAAAGTTATTGCTGTAGCAGTTTTATTTTGCTTATTGTTTTATGTTTTTGTAGATGTTTCTAATTTTCTAGAAACAGGGCTATATAAACCTTCTTATCATTTGTTTTTCCTTATTTTAATCTTTGCGGATATGCTTTTAATGCTTGCTGCTTTCCGTTATGTTATAGAATATGCTAATATATTTAGATATTCTAGTTTTGTACTTATCACTATATTTATTAGAATTGCACTTATGGCTCCCATTTATTACAATGTTATTATTGGAATTGCAACTGTATTATTCGGTATTGGAGTAACTTACACACACAATTTGTTTTTTTATAAAAAGCAAAATACAATTAAATATTAATATTTTTTTAATCACAAAATGGCATTATTTACCTTAAATAAAAACATACATACTTTAAATTAACAAACCTAAAAATTATTAATCATGAAAATTTTACAAATTATAATCTTCTTTTTATTCCTTAATACAGGATATTCTCAAAACATATCTCCCTATATATTAGGAGTAGAATCTACCGAATCTCCAGAAAGTTTAATTAAAACTGTTCGGATGAATTTAGAAAAGAATGCAATTAATGTGGTTGGAGAATATAGCCCTGCAAATGATAAAAATAGAACTGTACTAGTAATTAGTTCCACTGAACTTGATAATTCAGTAAAAAAGATTGGAGGGTTAGCGGCTTTCGCTTCTGTTTTAAAAGTTGCTTTAACAACCGATGGCACTATTACAAAAGTTAGTTATACAAATCCAACTTACTGGGGATATGCTTATTACAGATTTGACTTTGATAAAGTTAGTGCTAATTTTATGCAACTAAAAAAACATCTTGAAAACGCTATGAAAGAATCAGGGACTTTTATCGGAAAAAGTTTTGGTTCTAAAAAAGGTTTATCAACGAAAGATTTACAAAAATACCACTATATGATTGGAATGCCTTATTTTGATGATACAGTAGAACTTGGAAGTTTTAGTAATCATGCTACAGCAGTGTCGAAAATAGATGCAAATATTAAAAAAGGAATTCCAGGTGTCAAATTAGTTTTCAAAAAAACAATACCAGGTAAAAATGCTACTTTGTATGGTTTTGCACTTTCTAGTACAAATGGAGAATCTAAATTTTTACCTATAATTGATACATCATTACCAAAGCATACTGCTTTCTTACCTTATGAAGTTTTAGTTGATGGCGATAAAGTAGTCATGTTGCATGGTAGATTTCGTTTCGCAATTTCTTTTCCAGATTTAACGATGGGTAAATTTTCTAAAATTATGTCCACACCTGGTGATGTCGAAAAATTATTGCAACAGGTAGTCAAATAAATAAAAAATTCAATTTAAAAATATATCAGTAGAAATAGTGGACTTGATTTACTGGTTATTAACAAAAAGTCCAAAAAATAAATTAACAATCAAATATGAAAAAGAAATTAACAATTTTCGTAGCATTAGTGACAATAAATGTTACTTTTGCACAATCAGGTCATCTTATGCAAGGAGTGGGTGCCGTAAACATGTCAATGGGTGGTGCATCAACTGCACAGCCATTAGATATTAGTGGAGCACTTGCCTGGAATCCAGCAGCTATTTCTGTTTTTGAAGATAAAATAATATCTGTAAATGCAGGTTTATTTATGGCAAATCCAGAACTTTCTTCTAAGGTGCCTTTTGGTGGTGGTATTAGTGGTACTTCTACCGATGTTAAAAAAAATTCAATTATGCCAGCAATTGCTTTTGTTTACGGAAAAAAAGATAGCAAACATACTTTTGGTATTTCAGCATTTGGAGTAAGTGGTTTTGGGGTAGATTTCCCTGAGAGTACTACAAATCCTATTAATTTTCCTCAAGCAATGGGTGGTTTTGGAAATCTAACTTCTAATTATATTATGTTGCAAACGGGAATATCGTATGCTTACAAAGTTTCTAAAACAGTTTCTATTGGTCTTTCGCCAAACTTTAATTTTGCAACATTAGAGTTAAAACCAAACCCAACTGCAAACCCAACTATGGCTGGTTATCCTTCTACAAACAATGCTACAGCAACTGGTTTTGGAGGTCAAATAGGTATCTTTTTTCAAAACGAGCAAGGCTTTAAATTAGGTGCTAGTTATAAAACAGAACAAAAATTTTCTGATTTTAAATTTCAAAATACTTACTTAGATAATACAACATCTGAAAATTCTTTCAAAATGAATTTTCCAGCAATTTTCTCTGCGGGTATTGGTTATTCAACTAGTAAATTCGATTTAGCTTTTGATTTTAGAAATGTAGAGTATTCTGGAACAGAAGGATTTAATGAGTATGGATGGAACCCTACTGGATCTGTAAAAGGATTTGGTTGGAAAGATATGCAAATTTTATCTATGGGTATTCAGTACAAAGGGGTTAAAAAATTACCAATTCGTTTAGGATATACATTTAATACAAATCCAATTAAAGACGAACTTGCATTTTTCTCTACATCAGCAACTGCAGTAATTCAAAATGCCTACCAATTAGGTTTAGGATATGAATTTTCTGACAAAATTACTATTAATGGAGTTTATCATATGGCTAAAAGTGACGGAAGTACTGAAGGTCCATTGTATAACCCAATGTTGGCTAGTGGTTCAAATCCTTTAGGAGCTATACCTGGTAGCCAAGTTTCTTACAAAATGGACACTAGCATGGTTATGCTAGGTATATCATATAAACTATAACACAAATAATTAATTAAAAATGGAATCTAGTAAAAACCGTAGAAATTTTATCAAATCAATTGGTACATTAGGTATAGGTGCTACTGTATTAGCTCCTTTATCTGGATTAGCAAACAACAATAATTCTTTTGATGAAAATGAAAAAATAACAGATAATGCTGTCCAAGATTTAAGCTTACCTGTTACAATCTCCATCCTTCAAACAACCGATGTGCATTGCCAAATTTATCCTCACGATGAATTATTTTGGGAAAATGATAAAGCTGTTTTTCGTAAGGCAGGAGGATATGCTCACATGGCTACGATGCTTAAAGATTTGAAAAAGAAAAACCCAAACACTTATGTTATTGATACTGGAGACATGTTTCAAGGGAGTGAATTGAGTGTTAAAACTACTGGTGAAGCTTTTGTTCCAATTTTAGATTCTTTAAACTATGATTTGTATTTGCCTGGTAACTGGGAGGTTATTTATGGTAAAAAGAAAATGCAAACTCTTTTGGGTGCTTTAGACGCTCCAAAAATTTGTACCAATATGTACCATGATTTAGGTGATGGAAAGCGTGGAGAACTTATTTTTCAACCCTATCAGGTTTGGAATGTGGCAGGTACAAAAATTGGTTTCTTAGGATATACAGATCCTTTAGTGCCAATCAGACAAAGTCCTGTTTATAGCAAAGGGATTCTTTATACAAAACCTGAAGAAAACTTAGCTCATTATGTAGATGTTTTAAGAAATCAGGAGCAATGTAGTTATGTACTTCTTACTGCTCACCTTGGTTTATCGCAACAAATTGCATTGGCTAATATGCCAGAGTGTGAAGGAGTTGATTATATCTTAGGTGGCGATACGCACGAAAGAGTTCGTAAACCTATTGTTTGTAAATATTCTAAAGTAGTAGAACCTGGTGCATTTGGTTCTTTTATCGGAAAATTAGATTTAACGGTTCAAAACGGAAAAGTTATTGCGGATAAATATGAATTATTAGAAGTTAATTCCCCTCAAATAAAACCAGATTTGGCTGTACAAAAATTACTAAACGAAAAAGAAGCTGTATATCAAAAAAATATAAACGAAATTGTAGGATATAGTACTATTCCATTGTATCGTTATTTTGTGGTAGAAAACCCTATTGATACCATGATTCTTAATGCTTTAAACTGGAAATTTCCAGAGGTAGATATTAACTTATCAAACGGATTTAGATTCTGTCCGCCACTAGCTACAAAAGATAAAACGGGAAATATTGCAATAACTAACGGTTTTATTTATGATATGTTACCTGTAGATAGCACTGTAAGAACCGCAAAAGTTACTGGAAAGCAACTTAAAAATTGGTTAGAAAAAGAACTCAACAATGTTTTTGCTAAAGATGCTTCAAAAAGATTTGGAGGTTGGGTTGTAAAATTTAAAGGAATGAAAGTTAAATTTAAAGCTTTTGCCCCAGATGGAGAAAGAGTACAAGAAGTAACTGTGAAAGGTGTACCAATGCAAGATGATACTCTATATAGCGTAATGGCATGCGAGCGTGATGGAGATCCTGTGGATATGCTTTGTAGAATGAAAGGTGTTGTAGATGCAAAAAACACAACAGCTACACTACATAGTGTAATGAAAGAGTATTTAAAACAAAATTCTCCTGTTACACCAACACCACAAAAAAATGCAATTATTTTAGATGCTCCAGAAACACTATTAACACAAGTTACAGGTGTAGATTATACATTTAGATAATCTTTTTTTATAGAATTTTAAAGGCGAATGTTTAACATTCGCCTTTTTTGTACCATCAAGTGTGATAAAAGTTACATATACTTATTTTACAAAAATATAAATTTGCAAAAAATATATCGATGAAAAATTATATATATCTAATTGTTTCTCTTGTTTTAAATTCTATCGCTGTTTTTTCTCAGCATCAAGAAATTTCCGAAAATCCAACTATATGGAAAGAAAAGAATAAAGAAATAATTGATTCAACTTCAATCTTGAATGCCTTTGAGAAAGGTACATTTAATGGGCATTTTAGATATTTTAATATGCATACTATTAATCAAGGCGATTTAAAAGATTATTATGCGAATGCTATTGGTGGTGGAGTAAGATTTGAAACTGCTCCGTTTCATCATTTTCAATTTGGAGTTAGTGGTTATTATGTTTATAATATTGGATCTTCTAACTTTTTAGAAAAAGACCCAATTACAAATCAATCTAACAGATATGAAGTTGCCTTATTTGATATTCAAAACCCAGCCGAAAAAACTAATTTAAGTAGATTAGAGGAACTTTACCTGAAATATAATTATAAAAAATCTTCCATAATAATTGGAAAACAATTGCTAAACAACTCCTTCCTTAACCTCCAAGATGGTAGAATGAGACCATCTGAAGTAGAGGGTGTTTGGATCAATTTTAAAGAAATAAAAAACACTAAAGTAGATTTAGGCTACTTATATGCAATGTCTCCGAGAAGCACAATTAGATATTATCGAGTGGAAGAGTCTATTGGTATAAATCCTATGGGAGTTAATACTGATGGAACAAAATCAGATTATTTAAATAATTTAAAAAGTTCTGGAATATTTGTGTTTGGTGTTGAGAATGAGTCTTTAAAAAATCTTAAAATTCTACTTTGGAATCAGTTTGTAGAAAACATTTTCAACACATTTTTGACTCAATTAGATTATAAATTACCGGTATCCAAAGAGTCAAATTTATTATTTGGTTTTCAAACAATATATCAATCTCCACTAAATAATGGTGGAAATATAGATCCACACAAAACCTATTTTGATAAAAATGCTACTGCCGAAACCTTTGGTGGTAAACTAGCATGGAAAAATAAACAGCTAGAAATAAGTACAAACTTTAATAGAATTACTGCCAAAGGACGTTACTTAATGCCTCGAGAGTGGGGGAGAGAACCTTTTTATACCTTTTTACCAAGAGAACGCAATGAAGGATATGGAGATGTTACTGCGTTTATGACAAAATTTAGTTACAATAATAAGAAAAAAACATTCAAATCTTATCTTGGAGCTGGCTATTACAAAATGCCTGATGTAAAAGACTTTCGATTAAATAAGTACGGAATGCCATCTTACTACCAAACAAATTTTGATTTAAGCTATACTTTTTCAGGATTTTTAAGAGGATTTGATGCCCATTTTTTATATGTACATAAATTTCTTGATGGAGAAGTTTATAATAACAAAAGTTATATTTTCAATAAAGTAAATTTAAGTAATATTAACTTTATAATTAACTTTAATTTTTAATTTTTTTGAAAACCTATTTTCTGTTATTTTTTAGTTTTTCAGTAATTTCCCTTGTAAGTGCTCAAGAAACTCATAATAATGCATGGTTTAGATTAACTATAAATGCCTATTCTAAAAATAATATTGTAGCTGATGTGGAGCTTAATCATAGAAGACAAAATGATTTTAACAAAAATAATCCGTTCGATAAAAATTTGATCATTGCAATAAGACCTTGGTTCTATTTAACTAAAAAAGAAAATTTCGCCATTATTTTTTCGCCAATAGCTTATTTTTCTAATTACAAGATTATTCAAAAAGCAAGTGATTCTGGTATTTCTAGCAATGAATATAGGATAACATTTGGAGAAGAATATCAAAATAAATTAACAAAAAATGTTTCTATTTCAAGCCGAGCATTATTAGAGTATCGCTTATATGAAACAGTACCAAACGGATTGCGATTTCGAACAAGGATTGGTGCAAAATATGATTTTAATAAAAATATTAATACCACTATTGGAAATGAAATATTTTTAAATACAATTAATATTCCAAGTAATAAATATATTTTTGATCACAATAGAGTTTTTATAAATTTATCCTTACAAGGAGTAAAAAAGTTAAAAATTGATGTAGGCTATATTTATGCAAACAAATTGCCCAGAAATGCCATTGATCATATAAACGAAAATAATTTTTATCTTAATTTTAAAATTTAAGTACAAAATTGCAAGAAATATTACCTAAACTCCAAGGTAGTTAAATGGAGAAATTTGCAACAATTCTTCTTTTATTTTTTCAGATACAGCAAGATTGTTTATAAAATGATGAATTGCTTCTTTGTTTATAAAAGTATTTGTTCTTGTTAGTTCTTTTAAAGCTTCATAAGGATTAGGATAAGCTTCTCTACGTAAAATGGTCTGAATTGCCTCGGCTACTACTACCCAGTTTTTTTCTAAATCTTCTTCTATTTTGGAAGAATGCAAAACTAATTTGTCAAGTCCTTTAAGAGTAGCTTCAAATGCAAGTATTGTATGTGCTATTGGAACACCAATGTTTCTTAAAACAGTACTGTCTGTTAAGTCTCGTTGCAGTCTCGAAATTGGGAGTTTGGCTGAAAAATGTTCAAAAAGAGCATTAGCAATTCCAAGATTTCCTTCAGAATTTTCAAAATCTATCGGATTTACCTTATGTGGCATTGCCGATGAACCTATTTCTCCTACTTTTATTTTTTGTTTAAAATAATCCATTGAGACATACGTCCAAAAATCTCTATCTAAGTCAATTATAATGGTATTAATTCTTTTTAGCGTGTCAAAAAAAGCTCCAAAATGGTCGTAATGTTCAATTTGGGTAGTTGGGAATGAATGTTGTAATCCTAGTGTTGTTTCTACAAATTTTGCACCAAATTTTTTCCAATCTATACCTGGATATGCTATAAAATGTGCATTAAAATTACCAGTTGCTCCACCAAATTTTGCGGCAAATGGCACCATAAACAATAATCGCATTTGTTCTTCAAGACGCTCTACAAAAACGTTTATCTCTTTTCCTAATCGTGTTGGAGATGCTGGTTGTCCATGTGTTCTTGCTAGCATTGGCACTTCTTTCCATTCTGTTGCTAAGTCTTTTAATTTAGAAATTAAAGCTATTAAACTGGGAAGATATACATTTTCAAAAGCTTGTTTTGTGGACAATGGAATTGCTGTATTATTTATGTCTTGCGAGGTTAATCCGAAGTGAATAAACTCTTTATATTCGGATAGATTTAAATTTTCAAATACATTTTTGACAAAGTATTCTACGGCTTTTACATCATGATTGGTTGTTTTTTCTGTGTTTTTTATCCACAAAGCATTATTAGTATCAAAATCCTGATAAATTTTTCGCAATTTTTCAAAAACAGAATTATTGATAGTTGCCAGCTGTGGAAGTGGAATTTCGCAAAGTGCAATAAAGTATTCAATTTCTACAAATACTCTGTATTTTATTAAGGCTTCTTCTGAAAAATAAGGTGCTAATTGCTTCGTTTTTTGTCGGTATCTCCCATCAATTGGCGAAATAGCTGTAAGTTCTGTAAGTGGCATTTTGTGTGTGTTTATAAAGTGCTAAAATAAGTATTATTTGGTAGTATTATCCTTTTTTACTGAAAAATATATCCACAAAAAAGGCGTTTGGTTTTAGATAATCATTCTATTTTTTGTAAATTTACCTAGAATTTAAAAAAAATGGTTGATTTAGATTATTTATCGTATCTCGAAAACATAATTACACCACAACGACAGACTAATTTTTTGAATGTTTTAAAAGATAGAACCAAGCATTTTACAGTGGTTGTAGAAGATGTTTTTCAAATGCATAATACTAGTGCTGTGATGCGAAGTTGTGAAGTTTTTGGTATTCAGGAACTTCACATTATTGAACAAAAATTTGGAAAAAAAATAGATAAGGAAATTGCAATGGGTTCCCAAAAATGGGTAGATATTGCTACTTTTGAATCTACAAAAAAATGTGTAGAAACTTTAAAAAATAAGGGTTATCAAATTATTGCAACCACTCCTCATGAAAATGATTGCTTGCTAGACGATTTTGATATTTCTAAGCCAAGTGCCTTGTTTTTTGGAACAGAAAGAGATGGTGTTTCGGACGAAATCATAAAAAATGCAGATGGATTTTTAAAAATTCCAATGGTTGGATTCACTGAAAGTTTGAATATTTCGGTATCTGCAGCAATAATTATTCAGAACTTAACCCAACGCCTCAGAAATTCAGAAGTTAAATGGCAGTTGTCCGAGTTAGAAATACTTGAAAAAAGATTGCAATGGGCTAAAAATTCTATTAAAGATATTGTAAGAATAGAAGAAAGATACTACAATTCAAAATAGTTTTTTTAATCAAATTTCTTGTTCATTTTTTTTCTTCTGATTCATGATACTGGTGTATTCCAAATTCTTAAACATACTTTTTCATGGTTTTATAATTTGCATGTAGATGAACATTCGTTAAATATATCTTAGATTTTTCAATGTCTTAAAAAGTATCTTTTTTTTTAGTAATTTTACAGCTCAAATGTATTTTATGCAAGAAGAACATGTAATTTTGGTTAACACAGATGATGAGATAGTTGGCTTTATGCCAAAGCTGGAGGCTCATGAAAAAGGTATTTTACATCGTGCATTTTCTGTTTTTATTCTTAATGATAAAAAAGAAATAATGTTACAGCAGCGAGCTGGTCATAAATACCATTCTCCATTGCTTTGGACAAATACTTGTTGTAGTCATCAGCGAAAAGGAGAAACCACCATAGATGCAAGTATTAGAAGGTTACAAGAAGAAATGGGTTTTGCAACACCATTAACAGAAATATTTAATTTTATTTATAAAGCACCTTTTGATAATGGATTGACAGAGCACGAATTAGACCATGTGCTGATTGGCTATTACAATGATAGTCCTATTATTAACACCGAAGAAGTAGAAAGTTGGAAGTGGCTTTCAGTTGCTGAAGTTAAAAATGATATTTCTCTAAATCCAGAGTTATACACTATATGGTTTAAAATTATTTTTGAGCATTTTAATCACTTTATTGAAGACCATATTATTTAGTTAAATACTATTTTACATCGTTAAAAAAATAATCTAATATATGAAAGTTACTGTTAGTAGAAAAGCACATTTTAATGCTGCACACAGACTGTATAGAGCAGATTGGACTGAATCTGAAAATGATAAAGTGTATGGTAAATGCAATAATTACAATTTTCATGGTCACAATTACGAACTTATTGTTAGTGTAACAGGCAATATTGACCCAATTACTGGTTATGTAATCGATATTAAAATCCTCGCTGATATTATTTATGAAGAAGTTGAAGTGTCCTTTGATCACAAAAACCTCAATTTAGATGTAATAGAATTTCAAAATTTAATTCCAACTGCCGAAAATATAGTGGTAGTTATTTGGAATAAAATTAGAAAACGAATTGCTAATGACAAAAGCATAGAGGTGATATTATACGAAACACCACGTAATTTTGTAAGCTATTCAGGAAAATAATGAAAGAAATAAAAGTAGGAGATGCCTTGCCACTATTTGGTGGGAAAGATCAAAATGGGAACGATTTTTATGTGCAATCTGTATTGTATAAAAAAGTGTTGGTAATATATTTTTACCCAAAAGACGAAACGCCAGGTTGTACAAAGCAAGCATGTTTTTTTAGAGATAAAAATGAAGATTTTAAAGAGATGGGTGTAGAAGTGATAGGTATTAGTGGGGATAGTGTTTGGTCTCATAAAAAATTCACCCAAAATCATCAGTTGCCTTATATTTTATTATCTGATGAAGACAAATCATTACGAAATCTTTTTGGCGTTCCTAGTAGTTTATTGGGCTTATTACCAGGCAGAGTTACTTATGTTGTGGATAAAAAAGGAATTGTACAAATGGTATTCAATAGTTTAGATGCATCGGCACATTTTGAAAAAACAATGAATGCCGTTAAAAAATTAGTCTAAAATTTTCCTAAAAAAATAGGATAGACATTATTGAACTCACTTGTTACTCCATTTTTTATCACAGCAAAAATCTTTAAAAAAGATAAAGAGTTAATCTATTTGGTGTAATTCATGAATGGTTTGTTTCGGATTGACTGAATTGAAAACAAAACTTCCAGCAACAAGAACATCTGCCCCTGCATTCACTAATTGCTTGTAATTTTTATTGGTTACACCACCATCAACTTCAATTAAAGTATTCGAGTTTTTGGATGTAATTAGTTTTTTTAATGCTTCTACCTTTTTGTATGTGTTTTCTATAAAAGATTGACCTCCAAAACCTGGATTGACACTCATTATACAAACCAAGTCAATATCTTTTATTATATCTTCCAATAAATGTATTGGTGTGTGAGGGTTTAAGGCAACTCCTGCTTGCATTCCAGTAGCTTTTATTTCTTGCAATGTTCTATGTAAATGTGTGCAAGCTTCGTAATGAACGGTTAGTATATTTGCTCCTAAATTCGCGAAATTTTTGATGTATTGATCGGGATTTACAATCATTAAATGCACATCAATAGTTTTTTTTGCATGCTTTGAAATTGCTTCAAGTACTGGCATTCCGAAAGAAATATTAGGTACAAAAACGCCGTCCATAATGTCTATATGAAACCAATCTGCTTCCGACTGATTAATCATTTCTACATCTCTTTGCAAATTTGCGAAATCTGCTGCGAGTATTGATGGGGCTATTAAAATGTTTTTCATCAATAACATTATTTATTATTGTTAATAATATAGTCTAATACTTTTGTCATTAAATGCACTCTATCTTTTCCTGTTACATTATGTTTGTGCATTGGATATGCAAAAAAATCTACTTGCACACCTTCCTCTATAAATTTTTTAATAAGAGCCATATTGTTTTGCATAACTACTACATCATCGCTAGTTCCATGTATTAGCAACAATTTTCCTTGTAGATTTTTAACATAGTTTAAAGTGCTATTATCTTCAAATCCTTTTTTATTTTCGGTTGGAGTGTCCATATAGCGTTCTCCGTACATAATTTCGTAGTATTTCCAATCAGTTACAGGGCCACCAGCTACACCAACTTTAAAAACATCTGGTTTACGAAGCATCATGGAAACGGTCATAAATCCTCCAAAACTCCAGCCATGTATTGCTAGTCTATTTGAATCAACATAAGGAAGTGTTTTTAAATAATCTACCCCTTTTATTTGATCTTCCATTTCATTTTCACCTAATTTTTGATGAATTACACTTTCGAAGGCAAACCCTCTATTATCAGAACCTCTATTATCTATTGTATAGACTAAATATCCTTGTTCTGCCAGCCAAAACATCCATAAGTTTGCTCCATCTAAGTAGGAATTTGTAATTAGTTGTGCGTGTGGACCACCATAAACATATACTAAAACTGGATATTTTTTAGTAGAATCAAAATTGCTTGGTTTGATTAAACGGG
The DNA here is from genome assembly GCA_022730285.1 of Flavobacterium psychrophilum. Lineage (GTDB taxonomy): Bacteria > Bacteroidota > Bacteroidia > Flavobacteriales > Flavobacteriaceae > Flavobacterium > Flavobacterium psychrophilum_C. The sequence continues at coordinate 24,218 of DZCQ01000028.1, forward strand.
TGTATAAATCTGTTGTGCCATCTGCTGCTTTGATAGTTTTTATTTCCGAAGTTCCTATCTCGTATCCTTCAAATTTGTTTTTACTTTCTAGAAGAACACTCTGCACCAATAATTTTTTGTTTAGTAAAATAGATTTTGAAGGAACGGAATGGTTAGAATATTCGTCAAAAAAGAAATTTCCATCGGAAGAAGCAACAAGGTTATGTACTCCATTATCTGGTGTTATTACTTTTTGTTTTCCATTTAAATCTACTTTATAAGCAAGCATATTGGTTGGGTTATTACCAGTTGCAGAAAAATATATTTCGGTGCCAGAATTATTTGTGCCAATTATTTCTCGAGCTGGAAAGCTATTATTGGTTAGTTGTTTAATTAATTTTCCATCGATGGAGTAGTAGTATAGGTTTTGAAAACCATTTTTCTCACTAAACCAAACAAAATTATTTTTATTTTTATTTGGAAAAAATGCTGCGTGCTCTGGCTCTACCCATTTAGAATTTTTTTCGGTTAAAATGGTTTTTATAAATGCTCCGGAATTTGCATCGTAAACATTTAAACTCATCTCATTTTGTTCTCTATTTAATTCGGCTATTATTACTAATTTAGAATCTGGAGTCCAAGAAAGATTAGTCATATAATCCTCTAATTTTCCACTTTTCGGGGAAATAAATATGGTTTTTCTAGTGCTTATGTTATATATTCCTACTCTCACGTGTTCAGACGGCTGTCCAATCATTGGATATTTGATAGAAACTAATTTTCCTGGTGTTTCGTTACTATCTAGCAAAGGATAATCTGCTACATTGGTTTCGTCTTTTTGATAATAAGCAATTAAGTTGCAATTTGGAGACCAGAATATTCCACCAGAAATTCCAAATTCACTTCTGGAAATAGTTTGCCCGGATACAATATTTTTGTCCTTATTTTCTGTAACAGCAATTAATTTGTTTGTGCTATTTGTATAAAAAAGATTGTTTTCTTGTGTAAATGCAATTTCTTTATTAGAAGGACTTAAGGTAGTATTTTCGACATTTTCAGGAACTTCTAAGAGTAATTTCCCTGTTTTACTGGTTGTATTAAAGGTATAAAATTTTGCACCATCATTCACAATTATGGTATTATCATTTTCCCATTTTGTGCCAAATAAATGTCTTAATTTTGTACCAAGTACATTGTTTATTTGATTGACAGAGGTTAATTCTTCTACTTTGTTGTTGCTAGTATTAGCAGTCATCATTCGAGACCAACCATCTGTATAATAAACGTATTTGTTAGTATTTGGCATCCACTGAAAACCAGAGAGTCTGTCTGCTCCAAATTTACGACCTTGTTGCATTACAGATTCTTCTAGCGATATTTTTTTAGATTGTGCAACGCTTGTAAGAGTGAAGGCAAGCATTGTTAAAAGCATTATTTTCTTATACATGAGAGATAATTATTTACGCAAATATATAACAAAAGAGTTGTTTTTGCATGCAACTCTTTTGTTAATTTTTATTTAAACTTGTTCGTTTTCTTTATCTAAATAATCTTGGACTATGGTTATTGCATTGGTTACTACATCGCTTAAAGCCGTTATAAAACTTCCATTTTCAGCGTTTGAAATGGCATGTTTTATTGCTTCGGTTTCTTTAGGAATAATTTCATATTTTACCTCTTTGTTAGCTTCTTCTATTCCTGAGGTAATTAAATTAATTATTTCTTCTTCTGTTCTTCCTCTCAAATATTTTTCCTGGCGGATGATAATATGGTCAAACATTCGTCCTGCAATAAGCCCACATTCTTTAATATCTTCGTCTCTACGATCGCCTACACCAGAAATTATTCCAATTTTTTTAGTTGCTTCTACACTGCTTAAATATTCTTCTATACCACGATATCCAGCAGGATTATGAGCAAAATCTATTAGAACTTTAAATTTTTTAAATTCAAAAATATTCATTCTCCCTGGAGTTTGTGCTGCACTAGGAATAAATGTTTGTAATGAGAGGCTGATGTCATCGGTTTTAAATCCTTGTAAATAAGCTGCTAGTGTGGCTGCTAAAACATTTGCAATCATAAATTTAGCTTTTCCTCCAAGTGTCAGAGGAACGTGTGTTACTCTTTCTATTCTAATTTTCCATTCTCCTTTTTTGATGGTTATAAAGCCGTTTTCATATACAGCGACAATTTTTCCTTCTTTTGCGAATTTTTGAACTATTGTATTGTCTTCGGTCATGCTAAAATAGGCCACATTGCATTTTAAGTCGTTTGCCATTTTAATACATTGAGAATCTTCAGCATTTAAAATTGCCCAACCATCTTTTTTGATACTGCGTATTACGGTTGCTTTTACTCTGGCAAGATCCTCTAATGTATGGATGTCTGCTAAGCCTAAGTGGTCTTCTTGGATATTTGTAACAATACCTATGTCGCATTGGCTAAAGCCCAGTCCAGCCCTGAGTATGCCTCCTCTTGCAGTTTCTAAAATGGCAAACTCTACTGTTGGATCTTTTAAAACATATTCAGCAGATATTGGACCTGTGGTATCTCCTTTTTCCATCATGTGGTTTTGTATGTATATTCCATCGGAGGTGGTAAAACCAACTTTGTAGCCATTATTTTTTACAATATGTGCAATTAGTCTAGTGGTCGTGGTTTTTCCGTTAGTTCCAGTTACTGCTATTATTGGAATTCGACTTGGTTTCCCTGGTGGATAGAGCATATCTATTACTGGTGCAGCAACGTTTCGAGGTAATCCTTCAGATGGAGCTAGGTGCATTCTAAATCCAGGTGCTGCGTTTACTTCTAATATGCAACCTCCATTTTCTTTTAATGGTTGTGTTAAGTTTTCGGCCATTATATCTACCCCACAAATGTCTAGCCCAATAACGCGTGATATACGTTCACAAAGAAATATATTTTCGGGGTGCATTAAGTCTGTTACATCTACAGAAGTGCCACCTGTGCTTAAATTCGCGGTAGATTTTAAATATACAACTTCTCCTTTGTTAGGTATAGTTTGTAGTGTATATTGTAGTTTTTCCAATAAGTCCGTAGTGTCTCTATCGATGTCTATTTGTGTTAGAACGTTTTCATGTCCATAGCCTCTTTTTGGGTCTTTGTTTGTTTCGATGATTAGCTGTTCAATAGTTTGTTTCCCATCTCCTTTTATATGAGCAGGTTCTCTTTTTGCGGCAGCAACTAACTTATTGTCTATTAATAAGACTCTAAAATCGAAGCCTGTTATAAATTTTTCTACAATAACACGTCTGCTGTAACTTTTAGCAAATTCTAAGCCTTGACAGGCATCTTCCCATGTTTTTACATTGATAGAAGCACCTTTTCCGTGGTTCCCGTCTAAGGGTTTGAGTACAATGGGATATCCAATTTTTTTAATTACTGCTTCTAGATCTTCTTCATCTACACATATTCCGCCACTTGCAACGGGGATAGATGCTTGTTCTAGCATTTTTTTTGTTTGTTCTTTATTGCAAGCAATATCAACTGCTATATTGCTGGTTTTACAAGTAATTGTTGCTTGAAAGCGCATTTGGTTAATTCCGTATCCAAGTTGTACTAAAGAGTTTGTGCCAAGCCTAATCCAAGGAATATCTCTAGCAACTGCTTCCTCAACAATACTCCCGGTAGATGGTCCGAGTCTTACTCGTTCCCTAATCTCTTTCATTTTTTGGATATCATTTTCTAAATTGTAGGGAGTTCCACTAATTAATGCTTCGGCAATTGCAACGGCACTTTCGGCAGCAAATAACCCCACGGTTTCTTCTATGTAGCTAAAAACGACATTGTAGGTACCTAATGTTTTAGTTTCGCGAGTACGTCCAAATCCGGTTTCCATTCCAGCTAGTGTCTGTATTTCTAGTGCAATATGCTCTATTACGTGTCCCATCCAAGTACCTCTTTCTATTCTGGAAAAAAAGCCACCTCTGCAACCCTCAGAGCAACGATGCTCTATCATAGACGGAAACATTTCTTCTATTCGCTCTCGAAAGCCATCTATTTTATTCGTTGGAAATTGCTCCATTTCTTCTAAATCCAATCGCATTTGAATTAGCTTTTTGCGTTGTACGCTCCATATATTCGGTCCTCTTAGGGCTTGTATTTTAAGAATTTTCATGTAATGTAGGGTTTTTATTTTATTTTGATAAACCTATAGTTGTTTGTTAATTAGAAATTAATAATGTTTGTATTAAATTTGTTAATTATCTTTTTTTTATGCAACTAAAATAGTTTTTTTTAATTACTTATCCAATTTTTTCTTTCTTTTTTTGTTTAAAAGTTTAAAAATGGAAATATTTTTGATTCTAGCCCTGATAGTAGTGAAAATCTTTTTCTTGCTTTTTTAAGAAAGAAAAAATTGTAACGAATAGCAGGTGCAATTTTTATAAAATTACACAATGATTGGCTTCAAAAAAAATACTTTTTGATATGTTTTAAAAATTATTTATTTTTACCGAATGAATATACATGGAAAATTAATAATTATTGGTGGAGCAGTTGATAAAGGTAGTTTTACAGAAACGGATTTAGATAAAAATGTTGCTCAAAATTTGAATTTTTTTGAAACAGGGATTTTAAAAAGAATTATTGATGAATCTAGATATAAATTAGATTCAAGGATTGAAATAATTACCACAGCATCTAAAATTCCAAACGAAATAGGTCCAGAATATGTAAAAGCTTTAAATTATTTAGGAGCTGTTAATGTTTCTGTTTTAAATATTGAAAAAAGAGAGCAGGCAAGCGATCCAAATGTTTTAGAAAGATTAGAACTTGCCGATGTGGTAATGTTTACAGGTGGGGATCAATTGCGTTTGACCTCTATTTTAGGAGGAACTCCTTTTCATGAGATTTTATTACAAAAATATAAAAACGAGAATTTTATTTACGCAGGTACTTCTGCTGGTGCGGCTGCGGCTTCTAATAATATGATTTACCAAGGGAGTAGTAGTGAGGCATTGTTAAAAGGAGAGGTTAAAATAACTTCAGGTTTGGGACTAATAGATGATGTAATCATAGATACTCATTTTGTGCAACGTGGTAGGATAGGAAGACTTTTTCAGGCAGTAGTGGGAAATCCAAAAGTACTTGGAATAGGTTTAGGAGAAGATACTGGTTTGCTTATCAAAAAAGGGCGTGAAATGGAGGCAATAGGCTCAGGACTTGTTATCCTAGTAGATGGTAGGGAAATTAAGGATACTAATTTAACTCAAATTGAAATGGGGCAACCTATTTCCATTTCTCATCTTGTAACACATGTAATGAGTAAATATGATACTTTTAGTTTAGATTCCTTCAAAATGACTATTCATGATTCACAATATGTGTAATACTACCTTTTTTATCTTTAGCTTATTTACTTTAAATGAAAATAATAATACACGGTGGTTTTTTTTCGGAATCTGCTACCAACTTAGAAACTAAAATTGCAAAACAAGAAGCCTTAAAGAATATTGTTACAAATTCTTTTACTTTTTTACAAACACATTCTGCTCTCGAAACAGTTGCATTTGCGGTTAGTTTGTTAGAAGACAATCCTTTATTTAATGCTGGAATTGGTTCTCAGATTCAAAGTGATGGTGTAATTCGTATGAGTGCAGCTCTGATGGACGGAAAGTCTAAAAAAATGAGTGGGGTTATTAATATACAAGATGTTAAAAACCCTATTTTAGTAGCTACAGAATTAATGCAGTTTGAGGATAGAATTTTAGGAGGTAGTGGAGCAACTAATTTTGCAAGAGAACATGGTTTTGAAAAATTTTCTACTAAAATTCCCCAAAGAATTATGGAGTATGAAGCCAAACTAGAATCGACAAGAAAAGGAACTGTTGGTTGTGTTGCACTAGATAAAAACGGGAATGTTGCTGCAGCTACTTCAACGGGTGGCAAGGGTTTTGAAATGCCAGGACGCATATCAGATTCGGCAACTGTTGCAGGGAATTATGCAAACGAGTATTGTGGGGTTAGCTTAACAGGAGTTGGAGAAGATATTGTAAGCAATGCAACTGCCACTAAAATTGTAACAAGAGTAACCGATGGATTTTCTTTACCTGATGCCTTTGCTAAAACATTTGCCGAATTAAAAGAGTATGATGGTTTTGCTGGAGCAATAGCAATAGATTCTGAAGGAAATATGTATCATTTAGATTCGCACCCTACAATGGTATTTGCTAGTTTTGATGGACAAGAACTTACTGTATTTTAAGATGGCTTCTATTTTAAGTATTGAAACTTCTACTAAAAATTGCTCTGTAGCATTATCTGTAAACGGAATTACCATCGATTGCTTAGAAATTTCGGAATTAGGATATTCTCATGCAGAAAAATTGCACATTTTTATTCAAGAAATTTTACAAAAAAACAACTTGAATTTTTCTGATTTACACGCAATTGCTGTTGGGCAAGGTCCAGGTTCTTATACAGGTTTGCGTATTGGGGTTTCTGCGGCAAAAGGATTGTGTTTTGCATTGAATATTCCTTTAATTGCTATAGATAGCTTACTTATTTTAGCCAAAAAATTAAACATTGAAAACGGAGTTTTAGTACCAATGCTCGATGCAAGACGTATGGAATGTTATACTGGGATTTATGACAATAAGTGGCAGAATATTCAAGCTGTAAGTGCTTTGATTATTGATGAGAACTCATTTTTAAGCATTAAGAAACAAATTCATGTTTTTGGAGATGGGGCTTTAAAATGTAAAAATGTTTTAACGGATAAAAAGTTTATTTACCACGAAAATATTTTGTATCCATCTGCATCTGAAATGAGTGAAATAGCATTTGATAGGTTCAAAAAAAGCGACTTTAAAAGTGTCGCTTATTTTGAACCATTTTATCTAAAAGATTTTATGCTTACTACCTCTAAGTAAATTTCATTGCTCTAAATCTAACTCTTCTTTCTCTTCTGCAATAACTTCTGGACTATCGGATACTAAATCGGAAGTCTTTTTCTTTACAGTTTCAACTACATTAATAGCCATTTCCTCCGCTTTGTCTAATAAGGTTTCTGTTTTTTCTGTAACACTATCCACCACATTATGGATAGTTTCTTTTGCTTGTGGCACGTATTCTGCGGCCATTTCTTCTGCTTTATCTATAATTGGTGCAGCGGTTTCTTTTACTTTTGCAATTGCATCGTCTGCAAAATCGCTTACTTGATCCATTATAGGTGTTGCGGTTTCCTTTGCTTTTGCAATTGTATCATCTGCAAAATCACTTACTTGATTTACTATTTGATCTACTTTTTTAGATCCAAATAAATTACTAAAAAAACTACCTACTCCCATTTTATTT